>JAYVSL010000034.1:0-70858 GCA_043775355.1 Planctomycetota bacterium
GCCGTGCCATAGGTGCGGGTGCAGGTGTCGAGATCGATTTCCACGATCCATACTGGCTGTCGCCCAAGCTCTCCAATTTTGGCGGCATACGTCATGAAGGAAGAAGCCCCTTCATTTTCAGCGATACCGTGAGCGCAAAGTGCCGAGAAAATACAGGCGCGGGAATATCGCCGTTTGTTTCCATCAATGCGCAATCCGTTGGGTAGTCTTCATAGAGCCACGCAAAAAAGAACGGCTTCTTTTCGGCGTGTTTCATGAATGGCAGCCATTCGTTGTATGCCTGCGCTGGCGTCAGGTGCTCGAACCGGACCTCCGTTTCGATGTTCCGCCGTAGAATACTGCGCCCAAGGAAAAGGCCGGATTCTGACATGGTGGAATACTGTTCCGATTTTCGCGCCAGTAACGGCGGAGCGAAACCATCAAGCATGCCGCGCCCTGGCTGGTAAGAGGCACCGATGAACAATAGGCCAATCACACTTGCGGGTGTGCTCGTTACTTCCACGCGCCAATGGCTTGCGGTTATGGCCGCAAAGTTCTTGAAAATGCATTCGTCAGCAACCGGGGCAATGGCTGCCGTGGCATCCAGCCAAGACCCGCCAGAATTGAGCGAGTATTGCAGCTTGATCGTTCCGCCATTGGCACCCAGGTTGTGTTGCGCCATCGCGAAAGTGTCGACCGTTGGAACGGTCGCAGGGATAACGGTGACGTAATGCACGCCCGGCGTTGCCGGGGTCCACAGCGTGTACGCTTTCCAATCGAAGAGATTCACGGGATCAAAACCCACTGCCGTGCTGTCAGCGACGACCGACGCACCAACGGCCTTGTTGTCGTAGGCAATGCGCGGGCGGCGCGTCGTATCGCTGCCGCCACTGCTGCCGCTGCCAGAGCCTACGGAGACGGTCAGGAATCCGGTCATGCGGCCACCGCAACGTTGATAGGCGAGCCGTCAGACTGCGCCTCGTTGATTTGTTCGATCAGTTGCCGCATTTGTTGGCCGTTCAAGATTTGATTGTCTGACAATCCGGTGAAGTTGACCTGTATGGTGTTCTGTCGGTTGCCCGTCACTCCTGGCTGTGCCGATTGGCCAACGCCGATGGGTTCGCCGCCGACCATAGAAATAGAACCGGAAGAACTACTGACGCTGCCGCCGCCGCCGAATTGAGTGCCCGCAATGGCGCTGATCTGAACGGCCCCAGCCACGCCAATGGCTGCAGCGGCAGGAATCGCCACCCAAAACGGAAGCTCACCAAAGGCCCGCGCGATACCAGCAGCCGTTGAAACGACCGCCTGCGCCATCGCAGCGGCCTTACCGATGGCAAACGCCTTGCGGCTGTGGGTATTTTGCAGCGTGGCAAGATTACCCAACACACCGGACGCGAACGAGAGCTTGTCGGCGTTGGTCTTCTTGTCCCAATCAAGCCGCTTTTTCGCTTCGTCGCCCATGAAGGCGGTCAACCATGTTTCATCATCAATGACTGCTTTTTTGCGCTCGGCGGATGCGGCAAGATCGGACTCTTGCTTGTTCTTGATCGTGGACGCCGTTACTTCCGCCATTTTATCAGATTCAACTTTGACTCTAGCGAACCAATTTAATAGACCCGTCATTCCGCGCTGTTCGGTCGCGGTATCCCAGGCGCCCCAAAACGCTGCGCCCGTCTCGTCGCCTGCCGTTTGGTACTCATCAATCATGCCCTGGATTGCCGCGCTTCCAGACGCATCAACGCTAAAGATGTTCGACCAAGAATCCTTGGCCTTTTGCCCAGCATTACGCATGTCATCGGCTGCGCTGTCGGCTGCTATTTTGGCCTTCTCTTTCATGTCACCAGTGGAAACGGAAACCTTGTTAGCTGCTTCCAGCAACGACGCGCCCATTTTAGCGTCAAACTTCATCGCCGCAGCGGATACCATGTGCAGCATTTCAGATAATTGCGTCCCAATCCATTGCACGAACATGGCGATGGGAACCTTTAGCAGCGCCCAAGTGGTGGCGATACTCGCGCCCATCCATTTGAAAGTATCCATGACGGCGGTGCTGATGTTAGACGCCACGCCGCTAATCCACTGGAAACCCTGAACGACCTTGTCTGCAGCCTGCAAAAATGACTTGGCGAGATTGGCGCCTGCATATTCAAAGAAAATAAACCCGGCCTTGGCATAGTCCCATGCCGTCATGATGTAGCCAATGCCTTTGACTACCGATTCCAGCGCACCAAGAACGATTGCGCGCCATCCGCCCATAGAGTTGGCTTGATTAACAAAGTCATTTGCCAGCGCCGTGACGACTGGCGAAACTTCAATTGCGATACTGCGACCGATGCCAGTTGCTACAGCACCGACACGCGTCAAAGCATCGTTTGCCGCTTCCACCTTAGCCGCGTCCATGCGCGAAAAAGAAAGCCCGAGCCGGTCGGCTTCTTCGCGCATGTCTTGGAAGCCAGCAATTCCCATATCGAGCACCGGCAACAATTCCGCTCCAGACTTACCAAAAACATCCATAGCAAGGCGCGCGCGGTCGCCCGAATTGTTGACCGCCTTCATGGCTTCGGACAACTGCAAGAACTGACTTTGAGGGTCGAGCGCCGCGAGGTTCTCGGCTCCTAAATGAAGCTCAGTAAACGTCTGCGCGAGTTGCTTGTTACCATTGTTTGCCTCGCTGATGTTCTTGACCATCTTTTGCAGGCCGACACTGAGCGTTTCATTCGCCACGCCGGAAAGATCGGCGGCATGCGCCATCGTCGTGAGAAACTCAGTGGTTGACCCGATGCGGTCGGCAAACTTCGCCGTTGCATCAATAGACTCCATGATTCCATGCGTCCACGTAGTAACCGCCTTCAACGCCGCCACGCCAAGGAAGCCCACCACCATTGCCTGAACGCGGTTGACGGTTGACTCCAGCGAAACGACAGAAGCAACCGCCGTCTTCATGTTAGCGGTGAACTCTGCGGTCCTCGCAACGAGGCTGATATTTACCGTTCCCGCGTTCCCCATGGGCTAGGCTTTCTTAACCGATTGGTTCATAGAACACGCGAGCATCATGCGTGACTGCATCTCCTCGATCGCTTGCCTGCGCTTCGGCTTTCCAAATGTCGGCATGAAGTCCTCAGCGTGGAATTGTTTGCGTCCTTGCGCGTGACAGTTGGCGACGGTCGCCGCGATAATGCCGGAACGAAGGTCCGCGCGTTCTTCGCCCCATGGCTCAGCGGTAAAGAATGCCACCCACTCCGCGAACTCTTCGGCGCTGATGAGCTGCTGCGCCTGCCTCACACTCATCCCAAGCGACAACGCCAGCCGAAACCAGAACCGCCGCTCGGGGTGAGTGTCTAGTCTTTTCCCAGGCGTTCTTGCGCCTCGGTGTCGAGAGCGTTCAAAGTCTGCGCGACTTTGAACAAGCGGTCGAGAACGTTGCCGGATTTCTTGCCGAGAGCTTCCGGCGTAGCGCCGAACGAGGATCCATCCGCATTGCACAAGGTGTGTGACAAAAACGTTGCCCGAAGATTCGGAGGAAGACCCCCGCTCTTCTCTTTCGCCGCGATCAATGCCGCCTCGAAAGCGTCCCGCTCGGTGCCCGTCATGGCGCGAACGCCAACGAACCCGCCCCACTCAGGCACTTCGACCTCAACGATTTTAGCATCGTTGGCGTCAATAATATCCGAAAGGGCGAGCATTTTTCTTGCTGCTGGCTCGGTGATGGTTTCCAGTGACATGATCTCTCCTTGATTGAGTAAATAGTCGTCCAGGCGAATAAAAGAGATTAAGAGACAACCGGCAGCACGGTCAACTTGAAGGTTGCGGAACCCGTCATGCGCTCACCGGTTTTCGCGCCACCCTTAAAGCTGGTCATGAATGCGCCATTGGTCCAAGTCCAAGTCTTGGTGGTAGCACCAGAACCCCACACAATGACCAGCGTTGCCGCTGCGCCACCGATGGGAGGCAATGCCTGCACGTCGAACTCGACTTCGCAATTCACCTCGCCCGGCTCGATTAAGTCGGCAGGGATATAGGTGCGCGCTACGGTCGTGCCCATGTGCGTTGCCTCAATGGCTGGGCGCGAAAAGTTCGGGCCGTCTACTGAGATAAGGTTTGCGATGAAGCCCGAGAACGTGAGGGTCGTACCCTGTCCGTCTGCTGCTGCGGTGATTGGCATGGCTGGTGTCTCCTGTGACTTGGTGGTGTTAGGTGAGAGTTGGGATAGATTCGGCGGCTGAAATTCGGTAATCCAATAAGCGGCGAAATAATCCGCGATCACTGCCGTCTGTCGGGTCTACTGGCTGGTCGCGCTCGTCTTCAAGGTGGACTTTTTGCAACCAGATGGTGTCAGCGCCGACCGTGACATTCCCACGGAAGCCATCCAGGCGGTTGCGAATGGCTTCACAGCATTGCTCTAAGCTGTCGAGCGTGGCCGCAAAAACGTCAAGTTGTAGACGAACGAAAACCAAGCCCGACGCCCCGCCCATGTGGTCTTGGTGATCAGCAACGAGTCGCGTATATACGGCACGCGGTAGCGCGGTTTGCTCGCTCGACCTGCTCGGCTCGATGCGATTACTAAGCAACGCAAAGCAAGCGGTGCTCGTAATTAAACGGTTATAAATGGCCACGTCTGCGGAGAGCGTCATTTTTTCGCAAGCTCCGCTTCAACGCGCGCCTTCAATTCATCGGCAAAATCAGAAACACATTGCACCTTGCCCGTCTCGTAGGCACCGCGAAGGAACGCAACAGGAGGGACGAATCCACCATCGGGAGTAACGTGCCCATACTCGACCGGGTTCGCGTAGCGGACGGGATCATTTTCTATATTGCGCCCACTGCGCGCCCATTTGAAACCCTGACGCGCACCGACCAGCAAGACCACTTCACCCTTGCCGACTCGCTTGGCTTTTTTCACCCCGATGGATTTCCGAAGATTGCCCGTGTCCTTGGGAATGCGGCGCTTGGCTGAGGCAACAATGGGCTTCAACGCTGCGCGCCCCGCACGCTCAACTAGCCGCTTTTGAACGCGCGATGAAAGCTCGTTTAGCTTAGCGATTGCCTCAGGAAATCCGTGCGTGGTGATCCGCATCACACCACCTCATTAGCGAGGGCGTCGGTTTTGATGCCGCGCTCTTCAAAATTGAGAACGCTTTCAAGATGGAAGATTCGCCCGTTATACGACACCCGGTCTTGCGTCGTTATCCGCGCACCGCGCACGGTGATTTTGTGCGTGACGTTGCCGCCCTGTTGCTGTGCGCTGGTCGATTCCTTGGCGCTTAGCGGCTCAACTGACCCCCATACCGTCCATGCGGTAGTCCATACCTTGGAGCGTTCGCCATTAGGCGAAACAAATTCAGTTTCGCGCTGAATAGAAAGGCGATGACGTAGCTTGCCTGCGCGCATGGCTACCACTGCTCTTGACAGATGAACGGAGACAGCAGCGAGTCCACGGCCATGGGAACGGCGGTTATGATGGTTCCGGCAATCGTCGCTTCGCGGTTCTCGTAGTAATGCCCAACGAGGAAGCAGATTGCCTGCTTGATCGGATCGGGAACGGCGGCGGCTGTGGCGTATCCGGCAACGTAGGAGACGACGACAGAGCCGGGCTGTGAATAAACGTCAGGCCAGGATTTGCCGTAGGGCAAAGCAATGCGGCACGGCTCATCGTCACCCAGGACGAGGAAGTCAGTGCCCGAGACCAAGCTCTGCGTTGCTCCGCTCGTGTCCTTATAGCTGATCGTAATCCCCGAAACATACGGCGGACGAGGAAGGAGAATGTCCCAGCCCTCGACTGCTGGCGATATGTGAGAATTGAGCTCACCGTCAGGTAAATCATCCAGCGTGAGGCGCCACGTCTGTAACATGAACGCGCGGCGAGTATGTTCCTCGCACGTGCGCGTAGCTGTTGCAATGTAGGTGCCCAACAACACATCATCGTCAGGGATGTCGATGCGCAGGTGCGACTTAACGGACGCAAGATCAACCGGTTGCCCGGTCGGCTCAACAATCCGCTTGAGTGTGAGTCGTTGGCCGCGCGGCATGGCTACGCGCCGCGTTCGGCGGCGATCACGGAGATGGGGTTAAGCGGTACACGCCGACCGTGACGGAAGTCACGGCGGAATACGTAATAGTGACCTTGCTTGAACCATTGTTGAACAAGGCACGCGGAAACGGACCAATGCGACGACGACCAGTAGTAGCAGGGACCGACACGGTTGGATCGGTCACCGTCAAACCACCGGGCGCACCCTGACCACCAGCCGGGAATGCGTCACTAGTGACGGTGATAGGCGCACCACTCGCGTTGATGACCTCGATAAATTCGTAGCCGGTATTCGTGAAGGTGTTCCCGGTCACATCCGCAGCGGTCGCTGAATCAACACCGGCAATAGTTATATCGGTCGGCGTGAGGTCGGTCGCGGCATGGAGTGACAGCGGGCAAAGAGCTAAAAGCGCCACCAGTACGAGGAGAGCGGAAAGTTTGGCGATGTCTCGCATGGTTTGAGGTCTCCGGCGTAACTGGTGGCGAATGAAATGGACGCGATCGAGCGTTAGTCGATCTTGGCGTCGGGCATCGTGGTGCCTGCGCCGTTGTAGCGCGGCTCGCTCAAGATGTAGACGATTGAAAGTAAGTCGGCGACCGCGCCAGGGCTGGCGGTCTGGATCTGGAAACAGTCGAAGCCGTTGGTTACGTCGAGCTCTTCCGCGTCGATTTCCAGAACCGTGACGGTGTTAGCCGTGGCGGGCAGGTTGAAGGTATTCGACACTATCGCGGTCTTGGTGAACTGGCCGGCGGTAACTGCGGCCTTCTGCCAGTAGCTCGCCAACGGCGCGGTTTTTGCCGCAGTGCCAGCAACATCCTGCGCCTGACGCGCGGTTACTGCGGGAGTGCCGCCAGCCCACGCGCCCTGGGTGATGATCACCGTCGCGTGGTTGAAGTTCTTCAAGCTGATAAACGTACCGTTTTTCGCGGCGCCGTTGATGTCGATGGGAACCTGGGCCGATTCGATCCCGGATTTTTCCACGAGTTGCATGTGCTGTTCCTTGAAAGGGTGGAGAAGACCGGGCCGGTATTAGCGGGCCGCGAGGGTGACGACGCTTGAGAGGGTGTTAGCACCCTTGTATGGCGTGGTCGGGTTGGCGAGCCAGGGTTGGCCGTCCATGTAGAACATGAAGCGGAAGGCCTGTTCGGCGTAGTCGAAGCGCAGATGCATGGACACTGCGGAATCGATGCCGCCTTGGGTGCCGACTGCGTACATGGACATATCGGCCAGAATAATATCGCCCAAGTTCGTGAGACTGGCGCAGTATTCGAGAGGCATCACCGGGCGACCCTTGAGGGTATTCTTCTCGGCATTCCAGACGACGTTCGAAATGCCCCCGACGTTTTCGGTACCGGCAACGTTCTTGATCGGCAGGTTGAGTCCGTCGAACTGCGGCTCTACATCCACATTGTAGAACCAGACGGCGTTCTTGCGGCAGCGGGGATGCAGGCGAGCCCACATCTTGGAGATGTTCGACTGCGTGAGGGTGAGGGTCGGCTGACTCGCATCCTTCGCGACCGTCACCAGTGCGCCCGATTTCATTAGGCCCAAAGGCTGACCGGCGCCATTGCCGTTGACGATCGAGTCGCCAACCACAAACGAGATTTCTTCCGAAGCGGCGCGTTGCAGGTAGGGCGCGAGAGCGGACGGCATGCGCAACAGCTTCTCGGTCACGTAAACCAGCGCGGCGAGGCCGTGCGGTTCTAGCTTGAGATTACGGAAGGTCGGCTTGCTCTTGGGGATCTGCGCAGCTTCGGCCAGCCAGTACGCCTGGATGCCGCCATAGCGGCTGCCGTTTGCGCGGTTGGTTTCAGCGTTAGCCAACAGGGTCAGGCTGTCGCCATCAACCGGGTACTGGTCGCACAGGCCAATCAGAGATTCGTCGCCACCGTTCAGCCCGTCCCAAATCGCAGTGGAGAACTGCGGAGGAACGAGGAACCCGCCCTCAGAGCCAACGGCAACGTTATTGCCCTGGCCAGCAGCTAAAGGATTGAGCATATCGCGATCAGCCTGGGCGATGTGCGCGCCGGGGGTCGAGGCGCGGACGATCAAAGAGGCGAGGGCGCCAAGGTCGCGGAAGCCACGGGTTGGATCTGCATCGCCGCGGGCGCGGACGTTGGTCACGCGGGGGGTGTTGCTGGCGTCCTCAGTGCGGGCGACCGTGCGCGGAGCCATCGGGGCGCGGGCTGCAGCAAGGCGGGTTGCGTTCGCGGCGACGGCAGCGGCAGCGGATTCGCGCGACTGTTCGGCGGCAATCTCTGCGTCGAGCCGTTCAACGTCACCCATGGCCGCGTCAAAGGCGGTTTGATCAGCCTCCGCCAGAATCCCATCAACTGCGCGGGCATTGATCGCCTCCGCCAAGACGAAGGCGGCGAGACGGGCGGCGATGAGCTTTTTCATGATTGAGGCTCCGGGCTGTGCCCTGGGGTAGTGACTCAATCAAATAGTCGCCCGAGCAACTACGGCAAGAAACTCTTCAACGTCGAGAGTCAATCAATTGCAACTCACGGCTGGCCTCATTCATCGCGTCCAAGGTATATCCGTGCTGATCTCCGAGCTCGACCGCGTGCCGGATGTCGCGCGCCTTGAGTATCCACACCACGCGGTGGCGCGGCTCGTCCAACAAGCGCGCCATGTCCGCAATCGTTAGGTATTTTTCCGTCTCGCTCATGGGTAGATTTCTACTCCCTGACTGATTACCCACGTCAACAACTCGGCCAGTTTTGCCCGTAACCAGCGCGGCAAGACGCGAACCAACGGCGCGGAAATATCACTGCGCGAAGGATCGCCACCGCCCACCAGCGGAAGCGAAACCGGATCGTCACGGTTGCGTCTGCGCACATCAGCGCCTAACCCGCGCCAATTCCATGCGGCGCTGGTTCGCGGTGGAAACCGGACGCGCTAAGTTGTCGGCGTAGGCAATCGCTTGGTCGAAGCTCTGCACCGCATCGACCAAGCCGAGACCTTGCGCCTTGTCCGCGATATGCACGCGCCCATCGAATAATGCCGCAGCTTGTTCGTTGCTGAGCTTCCGGCCGGATTGAACGGCCTGGAAAAACAAGGCGTTTAGATCATCGATTACGCGCTGGTATTCGGCAAGTTGCTCAGGCGTCACGGGTGCGCCGTCTACAAATGCGCCCTTGTGTGCGCCGGTACTAAGCACGTGGACCTTGATTCCTTCGGCCTGTGCCTTGCCGCTGGAGTCTTCGATCACGCCGTAGGTACCGAGCGAGCCGACCAGCGCCGAACGGTTGGCCGTCACGCGCCGCGTCTGCGACATGGCCCAATAAAATGCGGACGCGCCCAGGTCTTCGATATGACCGAGCACGGGCTTGATTGCATCCGCCGCGCGGATTTCATCGGCCAGTGTTTGAGTTCCGGCAACCGTTCCGCCTGGTGAATCGCCAGCAAGGAGGATCGCGCCGACTTCTCCATCAGCCGTTGCCGCGCGAATATACCGGCGGGTGTCAACGGTGGAGACGCCGCCAAACTTTGACCGCGCTTTCATCATCGCGCCCGACATCTGAATGACTGCGGTGCCTGAATCGGTGCGGATATACATTACCTCTGGTTGTTCGGGATCGCTGGTTGGGTCCACGACGGCGGTTGCCGCCTTCGGCATCGCCAATCCCTGCGACTTCGGCGGCTCTATGTCCGTTCCGCGCACCATGCCAGCGATGACGGCAGCAGCAGCGCGTTGCAGGAACTTGGGCTCGATGGCCCATTCGCCCATGTAGGACGCGAAGCATGTGGGTGAGTGTTTCATTTTGCGGGCTCCGTCTCGGTCGCGGCTTTGCTGGGGTCGGGTTCGTTCGCGGCTGACGCCGGTTTGTCCTTGCCCTCGTTGATTTGTTCGAGCGTCATCATTGCGCCCTGCATGTAATACTTTTTACCAAGCCCGCCTGGGATCGGGTTGCGGTTTTCCAGCGCGCGGATTTCGTCAGGGCTGAGCGCGCCCATCTGGAAAAGTACCCGGTAGAAATTACCGCGAGCGGTTGAGTCGCCGCGCAACAGGGCATCAAATAGGATCTCCGCTACGAGCTCCCTGCGCTCGCGTTCGGTCATCAGCTTACGTCTGACCTCCTGCTCCCAGCGAACGCCCCACGGCATGAGCGTGTCCACCACGTACTCGATTGCCTGTTGCTCAATGTTGTTGTTCGTGCTCGCCTTCATGTCACCGATTTTGTGCGGCTGCATGCGGAACCAGCGGGCAATTTCTGACACTTGGAACTCGCGAGTCTCAAGGAATTGAGCATCGTCAGGCGCGATGCTCAGCGTCTCAACCTTCACCCCTTCCTGCAGTACCGCCACGCCGTTGGAATTTCTCGCGCCACTGTGGCGCTTCTTCCAGCTTTCGCGCATATTGGTTTGGGCGGTCTCGCTAAGTTTGCCTGGATGCGTGAGCACGATGGCGGGAATTGCGCCATTGCCAAAGAACGCTGCGCCGAATGTTTGCGCGGCAAGGCTAACCCCGAGGGATTCCGCAGCGAGTCCGACCACAGACAGCCCGCAGAGGGGGTCGTCACCGAAGCCGCGAATGTGAAACACGTCGTCATATGGGATGCTAACCGAGCCGGTGCCCTTCACGTATACGTCTAGAAACAATTCCCCATCGACCCGGCGCAGTTTATTGCAGTTGTCCGGATGGATTGGCCATAGGGCGATCGGATTGCCCGAGCGGTCGCGCTGAATTTCTGCGTACGCATTACCCCACGATTCCGCCCAGCCATTCATCGTTTCGCGGAACGTTTGCGAGGTGGTCTCCGGGTTCGGCATATCGTGAAGCAATCGATATAATTGGTGATCGGTCGCCTCCTCCTTGCCGCCGCCACTGATACGACGGTACACCTTGAACGGGAGCTTGCCGATGTCTTCGGCAATGTTGCGCACACACGCGTAGTAGGTCGAGAGCGCGAGGGCACGAGCCGGGCTGACCAATTCGCCGGACGTGGTTTTGCGCGCCAGTTGGTGGCCGGTCATAATGTCGAACGGCACGGAGTCTTGCCCGCCACCTGCTGCCATCGGCGAAAACATGGAACGTAGAATGCTCATTGGGCGCGGTCCTTGCGGCTGAGGTCAAGCCAGAGAAGCAGACCGACCGACAGCGGGCCGGCAGGCGCATAACACCACCACGCGCCCCAGCCGATGAGGGCAAGGGCGACGATTGGCAGAGCCACGAACAGCACGCGCGCAACCATCAATCGTCTCCTAGGAATGTGATTCCACCTGTTTCGTAAGAACTTGGTGTAGTCGCTTGGGCGACTATTGCTAAACCCACCGACATCACAAGCGAC
This sequence comes from Planctomycetota bacterium, assembly GCA_043775355.1. Taxonomy (GTDB): domain Bacteria; phylum Planctomycetota; class UBA11346; order UBA11346; family UBA11346; genus BOG-1363. The sequence continues at coordinate 11,306 of JAYVSL010000034.1, forward strand.
ACGATGCCGTCGATGCGCTCGGTACTTTTCTTCTTGCTCGGCTTGATGTTTCCGGCGGCGTCAATCTCCACCGCAACATTGGCCGCACACCATGCCAAAACCGGGTTGCCACCGTGGCGAAACTTTTTTCCGATCACGAGCTTTTCAAATTCCTTTGACGGTGCCGACATGCTCGCCATGCCCTGACCAAAAGGGACAACTTCGAACCCGTCGCCGGTCAATTGCGTGGTCAATTGCGTGGAGTTCCAACGGTCCACAGCGATCTGTCGAATGCTGAAAACCTCGGACAATTCGCGGATGTCGGCGCGGATCACATCATAGTCGATCACGTCCCCCTCGGTCGCCTTGATGTGCCCCTCCTCGATCCACTGCAAGTATGGAACGCGGTCACGCTCGGCACGTTTTCGAGCGCCCTCCATCGGCACCCAAAACCGTTGCAGAATATCAAACCGTCCGTCCTCACACGGGAAGAGAAATGTTGCGCTTGCAAGGTCGGTCGTGGCAGCGAGGTCGAGCGCGGCGAAGCATTCACGCCCCTCGAAAGGGTCGGGCTTGTCTGCGCAGCGGTCCCACGCCGTGCGGTCGATCCACCGGGTTGCCTGCTCCATCCACTGGTTCAGGTACTTCATGCGGAACGTGTTTTGCATGCCGACCATCAATTCGGCCTCTTTGGCGAAGCGGCGCATTTCTTCGATGTTTCGGAATGGATTGGCCCCTTGCAGTCCAGGGTTTGCCTTCTTCCAAACTTCTTCGGACTTCCAGTCGTCGTCCTTCGTTGCCTCGTAAATTACCGGAAGAAAACCGGGGTCTTTCACGATGCCGTCACGCACTTGGCAGGCGTAAGTGTAGCGCTCGTAACAAATAGATTTTTTATCAAAGCCGGCAGTGGTGATGGAGATAAACAACGGCTGTCTGCGCCCGCCCTGCGACTGGCGAAGCACGTCGTACAGATTGCGATTCGGTGCCGCGTGCAATTCGTCGTAGATCACCGTCGCCGCCCCGTAGCCGTCCGAGCCTCCGGCATCGGCAGGGATCGCCTTGAGGAAAGAGTTTGTCTTGTGGACAACGATAGTTTTGGTGGCGTCCAGAACCTTGCACCGCGCGAGCAGATGCGGGTCAGCCTTTACCATCGCGGCGCATGCGTTGTATGCGATGGACGCTTGATCCTTATCGGTTGCGGCAATGTAATGTTCGCCGCCAAGCTCGCCATCGAATAGCAGACAGTAAAGGGCAATTGCTGCGGCTAATTCTGTTTTTCCATTCTTGCGAGGCAGGAAAATAAACGCCTCGCGCACAATCCGCAGGCCATCGGGACCAGTGCGGAACATGGGCCGAATGATGTCGTTTTCCTGCCAGTCTTGAAGGTTGAACGGCTTGCCCGCGTACTCGCCCTTTGTGTTTTTGAAAAGGCGAACGGTCTTGACCACCTTATCGTCGGCGGTCATGCGCTTCGGTGTAATGATCTTCCGCTCTCGTGTAATAATCTGCCGCGCCATTATGTGCCCGTCAGCGCGCGGAACGGATCGCCGTCATCTTCGCCTGCCTTGCCAGACGTGCCCAGGTTCGCGCGAGCCTTCGGTGACAGCCCAAATTGTGACATCAGTTGTTGCATGATCGCTTGGGCCTTGTGAGCAATCTTCACCTCTGGGCGAATGCCGCGCACACCGCGAGACGTGACGAACGTTCGGCCCTCGCGCCTGACGAGAGCGTTACACTCCCGCCATTCCTGGTATGCGACGCAGTAAGACGCGAGAGCGTCGGCGTCTGCTGCGGTCAGAAGGCCGGCGGCGTGGAGGTCAGGCGCGAGCTGGTCCCACTTCGTGCGAGCCATTCCTAGAAGATGCTGCGGCCGCTTCGGGCAATCGCCCGCGCCGATCTTCGCCTCCTTCGGGATTGGCCGCTTGCCGCGATTGCCCTCGATGATGCGAAGGGGCGCAGGTTTGCGTGGTCTACCGGCTGGCATCAGTGGCCCGCCTGTTGACGTAAGTCACTTAAATTCTTGCAGCTAGCGGCATGGTTTTGCCGTTTTTCGTGGCGTTTTTCTACCTCAAAAGTCATAAGCGCAGTATTGCCAATGTACGAATTTCCGAATTTCGCGTTTCTTTTTTTTGACGGACACGCTTCGTTCTCGACTTGCATCTCCGTAGACATTTGACGCACCCTCCCCTTTTTTTATTTTTTCAAAAAGACGTGCAGGCGCGGACGCAGCGCGCCGTCTTCACGTACAGTCTTGATTGAGTGGCACGAGTGGCACAGACCAACAAGGTTATCCCTGCTGTCGTCGCCGCCCTTGGCCTTGGCTATCTTGTGGTCTACGTCTGTTGCCGCTGCTCTGTGGCACGCGGCGCATATCGGTTGCTCACGCAGGATCATAAGGCGCAGCTTACGCCATCGGTGGCCATAGCCCTGTGCCGCTGCTGACGGTCTCACCCCATCATCACGACGAATAGGAACTGCCTGCTTGGCGTCCCTGAGTCGTTGCAGATAGGTAGGTGGACGAATTGGCATACACTACGATGCAGTCGCGCTGTCTTGCGGCTCTTTCTTTAAATATAAAAACATTTCCTTAGCTTCTGTAGTTGCTTTTTTGGCGTCTCCGATGGTGGCGACAATGCTCGCTCCATCGGGATGAAGTCTGAACGAAATGGCGGCAACGCTTATTAGCTGATCCAATTCAAGCAGGAGATCTATTACCCTACTCATATCCGCTTTCGCCGATGCGGAGGGGCCAAAAACCAATTCGTCCTCGACCTTTCTGTCTGAGCAACTGGCGATTGCTTCTCGTTTTAATGACGGCCCGTGAATGGCTAGCGTTTGGCGTCTCATGTTTGCATTGCTCCGTGAATTGGTCTGCGGCCTTGTGGGCATGGCAGGTAGGCTATCGCATATAGTCGCTAGGGCGACTATCGACAGTCGGAAGTCCAACGCGTGCCATACGAGTGCGAACCACCATGAACAGGAGACACGCCTGCTCTGCCTCACGCTTAGCCTTGGCGGTAGCGTTCTGGCTGTCTGTTACCGACCCCATCACCCATGCCGAATTGACAAGCAGGCGTCCATGGGTGTGGGCGAACTGAAACGGTTCAAGCTCGCGTGTCCTCGGTCTGTGTATTTCAAGCTGCCATGACCGGAATGTTCCGCCGATAATCCTAGGATTATCAATGGTCAGGACGATCCGTTGGCTTGATGGTCGGGTTGCCCATGGACCCAGCCACAGGCGCTCATGCATCGGGCGGGAGAGGTCGCGGAAGGGCTTAGTCATGGAATGCTTTGAGCGCTGCGCGACAGATGGCGAGTGGTGCCGTGTCAGCCGTGGCCACAACACGCCGCGAGCGCGTGCAATCCAGCTTATCTGGAATAGTCAGCGACAGCTCAAGTGTACTTCCAGCTTGAACGAGACTCAGGGATGAAACGGTCTTATATAACCGCTCCCAAACTTTCCACGCATAACCAATGTCAGTAGAATACGGCTTTACAAAAGGGGCACATTTAGCGCTCGGCTTATCCCCACAGTGCACGCAATAAGAATAATCGCATCTCTCACAGTAGGGGCCGTTGTGATTTTCATATTCCGTGCCGAACTCGTCCACCTTGCCATCTTCATCGAGTCGCCATTGATGTTCCTTCTTGATGGCAATGTCATCACCCATCACCTTCTCTGCCACCATCCGGTCCATCTTTGATCCTGCCTGCATCGTGTCGTAGTTCATAATTTCCCTTTGTTGGTCATATTTTGGGGAATTATATACATGACTTCCTTTGTTGAGATTCTCGACGCTCACTTGGATCGGTCCTCCCGGATTTTACTACGCATGTGCTCAATTGAACGGGCAAGTCCGACGGTCATGTTGCTGGTTTCGGTCAGGATGGTATCGAGCGACGATGCGACTTTCCCGCGCATGTCAGCGGCGTCTAAGCGGGCTAAATCCAAGGCTGTCATCGCCAGTCGTAGGTCTGCCTGCATAGGATCGAATCCATCCCAGACCTGTTTGGGGTATTCGCCGCCTAACACCCTGCGGATGCGCGACTCCCACTGATCTTTGTCGGGCGACTGATTGCTCATTGCTGCACCTCCTCAATCTCAGGCTCACTAAGCCCCATAACCTCGATCTCTTCGTCCTCCAATTCACTTTCACCTCTGTTGTGAGCGGCAAGAGCTTCGGCTTTGCTGTTAGCCAACACAAGGAAAGTTTGCGTTCCATGTGCTTCTCTGACCGAAAAGATAAGGTGATATTTTTTCATACTTCCTCAATCTTCAAACTAACCCGAAACTCTTTAGTTTCTCCGGTGAACTTGAACCAGGAACACCCTGGCTCATACCCCTCAAATTGCGCATTTTCATCCTCGATCAATTCGTTAGTTTCAATAAATCCACGAAGTTCAACCGTGGTCTCGCCGTATTTTTCAAGAGAATACCACGACTTCCAAATGTCCTCGTTCCCTCTGTCCGCTTTCAGATAATCCCGCACGGCCTTACCTGGAGCCTCAGCGGGGTTATCGTCCCAGTTTTCGGGGTCTTTGAGTGCGGTCCAATGTGTTGACGTGGTCATGATTCCTTCTCCTTCGTTTTCATCACGTTCAATACGTCGGTTAACATGTCTCGGATAAGCTCTTTCCCTGCAACGAAAAAATGATCGTGGCAATCCATCGCGGCCTCAACCATTTCATTGGTGACGGTGATAGGTGGCAATGGGCGGGTGTTCCAGTTTTCCGCAAGGGCCTCCATGTTGACCGCATTCCCGTGAACGGATAAGCCGCAACTGGAACATCTAATAAACCTTCCCATAAAATGGCTTTCAATGAAATGGACACTTCCATTGCAAAATGGGCAAGGAAGTAGCTCGCTCACGACACCACCTCAACATTCTCTTCGATCCAATCGGCTATCTCGGCGAATGATTTACGCTCAAAGTCATTCATATATGGTATTCTTTCATAGAGGTCATCATCTGTTATAGAGCATAGTTTATCGCGTATGAATCGGAAAGAATCATAATTAGTGTTGAAATTATGAAATTTGTCAGCTCCTTTTATCGCCGCTCCTAGTGCGCACATGCATGTGCGCTCGCATATTTTTTTGGACTCTTCCTCAATATTAAAGAGACTGTCGAATATCTGGACGTTATTGTTATTTCTCAACTCCATAATCCACGCATCTTTTTCTTGTTGGGTGAGGGAGGATTTCATGGGGTTTCTCTACGTTTGAGATTTACAATGGTATTAACGGCTTCCTCTAGTTCGTATTTTACGGAAAAAAGTTGGCCCTCGGCATCAGCGGCACGTTCTTCTAAGGCTTGATTGGCATCATAATAAAAATCAGCCAGAACGGTAAACGCCTGCCGTATCTCGCTCAAAGTAAAATCGCGCCAATCACCAGAATCACAACCCCCGCCATCAATATCCGCTCCTTCGAGGCCCCCCGCGGCCAATTCGTCAAGTAGCTGTTCGCGCACTTTGTCCTGAAATTCAGTGACCACTTTGGTGGGGATTGCAACATCCTCCGGCAATGGCACCGCGCCGGAACAAATGGCGTCGAGAATGTCGCGCGCCAAAGATTCGTCATTCCATTCACGGGTAATGCCGGTGCGGATGATGTCAACGAGCGCCGCAATCGTTTTCGTATCGTTACTCATATCCCTTCCCCCTCTTCGTATTCATGGACGATATGCAGGCATTCGGTGCGAGTAACGCCAGAATCTCTTTCCGCCAACTCGCGGGAAAAATGCACACTACAGCGCTCGCCACTATAGACATTCACCCACCGCTCCCATATCCGCCTGGGCTTTATTTCGACGAGGTCGGAGGGATTATATGCCTGGTCTCCATGATAACTCCCCCGCGCGGTCCACTGGCACATTTTCCAGTTCTCGTTGCCGGATATACGATACGCGCCATGTACCGGATAAAGTCCACCGGCATTTATTGTGTAAATTACCGCCTCGTATTTGTCCTTGGTCCGGTATTTCTTATTGATGTCGATGAGGTCAGTCATTGGTTGGTCCTTTGAGTTGGGCGAGGGATTCGTGTAATGACTCAAGCGCAACCCCTAATCTATAGGCCTGATCTGGTATATCTTCTTCGCCCGTTTCCTGATTCCGAACACTCTCAATTTCTTCCGCCGCACGCGCCACGGCGATGAGCGCGGGGAGATGCGTGCGTGCCGCAAGATAAAATTGTTCAGCCCATTGGTGTTCGTGCCCAATGCCATAAAATTGCACGCCGCCCGGCCAGGAACTAGACTGCGCACAGACTACCCACTCGCGCTCAACGATGCCTTCTCCGTCGCAACATGGGCATTCGTAGCGCCCAATGTCGTCAGGGTCTTCAATAATTTGGTCAGGAAAGGCCGGGGCCTTTGCCATCAACTCTGTCAGTTGGTCAAGTATGTTCATTAATTTATGAGCCATAGAAAATCCTTAGTTGAAGTGATTAAACGCTGACCATTTCCGCCCACGGCACACCGTCACAGACGGCAGCGCCAGGGGTGAAGCGGCCATTGAGTCGGGGGCGATAGCACGAGACAGCAAATCGACCGTGCGGCAGACGACGAAGGCGATGCATACGAACGGCCTCACGCAGTTGCCGCTCTGCAGCCGATTTATCGATGCCCCACTGATGCGCGAGACGCGCTGCGGTGTTCGCTCCGAGCCACACTGCCCACACGATAGGCTTTGCCGCGTCTGAGGGCTGCGGAGTCTTGCGAACCGCTCCGAGATAAGGCCTACCGCCCGTGTTGCTGGACTCGGTTGCCTTGAGTTTTTTCAGGGGCTCGTCCATTACGCTGCGCCGTGCGCCATGATCGACGCCTCGATCTCGTACGGCATTTCAAAAAAACCCAACCGCGCCTTGTACGGAATGAATGCCAACGGCTTTGGATCGCACAGCTTGAAGCCAACCGGGCCGATCCACCACGGCGAGGAGGTAAACAAGCCGCAATCGGTCAGCACAACGGAGCCGATGATGCCGCCATAACGGAGGGCACGCTCCGCTGGTAGGGAATCCTCGCCAAGCCCAGCACGGATCGCCGTGGAGCAGGCTCTGTTGTACGCCTCGTGATCCTTCGTCGCGCTCGCGTGAATCAGAAACCGCCCACGAAACTTAGTTGACCATGAACGGTTTTCTACGTCCTTGCCCAGGTGAATGATCGCGCGTGCCCATGGGGCGCGAATGCTAAGACATTTCATTGCGTAACTCCTTGCTGTTTTTCCCGTCCTTTTTGCAATCTCCGTGCAACCTCGCGCGCAAATTGGCCGCAATGCTTCGCGTACTGGAACCGCACGCCGTCACGCGTCGCGCATTCCCCGATAATCTTGAACGCCAGCGGAATCTCACTCTGATCTTGGATAACGCATCCCACACGAAGAAACTCAGCCCACTCCTCGATCGCCTCGGGGTTACTTGGGAGACCCAGTCCACGAAGTGCCTTTTGAAGATTTGAATATTTTGAGGTGGGGGTGGGTGGTTGCGCGTTACCACCTACCTGTCCCTGTCCCTGTCCCTGTCCCTGTCTAACGCGTTTCGTCGGTGTTTCGGTGGCGTTTCCGTCGTCATGTGAAACGCGTTTCATTTCCGTTTCGTTAGATGTTTCATCGGCTGTTTCATTGCCGTTTCGGCGACGTTCCCGCCAGTCGCGCAAACGACCAGCGTCACCATCTCGCTCAGCCCTCCGTCGTTGCTTTGCTGACCATGCCCGGCAAGCGTCCTCCGCGAGAGTCTTGTGGTATAGCCGACCATCTGAGTGTTTGGTGAATCCGCGAAGGATCACCCACCGTTCAGCCTGTAATTGCTTCACGGTGACGCCAGCAAAAGCGGCAATCACCAAATCGTCATCTGGAAGGCTCGCGGCTGGTACTTGTTTCCACGCGCGGCACCAAAGAGCAACTGCGGCCTTGAACCACTTACCGTCAGCAAGTGCCCATAATTCTGACGCGAGTAGACGCTCAGTATTGAGCATGAACCCATCAAGGTCGCGGAGGTCGCAGTCTGGCGGAACGGGTGGCGGAGGAAGTGTGCCGCTCATTTTTTACCACCCTTACGCGGCGACTTAGCCGGGAATGGAACGCCCAGCCGATAGCAAGCGGACGCGCAGTGGTTGGTGCAAAAATTCCGCCCGCCGACGTACTGGCCAGCCTCACCGCGCTTAGCGTTCAAAGTGTACGTCGAGACGTGCGAGCACTGAGCTTCCTGGCAAGGTGTAGACGGGAGCCCATCGCGGCGCTGCGGTTCATAAATCCAAGGTTCCATGTTTTTCCTGTGAGTCGTGAGTCGGTGAATTGATGAAAGAAAAAAAGCTGGCGGCGCTGTTTGGCCCGATTGCCGGCGAATCGATGAAAGGTTGCCCGGAACCCCATCCCCATGTTGATCCGGACTCGGCGGAATTAGCGCCTATGCCTGCACACCTGCGTCTGGTGCTTGGTGATTATTCAGCCGATGAAATATCTACGAAGTAATCCTTGCCGACCTCGAACTTCTCAAGGGTGGCTGGGTTACTGATCTGCATTTCAAGCTTTCCGCTGGGGGTCCACTTTGACCACTCTTCATTGCCGGGGCCTGCGACGGGAGAGAACTCTACTATTTCACGGGCGACCGGAGCGGGTGGGCCATATGAAGAGTTTTCGGTGGCGCTTGTTTTGCGAGTGCAGCGCATCTTTGCGCGTACTGTGGTTGGCATATTATGATTCCTTGCTCGTTTTGAGCGATAATGCCGCAGCGGATTGCGTTGGCGGTGAATAATTAGTGATGCATGAGCATCCTCACGCCTTGAGATAATCGCACACCGCAGCATTGCAGAGGTCCATCGTCTGTCTGCTGAGTTTATCGCGTGGCGCTTTCGTTAGCAGCTCAATCGCAACCCATGCGCGATTCCATGGCGTAGGATCTTGCTTGTTCTTGCTCTTCGGTTTCGGTTTCTGTTTGGCCGTGGCCATCGGTGCCTCCTTGTGGTTGGCGGTGAAGTTCCCCCGGTGTCGCCACCGGGGGCGGTTCGCCGTCAATCGTTCGGATCGCTATTCACCACGCCGCCGGGCGTATCGCCGGCAACGAATTGATCTTGCTCACCGCGCAGCGCATCACCTGCGCCTGCGCTCTTTCCATCGGTCTCTTCGACCGGGGCCACCTGCGGCGCATCGACCACCAGCACGATGCCCTCGCGCTCAGGTCCAAGGACTCTGAGCCTCTTAGCTACACGCACCACGCGCCCGCAATCGTCACCACCGAGAGTGCGGTTGCGCTTCGCTTCTTCGCTCTGATCGAAGCCGGTCACGCACATACCGAACTCAGACTCACAGAGCTTTTGCCATTCAGCTTTGGTAAGCACGCGCTGAGCGAACCACCGACGGCGATCGGGTGAGGAATCGCGTATCAGCCATATGCAACCGCGAAACTCGAGCACATTCGGGCCGATTTGGTGCGGCTTCTCGGACGGGGCCAAGTCGCGCATCACGATCCGCTCTAAATCCTCAGACAGATAGCCGTTGTCTGTTACAATCTGGTCATCTGGCAGCGTTGAATGGAACTGCGAGGGCGCTGGCTGCGATTCCGTGACCCCTGTGTTAGTTGCTGGGGCGACTACCTCGACAACGGGTTGCGCTTGAGCCTCGGGGATCGTCGGCGCTGAGGCGAAAACCACCGGAGCCGGGCGGCCCTGGTCGTCCTCGTTGTCGTTATCCGGCTCGCGTAGATCTGGATGAACGGTCTGAGTGTCACCCGATGCATGCAGGAACAATTGCTCGTGTGCGGTGGCAAGCGCCGTCTTTTTACCAGCGAGAACCTCCTTGGCCGCCTCAACGTCCCTCGATGCCTTGGTGATGGCGTCCGTTAATTCTTTTTCCTCCGCTTGGCGCTCGTGAAATGCTTCGAGCTGATCACAAGCGGCATCAAGCTTGCGGCGAAGCCGCCGAATCTCCTCGTCCTTGGGGTCGGAGATGCGAGCGGGAACCTTACCGCCGCACGGCGCTGGATTCTCGCTGGCGATGGTCTCTGAGCCGGTGCCTTCCACTGGCGCAACAGGGACACTCACCACGGCACTGAAATCTCCACCGGGTACGGCAGGGTCGAATCCAACCACGGGATCAGCCAGCTTATTTGCCGCCGCTTCGTTTCCTGCGAGACAGTCAGCAATGCTCTTGCCCTCAGCCGGCGGCAAGCCGACTAAGTCCCAATTGCTGGGCAATCCTGCATTCGACACTTGGTGGAAACGCGGGTCCGCGTTCATCTGACGATTGAGTGCCATGATGCCCTCGCCGTCGGCGTGTTCGTACCCGTAAACCTGCGCCAAAATTTGTACGGCTGACAAAGCCCCGCCCTTGAGGTGTTCCGCTACCGGGTCCAGGTACGAGTCGGGCTTGCGAGTGTCAACGGGCGGTGAGTCCGTGGAGATGTCCGCAACGCTTTCAGGCGTGAGCGTCTCCGGCTCGGTTGGGGTGGTAGATGCTACTTCCATGCTAACTCCTTGGGATTATTTCCCGTATGGGACTGGTGTATAAATTGGGGCAGAAAACTGTGTCAAACCGGGATCATTCGTTTGGCGAGTCCTGGCGGCGAGACCTCACACGCTCGGCATTCATTTTGCCCCAACGAAGAGTGAGGACCAAAGCCACAAGCGCGCAGCTTGCGCCAGGACAATAGGCACACCCCGTGAGGTCCGACCCATGCGAGGAATGCCCACGCACCTGCTGCGACATAGGCATCAAGCCGCTTCGGTTGATGTGATCGCAAGTCCGACCATTTGAAGCGCCGATCGCCTTCCGCGTTCTCGCGCCCCTGGTGAGACTTCACCTCACACAGGCCGCCGCGTCCGTCCCACGGGGCAAGAAACGTCCAGTCACCAGCAACCTTCCGCACGTGGTTGCCGAATCGATCGCGCCCGGTCTCGACCTTGGCGACCTCAACGAATCCGAATGCACACAGCCGGTTGCCGATGGTCTTCTCGGCATCGTCGGCGCGTTCCTGTTGGATTCGCTTTTGACGGCGGCGAGTGACCTGTGCGTCTAGGCGCGCGAGGTCGGCGGGATTGATGCGTAGGTTCATGAATTTTCCTGACCATCTGGTGTCAGCACAGAGAAGCACGCCGCAGGGTCACGTCCAAGAGCACGCAAGCCGCGCTCGGTAATGTGATAAACCGTGCAGAATTTGCCGCTCTCGGGGTTCATGCGGCGCTCCCCTGCGCTGCTACTAATCAATCGCCGCTCGTAGGCCTCCAAGTCGCCACGCCGTGCCCGTAACGCATTGTCGTGAATGTCTGGCAGCCCCGCCTTCAACTCAAAATCAGCAGCACCAGCGGCGCCACGGTTTGCGATAAACTCGGCAATCGACCGGCGATCACGGACGATCTTGCGCTGACTAAGCGTCTGCGCGGCGGCTTTGCTAGTTGTGCGGTTGCTGTAGGGAGCGGAAATCATGGCTGCCCCCGAGCGCCATTGCGCGCAGCAATATCGACCACGACATCTAGGAGGCGGTCGTGGACGTGCCTCATGTGCTGCAAATGGCTCTGGACCGCCGCGAGCTGTCCAGCGCTACCGGTGCCCTCGCTCGGGCGGATGCCTGCGCGCCAGAGGTCATCCATCAGCAATTGTGCCTCAGGCCCCCGGAGGGTAACCATAGGCCGGTGCGTCACGGCCTCGCACGGCTCCACCTTCCGCATGACCACGGGCTCCGACACAGCACGGACGAGATCGCCATCTATCTCCATCAGCACAAACTCGACAACGTGAGCCCATGGAGATTTTTCAGCACGAAGAACGATGCTCATAGGTCTTCCTTTCCCAGGATGGCGTCAGCGATTTCGAAAAAGCCGTGCCGATGAAGTGAAATAACTCACCCACCAGCACGGAAGGAATTGCGCAGGCTTGGCGTATGGTCATGGCGTCACCGGCTTCAAATCGTGCAGTGCTTGCAGTGCAGCCACTACGCGATTGCGCGCCGCGTAATAACTCGGGGCGCCGCGTTTGGCGCGCGCCTTCTCGACGAACTCGGCCACCATCGCCGGGTTTACTTTCGCTAAACAGGAATCGCACGCGAGGTGCGAGGGGCGGGCCTTGGGCTTGCCACATCGGCAGTCGTTACAGGCGCTCATGGATTCTTGCCAAACAAGCGGCGATGCACAGCGCGACCGCGAAGGGCAGCGGCCTGGAGCACGCGGGCGAAGTCTAGCGCCCGTGCATCGCACATTTGCGCAGGCATCACTGACGGCGGAACGATAGACACCTGTCCGCGCGTGACGTGAATTTCAAACACGTGTCCTCCCCATACGCGTGAGGAGACCTGGACAGTGGCCGATGTCGTATAGAGAAGGCGTCTCATTGCTGAGCCTCCGCATCTTTCGCCGCTTCTTGCTCGCGCCAAATCTTGGCGAGTTCATCAGCCGAGCGCACGAACGCCTTAGCGAGCGCGGCATCGTCGGCTAAGTTGATGCGGTCGGCGGGCTGTGCGCCGAACAACGCGAAAGTTTCTTGAGCTTCCATAATTTTCTCCCGTGCCGCGCGGCACAACGGCAGCGCTCGACAGTAGCGACACGCTTTGGTTGATGGGGTAAGGCTTGCCCGCTCGCTCTTGCAGCGGGAAGCGATGCGGCGAACTCGCTCGCCTGCCGCAATGAGCGCCTCGGGGTCGTAAAAAGCTGAGGAAAATTCGCAGCGCCGACCCATCGCAAGGTGGACCTCGACGCCTTCGGACGGCAGCCAGCGATGCGCAGCAAGTACGCCGTAAGCCATCAACTGGACATGGTCCGCAGCCTCACCCTGTGACAGCCAGCCGGTCTTGTGGTCAATCACGATCACGCGCACAACTCGATCGCCGCGACTAATCACTAAGACGAAGTCAGCGGTGCCGCCACGAACCAAACCAAACGCTTGCCCATCAAGGTGCACCTCGGCGATGCACTCGACCCGCCCCTTGTCAGTCCACGCGCGCACCACGCCAAAAGCATAAGCAACGCATCTGCGCACGGCGTCCTGACACCACGGCTCAAGGTCACCCATGCGTTGTTCCATGCTGGCGACCGCACGCGAAGCACCGGACCAGTTGCCCCATAGTGCATCCGTCAAAACACTGGCGATCACCTCATGCCCAAGCGTGCCTTGTCGCGCAACATCGCTGGTCACGTGCTGCAATGCTGGAATAAGCGCACAGGCGCGGGCCTCCATCGTGGGACGGCCAGGGCAAAGCTCGTCAGCCTCCAGCGAGGAGGGGCGGATAAATTCGTCCACGTTGATCACGACCGCGCACCATTAGAGCCAGCGACTTCATAGGATTCTTGGCGAGCGCCTGGAACCGCACAGCCGGCTTTCATCAACTCGGCCACGGCCTTTTCGTCCAACGTCAACACCGGGCGACCGAACAACGAGCCGCCAGTCTTGCACGCCTCAGCAATGATCTTTGCAGGGTCATCGATTACGCAGCGCGTGCGTGTGGTGGCGCGAACCGCCGAGCGCGGGAGCGCCGAAACCATCGACACTAAGGCAACCCGAGCGATCGGAACCACCGGCAACGGAGCGGGAGCAACCGGCGCTGGTGCGGGAGTCGTCACCTCACCAAAAAGCGCCGCTTCCTCCTGGCGCACGCGTTCGGCCTCATCCGCTACGGCCTGCTGCTCTTTGCGCACGAGCTCCTGCTCCTCGCGCTGTTTGCGTGCTGCGGCTTCCGCTTCTTCTCGTTGTTTTTTTGCCTCTTCCTCGACCTTGCGGCGGTACTCTTCGCGGAACGCCAGAACCTTGCGGGCGACCTCCTGCCGCAGGGTCAGCAACGGAGCGGTTGCCTGTTTCTCCGTATCCATCAACTGTTCTTTGAGTGCGTCGAGTTGACGCGTCAAAATCAAACGGCCCTCCTTCACGTCCTTCGTGAATCCATCGACCTGGACAAACAGGGATTCCGCATTGGCGAGGCTAGCAACGTCCGTGATCACCACTGCACGGGCGAGCCCTGCGAGTTCGTCCCGCTTCGCTACCAGCTCGACAGATAGCGCGATCAACTGAGCAGGTAGTGGATTGGTGAGGATGACGGCGGTAGTCGTGGCGCTCATGGCTTCACCTCCGTCAATTCTTTGGCTGCCTGTTCCCACATGCTCAGAAGGTCCTCGATGCGTCCCGCGTCACCTTTCGCCGCGTCAAGTTGAGCCACGTCATTAGCAAACTGATCCAACTTGTTGACGGGGACATCCTTTGGTGCCACGACGCCAGCGAGCGAGCACAGACGGCTGATAACCTTGGACCCGGCGTCCTTGCCCAGGGAGGTGTAAAGTTTGCGCGCGGCTTCGATCGCGGGATGTGCCGGCGCCTTGGGTTCTGGTTTCTTAGTCGCGGAAGCGCTCGCTGGTGGCGTGGCCTGTTCGGCCTTCGATGGCTCAACCGTGCGCGCTGCCGTGGGATCAGACTGAACCATCTCGGCGTCTCGCGCATTTGCCGCGTCAAGATGATCCTCGATCTCGTCCAGGTCTTGCGAAAAACAGTCAGACGCGGCGGTGGCGGTCAGGACCGCGTCAACCATCGCGCGCTTTTTCGCCATCTTCAAAATGGTGTTGTACTGGTCCGCAGGGTCCGGATTCTCTGCCCTCGCGGTGGGAATGGCGTCTAACTTCTTGGCCTCGGGCGTGCCTCCTTTCCATTTCTCATTGCACCCTCCGGCCTTCGGGTCGCACCAGTAACCGCCGCCATATTCTTTCTTCGACGGACGCGCCGCCAGCGTGCCACAGGATGGGCAGGGCTTGCCCGCCGCGCCACGGTAGCGGTATTTTTGCTCCAGCGTAGACGCGCTACCAACTCCCTGACCACGCATGTTGCCGGCACGGTCGTAGAGGTCGCATGTGATCATGTACTCCCGGTGACCGTTCGGGTGATCATCTCGTTGAATCTGCAGACGCGGCGAAAGACCAAAAACAAAACACAGCTTTTCCGCGCCGCTCTTGAGGAGCGTTCGCTTGCTGATGTCATGGCCGTTCTTATCGGTGCGCTCGGTGCCGGGAATGACACCGTAATGCTCATTTTCTTTCATCACATCGCGCATGACCTGCTGCACGAGCTGTGCAGCGCGAAGCACTTCTTGAGGAGTTGAAGCGTATGCTGTCAGCGGCGCCACATGGGACACTGTGACGGCATGGGATTCCTGGGGTAAATTCATTAGAAACCTTTCGGGTGTTTGGGTTGTTGCCGAATCAGTCGGCAGACTGGACGCGCTCAAGCGCAATCGATCCATCCTGTGCGCGAATCGCGATGAGCAAAAGACTGCGATAGTCTTTGGTTTTCTCGTCCCATTTCGCATCGGTAACGAAAAGGCGCTGGCCAATATCCATCTGGCCCTTGAGTTCGACCAGTAGCTCATCGCGCTTGGTATTTCGCTCCGTGATTTCCTGGTCAATCGCTTGCAGGTCTCGCAGGATGCTGCTCAACTTGCGGGCCTTGGGTTTTTTTTCGTGGGCGGATTCCATGTGGTGCCTTTCGGGGGTTGGGAGTTGGAAGGATTTAGAGACCAGCGACGGAAAAAACGCGGGCGGCGTAGTCGCGGGCATATCTGCGGTGACGACCAGCAATCCCGGCGTGGTAAGCGGCGACGGCCTGCGACCACGAACCGGTTGCGTCATGGAGGCGCGAGAGCCACTGACGAACAAGCGACTCAGCAAAGACTGTGTCCGAGTGAACGCGCGAGCGGCGATCATAGGCGCGTAAGTCGCGCAGGACGGCAGGCGATAGTTGCCAGGGCGACACTTCGCCAATGTTTCCGCGTGACCAAACGCCGCGCACGTCACCAGTGCCGCGCCACGTAGTGCCGGTCTCAATTTCGGCAATCGCGGCAATGATCTGATTCGGAACTTCGACGCTGTGCGCCATCTTGAGGCAACCACCAACGGTCAACAGCAACGCGACCAAGAACCAGGCGCCGCCAGCGACACGACCGCAAAAACTCGCGGCGAATGCGTCACTAATGAAGTAAAGCCAGAGACGCCACGAGGGGCCGTAACGCTTAGCGAGGTAGCGATGGCGAGCCGCCTCAAACTTACGAATGCGATCAAGCGCCTCGTTATCGGCTACCGTCTGATATGCTGTTTTGCAGTCAGCGCAGACGGTCGCGGGAACGTAGACGGTATTATCGCAGCCGGTAACGATGCACGCGCGGGCATACGCTTCCTCGCTCGTCATCTGGATGTCTGGCGACTTGTGACCGACTGACGCGAGTTTTTCAGAGAGAGAGATTGCAGGGTTTCGCTCATGCGTCACCGCCAAGGGCGCAGATACACCTGGATAGTTCTTCTCTGTCTTCGGGGCACTCGGTATCGCGTTGCCACGCCTTGAGCAATTGCAGAGTGTCAGCGATTGCCTGCTCCGGGTCTTTGATCCCCTCACACGCGTTTACGCACTTAACAGACCGCGCGATGTTCGCTCTGTCCTGGTAATAGCTTGCAGAATTACCGCATAGAATCCCCTCCGTGCGGGCAGCATTGCATGCCATGTGATTATTGCTTGGGTCGATAATCCACGGGGTCGGGGTATGGTTGTCAGTGTCCATTTTTTCCTTTGATTCGTTTTGGTTTGTTTCGGCTCAAGTCGCACAGGCGACTAAGTCGTCAGGTTCGGGGCGGGGTGGAGGGTTGAGAGCGCGGGCAAGCCAGAGGCGATTGATCGCAAGTTCGATGAGGAGGGCGCCAGCCTTCTCGATCGCGTCGAATTGCTCGGGCTCGGTCGGCTGGACCCACACGATGCGGCAACGAGTGCGGCGCTCTTGGGTCACGGGGTCACGGGGGCCGGGGCGGGTTCGGTGACGCCGATTGCGCGTAGGTAGTCACGACGCAGGCGTGAGTTTTTCGGGAGGTGCTCGCTGCCGGGCTTCTCCCACAGGTACACGGTTACTTCGCCGCATCCGAGACGGGCGGCGAGTTTCTTTGCTCCGGTTAGGCCGGGGTACTTGCGGGCGCGGGCGGTGGCACGGGCGGTGGTGTACACTATTGAGTGTACACGAGGGCCATGGGTAGGGGTTATTTTGGTCATGGGCGCGGAACATGTACACTTTTCAGTGTACGTCAAACAGTTTTGTGTACATGGACAAAAAACACGCTAACGTCTAAGGTGTGGGACTGCCTTTTTCATTCGGGAAATTACTCCGCACGCACCTCGCAAGAACGGGGACGAGCCAGCGTGATTTCTCGGAAAAATGCGGGTTTTCCGTAGGTCTCTTGCAATACGTACTCAAGGACAAACGGACCCCACCACTCGATTGTTTGACACAGATGGCGACGGCCCTCGGACTGACCCCCGAAGAGTCCCGAGAGTTCCGAGAAGTCGCCCACCTCGCCCACGCTCCAGCCGAAGTCCGGTCACTGGTCAACCGCCTGCGGCTCGACGCCGCCAAAGATCGCGGTGAGTTGATCGATCTGCGCTCGCAAATCGCGACTCTCCGCAAGGAGATGGCCGACAACAAAACCGCATTCCGTGCGCTCCTTTCGGTTATTCGCGAGCGCGGCGTCAAGTTGCCGGATGGATTTGGCAATGTCTGACCATTCCGAAACAGCGCCGGGGATCTCCCCGGAGAGAGTGCCCAGGGAACTGGTGGGCACTGGATCAGCCCGGCGCTTTGGCTGCCGGGAGGCCCGCGAGGGCTTAGACATGGGTCCGTATTACCCCATTACGTTCAATTCTGCAATGCCGACTTTTAGACGTTCGTCCAACCACCGAGAGAATGTTTCACCATGCGTACAATTGCCGCACTAGCCCTAGTCGTCTCCCTATTTTTTGTGGGATGCGCCACGACATACCGCACTTCGGAATCAGACGCGCGGTTTTCGACAGGTAATTTGTCGATCATCCGCGCCCACGGTTGCCGCATCTCAACGAAGTCTATTGCTGGCGGAACGCACGTGAACGATTCCGGCCTATTTCTAGACCCTTTCATTGGTAAAAATATCAAAACGGGACAAATTGAAAACGCGGGTTTTTATTTAGAGAACCTTTATGATTCAAGCTCTTTGTATGGATCACCAAATGAACTTGGGCGCGTTTCGTCCGTCGTGATAAACGTTGACGGCGAGGCGGTCCCCTTGCACTTACTGAGCGCGGACTTTACGCACAGCACAGGCGGAACGAACTACAACACAGTTGATCGATCAGTGTCGGTATCAATGCATGACCATGCCATTCTTTCGCTGACACCGGAAAAATTAGCGGCAATCATTCGGGGCAAGGAGATGGCTGCTCAAGTCATTGGATCACGTGGGAGCGTGGTCTATGAGCCAAGCGACATTTCACGAGATTTCAGAGAAAAGCTCGCGCGTTTCGGCGTTGAAATAATGAAATTAGAAGGCATCGAATTGCCACCGCCGCCAGAAATAAAGAAGGCTGGCAAGTGATAACTCAAAGAAAACACCGCAGGCTTTGAGACGTGCTCACCTTCGGCCCCTACCTCCGCGCCCTCCGCCTGAAACAAGGCTGGAACCAGACCGAACTTGGCCGCAAGGTTGGCTTGTCGCAATCGCACTTTGCTAAGATCGAGCGAGACGAATATCGGCCAACATCGGAGACCGTGCGCAAGTTGGTGCGCGTCCTCGATCCGCCCGACGTGGGCCGATTCGTGCGCCTCGCTGTGATCGCATCCGCTCCGCCTGAATGGCGTGGGTATTTCAAAGGCCGCGTGTGAGTCCGCTCCCCTGGCTCATATACACGCGAGTGTCCACAGAGGACCAAGCGCAAGGCGGTGTCTCTCTCGATGCTCAATTGACCAGTTGCCGCGCCTACGCAATTGCCAAGGGATGGACGGTTGCGGAGGAGATCACGGACGCCGGAGCCAGTGCAACCACGCTCAAGCGCGAAGGTATGACGAAGGTGATTGCCGCGCTCAAAGGCCGCAAGGTCGCGGGCGTTATCGCGTGGCGGCTTGATCGGATTACGCGAAGCATGCGTGATCTTTTACACTTGCTGGAAATGGCGAACGACCTTGATGTAGGGCTGGTGTCCGTCTCTGAATCGCTCGACACGACCACACCGATGGGCCGCTTTGTGGTTCATTTATTGGGCGCAATCGCGCAGTGGGAGAGCGAGACGATCGGCCAGCGCACCAAGACCGCGATGGATCACGCGAGGCGGCAAGGGTACTGGATGGGCCGGTCAATTCCCGCTGGCTGCGAAGTGGTGATCGAGGGCGCGCGAAAGAAGCTGGTTCGCTCAAGCGAGGCGGAGGCGGTCGCAGCCGCGTGGCCAATGATTCTTGCGGGCAAATCCCTGCGTGACGTGTCGGAGAAATTCAAGGCCGATAGTGTCCGCCCATCGCTGAACGGCTCCGGCGTGGCCGCCACCTGGACACCTGCCAGCGTCCGGCATTTGCTCCTCAGCGCGCAAGTGTGCGGCCTCCTGGTCGATCCCGCCACGCAGGCCACTGTTCGGAAGGTGCTGCAAGATCGACAGTCACCCGGACGCCGCGGCAAGGCCAAAGCGCCAGGCGCGAAAGCGATCGAGCCTTCGCCGCTGGCCGGTCTTCTCCGCTGCCCCACATGCGACGCGGCAATGGTGCAAGTTGGTGCGACTGGTGCCGGCGGGACGCTGTACCGATATTTCAGATGCACGGCTCGCATTCGGGGAACCTGCCCACAAAAAGACGAGCGAGCCGAACCGATAGAGGCGGAAGTGATCGCTGGTGTTCAGTCTGCGATTCAAGAAGGAAGCGAATTTGTGAACGGGATTCGGGCCATGTACGAGGCGGCTCGGAACACCAGGGAAGCCGCCAAGGCGGAGCGCCTGACGCTGACGGCAGAGCGTGACCAGTTAGCCGCCAGGGTCACCGCCGTGACCCTGGAAACCCAAGTGGGCGGCACCGTGTGGCGCGAAGCAATGCGAGGCCTGGGCACGGAGCTGGAACGACTCGACCACCGCCTAGCCGAACTACAAGGAATTGAAGCGGCGGGATCTGTCGATGCCGACAATCTCGACAATGCGATTTCTGGAATAATTCAAGAAGCTGGAAACCTGCCGAATTTACCGTTGCCGCAACAGGTGATAATTTTGCGCGGAATTGTTTCACGGGTTCGACTGACGCCGGAAGAAGTAATCCTTGAGCTTTATCAGCCTTCCGGCGTTGAATGCCGGAGTTCGTACAATGCTATGAAATACCGACCCCGGCGTGATTCGAACACGCGACCTCCGGTTTAGGAAACCAGCGCTCTATCCAGCTGAGCTACGGGATCAGGTGGGCGGGAGTCTAGAGCGCCTGAGAAGAGGGCAACGTCAAGCGCGGGGTGACGCAGGACACCGTGCCCGGCTCGCAAGTCAGCAACTGATTTTCTCTCTCACGATTCATTTAACTACTGGCCTCATTTGCGGACGCAGTACCAAGGTTGCTCCACGCACCTTCGAAATGAATAACCTGCACCGGACAGCCGTCGGCAATAAAAGGCAAGAAATTCAGATCTTCGGTGCTGATCACTGCTATTCTCAGCGGACTGCGCTCGCGGCCATTATCGGATGTCACACCGTCTTCTCGTGCTTCGCCCGCAATCTGTGTCCCCGTTTCATGGGCTACGAAGACCTGGGGCATTAAATTTTGACACCAGAAACAGTGGATACAGCCGTGGTCGACCCAGATGCGATGGTGTTCTTTATGCGTGGACCGGACCATGATCAACCTAGAGCACTTTCACCGGAGATTGCAACCCGCAGATATTCAGATATTCACGTCCTGAGGTTGGCTGAGTGGAAGTCACACCTTCATACGATCAGCGCCTGACCTTCATTCGGCCATTACCTTGGAGCCTTCATGATTTCCCAGACCGCCGAGTACGCCCTGCGCGCCATCGTCTTTCTGGCTGACAACCCAACAGAAGCTCAAACTGCCGAAGCCATCGCCAAAGGTACCAAAGTTCCTGTCGGATATTTGGCGAAAATTATGCAAGGATTGGCGCGCTCCGGTTTGGTGACTTCTCAGCGTGGGCTTTACGGCGGTTTCACCCTGGTCCTAACACCCAAAGAACTGTGCATCTACGATGTCATCCAGGCGGTCGATCCGATTGTACGCATTACGCACTGTCCGCTTGGCATTGAAGGTCACGGAACCAGCCTCTGCCCGCTCCATCGCGGCCTTGATAACGCCATGGCCGCCGTCGAGATGGCTTTTAAGAAATTAACCATTCACCAATTATTAAACCAGCCACAAACAAGTCGTCCGCTGTGTGCCTTTCCACGGCATGAAGCGTGATGTCTGATGTCCGATGTCCGATGTCGGAAACGGGGAACATCGCTGCGCTGTTCAACGTACCCAGATCACGTTAGCGCGTCTCCGTTGTCACTTCTCCCGCGAAAATGATGAGTTGACTTGACGAACAAGCAGGATGGGTTGTCCACCGAGGTAGTTATATGTTCAGCCCCTGGAATGCGTCCCAACTCTCCCCTGACGACAGCAGTGACCGTTTAGATTTCAGTGCGCCGCCAACGCGTCACGCGGAAGCGTTGCACTGGGTCAGTGAAATCGCCAAACATTGCAACCCCGAAACGATACATTGGTGTAATGGCAGCGCTGAAGAACACGAAGATCTTGTTCGTGAAGCGGTTGACGCCGGTATTCTGACGCCGCTCAACCAACGCCGAAATCCTGGGTGTTACTATCATCGATCTCATCCCAGCGACGTCGCACGGGTCGAAGATCGCACGTATATTTGCACGCCAACCAAGGACGAAGCTGGTCCCACCAATAATTGGATGGAGCCGGATGCGATGTACGAACGTTTGCGCGCGCTCACCTCGCAAGCGATGCGCGCCCGCACGATGTACGTGATTCCTTACATCATGGGTCCGCCTGGATCAGCACTCAGCAAAGTCGGCATTGAGATTACCGACAGTATTTATGTGGTGCTGAGCATGCGTGTCATGACGCGCATGGGCGAGATTGCATGGAAAGAACTTGGTGATCACGGACGTTTCAGTCGCGGCCTGCACTGCATGCTGACGATTGATCCGCAGCAGCGTTACATCGCGCACTTTCCGCATGATAACACCGTCATTTCCACCAATTCCAACTACGGTGGCAATGTTCTGTTAGGGAAAAAATGTTTGGCGCTACGTCTGGGTTCCTGGTTAGGGAATCGTGAAGGTTGGCTTGCTGAACATATGCTGATCATGGGCGTCGAATCACCTGAGGGTGAAAAAACCTACGTCGCTGCGGCATTTCCCAGTGCCTGCGGTAAAACGAATTTCGCCATGCTCATTCCGCCAGAACGTTTCAACGGCTGGAAAATCTGGACCGTTGGTGATGACATCGCGTGGATGCGACCTGGGGCCGATGGTCGCTTGTACGCGATCAATCCCGAAAATGGCTATTTCGGAGTTGCTCCCGGAACCAATGGCGTAAGCAATCCCAATGCGATGTCGACCATCGCCCGCGACACCATTTTCACCAACGTCGCGTTGACACCCGATGGCGATGTGTGGTGGGAAGGCAAAGACGGCACCGCACCGATGTCGTGTCTTGATTGGCGCGGTAATCCGTGGCAACCCAAAAGCGAAACCAAGGCCGCTCATCCTAACAGCCGTTTCTGCGCCCCGATGGCGAACAATCCGTGCTTGGCACCAGAAGCCAACGACCCGGCGGGCGTACCGATCAGCGCGATTATTTTTGGCGGACGCCGCGCCTCAACTTTTCCTGTGGTCATGCAAGCGTTCAACTGGGCGCACGGCGTTTACCTCGGCGCCATGATGGGCAGTGAGATGACCGCAGCCGCCGCTGGCACCATTGGCCAAGTGCGACGCGATCCGATGGCCATGCTGCCATTTTGTGGCTACCACATGGGCGATTATTTCGGCCATTGGCTGGATGTCGGCAAGAAACTCGCGCATCCACCGCGAATCTTTCACGTCAATTGGTTTCGCAAAGGTGCCGATGGTCGGTTTTTGTGGCCCGGATTCGGTGACAATATGCGCGTGCTGAAATGGATCGTCGATCGCTGCCGTGGCCGCGCCATTGGCGAAGAAACCCCGCTCGGTTGGATGCCCGAAGCCGACGGCATCGACCTTGACGGCATGGAACACTATCAGCCCACGGAATTCAAAGACGCACAACGTATCGACCTAGAAGAATGGAGAAACGAATTGACGTTACAGGAGGAACTCTTCGAGCGCTTGGCGAATCGCATGCCCAAGGAATTGGTCTACGAACGCGAACTGCTGCGTTCACGCCTGGGGCTGTGAAGAATCCGCTTACTGAGAAACAGACGATGCGCTGCCTGTTTTTCAGCTCCAAGCCCTCATTTAAAATCACTCCTTGCGAGTTAGCTGACGAGTGCTGTTCGGTGGCACGCGACGCTGCCAGAAGACAACACCAAAGCGATCAATATGTTGACGAAGAGCCGGGTTACTTATGGAAGCCCTCAGGGTGAGATCGTAGCGGTACGGTAATGGCAATTCATCAAGTCGACCAGCTATTCGAGCCAGTTCCTCGTTCGTTAACTCGGTGCCTTCAATGGCAAGGTCAATGTCGCTTCCGGGTCGATAAGTGCCCAGGGCGCGACTTCCATACAACACCACAGATTCTACCTGTGACACGCTGGCCAACGCCTTCTGAATGAGTAGCAGTTCGTGATCAGCGAGCCCGTCATTCATGTGGCAACCGCGGGATCAGTGTTTCTTCCAACGCCACTAAGAGCACTAAATAACGACCCTTAATATTAATCACTGAGGACTTGGCGATGTCTTCATTATAAATGTGGGCAAATTTATTTCTGCCATCTAACGCCAGGATCCACCCTTCACCATCTGCGATGTAACCACTGGTAAAGGCTTGTTTGAGCGTTTCGCGAGGTGATTTCAGATCGAACCCTCCGTATTCCAACAGGTCTTTCAGCGTCTTCCAGCCTAGCTCAAGGGACACTTCGAATAATTGAATCAATCCTGCTCGCTCCAGATCAGAGAACTCTGACTTTGTGCAAGCCTGACGCAGCACGCGCAACGAAGCTTGGTAGTTCTGGAAACGCTGTTGCCAGCGGATTTCAGTGGTCATGGGCATGCTGCCTTGTGCAACTTATTTGGGATAGGTCCGATCGCATAGCAACCCGCGACCATCGCGCTGGGGTTACACCCCCATATTGATCGTCTTTCACGTTCCGAACTCCGAACTCTTCGCCCGCGGTGGAGCCGTCCGCCACCGCGCCATCTGGTTAACCATTGGTTCGCCGCTGAGCCAAAAAATACCGTCCCGAACTTGCCAGCAATACAGCGGTCAGAGAACTCAGCGGCATCGCTACGGCGCACACCAGTGGTCCCCACACGCCAGCAGCCGCCAGCGCGACGCCAACGACGTTGTACGCCAGCGATATTCCCAAAATCCAACGCACCGTGCGCCGGGCCGATATTGCACCTGAAAGAATATCCTCAACCGCCTGAATGCCGTCCTGACGGACCACGGCAATGCGGCAGGACGTGAGCGCGGCTTCAATGCCGCCGCGTAAACCAATGCCGATGTCAGCTACCGCCAGTGCGGGCGCATCATTCAGACCGTCGCCGACCACCATGACCACGCCATCGCGTTTGAGTTCATGAATACGCGCCGCTTTTTCTTCTGGTAACTGGCCGCCGCGCACGAGGTCAGGCGAGAGCCCAAGCCGGGCTCCCACGTTGGCGGTAATTTCGGCATCGTCGCCTGACAATAGATGAACCTGGGCTCCGTGCGCTCGCACGCTGTTCATCAATGCGCCAGCGCCTGGACGTAGCGGATCTGCGCAGGAAATTTGCGCGATCGGCTGCCCGTCGAGCGTTACGCCCACCGATCCAACCGCCATTTCATCGGTGATATGCGCAATCGGAACCATGCCGGTGAGCCGGTGATTGCCGATCCGTAATTCACCTAGGTCACTGCGGGCGATGATGCCTTGGCCGTGAAGTTCTTGACGCTGATAAATAACCGTGAGTTCGCGATTTTGTAAATGCGCAACCAGAGCGAGTCCTACCGGATGCGATGACGTTGACTCCGCCGCAAGAATGGCTCCTTCGAGGCGTGCTCGGATGGCGTCATCAAAATCTTTCAGCCACGTCCAGTTGGTTACTCGCATGCGCCCTTCAGTCAGCGTGCCGGTTTTGTCGAAGACCACATGGGCTAAACCATGAGGTCGTCCGAGGGCCTCAATCACTTCCGGGTCACGCAACACGATTCCACGGCCAGCAGCGCGCGCGGTGGCCATCGCTTGCACCAATGGCGTCGCCAATCCCAACGCACACGGACAGCTGACCAACACCACCGCCACCGCTTGATCGATACCGCGCGCCAGCGATCCGCCCCAAAACCACCAGCCGACGAAGACCCCAATCGCCACCAACGACACCACGGCAACAAACCAACCTTGCCAACGATCAACGTCCGCGACTAAACGTGTTGGACGATCGGCAGCGCGACCGGCTTCGCGAATCAAACCACCCAGCCGCGTCGCGGAACCAACGGCAGCAACACTGATGCGTGCGCCATCATGCAAACACGTCGTACCCGCGAACACTGCGCCACCTGCCATTACCGGACGCGGACGCGATTCGCCATTGAGCACCGCCGCGTCGACACTAAACGTGGTCAATGCCGTGCCATCGCACGGCAAAACTTCACCACGCCCAACGACCACCACATCGCCAGTACGCAACTGATCGCATGATACGGTTTCTTCCGCATTTTTACCGTCATCTACGTCATTTCGTCGACGTGCGGTGCGCGGTAAAACACCGTCCAAAGTCGCCGCCTGCGCTCGTGCACGTCGCCGTGCAGCAAGTACGGCAAGACGTCCGCCTAACAACAGCGCGATGAACATCGCTAACGCATCGACGTACAATTCGCGCGAACCGCGCAACAGATTCACCACGCTGGCAATGGTGCCAAGCGCAATGACCAGCGTTGAGGTCAGATCAATGCTCGCTCGCCCCAGGCGCAGCGCCGCAATGCCAGAGCGATAGAGCGGCAACGCGCTCCACAACAATGCCGGTGCAGCGATCATCAGCGAGGTGATCGAAAACCATCGCGCACCGGCATCATCTAAATCACGGGTTAATTCACCGGCGTAAAGATTCACCGATAAATGCATGCTGCCAACGGCTGACGCGGCGGCGACCGCAACGCGTAAAAGTAAACGCCGAACTTCCGCCCGGCCTTGCGCATCATCATCAGCAAATGGCCGCACCGGATATCCCAGCCCAACTAAAATGGCCGCCTGGGCGGCGGGCGAGCTGACTTTAGGATCATAAATCACCGCTAAGCGTGATTCGCCAAACGCCAAACGAGCCTGTTTGACGCCATGATCGAGTGTCGGCAGTTGCTCCAGCAGCCACAAACACGCGGTGCAATGAATGCCATCGACAAACCAGGCAATTTCAGCCAAGCCATCGCTACGTTGGCGCACATGGCGTTCAATAAACGCCGGAGATGCATACGCCACCGTGCCTGCCGGATCGCCTGGACGGCCGATTGGTTGCGTACGAAGACGATAATAATCTTGTAAACCACAACCAAGAATCAGCGCATGCGCTGCACGACAACCTTGGCAGCAAAATACGGTGACTGCCGATGAATCGGCGGCGACCAGAATACCGCAATGTGCACAAGGAATAGCGTCGCCCATGGTTCAGCCACAGTGCGCGCAAGCGACGCCATAATGCCGGGCGATCGTCGTGCCCAACACCACGGCACCTGATAAAGCGAGCGCGATGGGCGGCAGCCAGCGTCCCGCCCAGCCAGCCAACGCCGCACGCCAACGCGCCGGTGCGGCAAGTAATGCGAGCGGAGAAAATGCGGCACCAGCCAACGCGGGCGTGGTCAGCACCACCAAGCTCGCCATCAAAAACGCTCCCGCCCATGGATCAGCCGTCGCCACCGCCAAACCAACGGCCCAAAACACAATTCCACACGGCAACGCGGCCATGCCGATACCAAGCACCAGCGCACGGATTTGCGGTTGCTGTGGTGCATGCGCGTTGAGCCACAAACCAAGTCGAGCAGAAAAAGGCAGACGGTCATCGGTCGCCGTCAGAGCTGGACGACGACGTCCTTGCATGGCAGCGGCCACCAGAAAACTCAGCGCCAATATCACGCCCATAATTTCCGCACCGAGCCGAACCCAACTGACGGCCGTTGCACCAAGCCATCCCGCACAAAAACCGACAACCGCGTACACCAACATGCGTCCGCATTGGTACGCACCCAAGCGCGTAGCAATGCTCAGACTGCGACGTGCGGAACTCGCCTCAGCCATTTCTGGCGCATGCATGCGCAGCCCCAGCATCAGCGGTCCACACATCCCCGCGCAATGGGCGGAGGTCCAGAGCAAGCCCAGGCCCAAGCCATAGGCGAGCAGATACCACCATGGAAGCGGGTCGGGCATGGCGGGCAGTGTGGTTGGCCGGAAGCCAGCTCAAGCACGAAATCAACTATTCGGACATGAATATCCAGTTGCATTCTATCTAGACCTCTTAGCTTGCCGACGGAGTGCAGCGATGGGCATGTTGTTCGTCTTTACCAGCCTCGGAATACTGCTGTTCATCGGTGCGGTGGCGGCACTCATTTGGTCGATTCGCTCGGGGCAGCTCGATGATCTCGACACCCCCGCAATGCGAGTTTTGGTCGATGACGCCGCGCCGTCGCCGCCGAAACCAACGCTGCCGTCGCCGCTTATGCCGCCGCTTCTGCCGCCCATTGAAACCAACTTCCCTGCTCAACAGCCAGATGCCTCCGCGAACGACCAGCCTCCCAGGACGCCATGAGCTCTGATCAAATCGAAACTCCCAGCGCCCTTGAGTCATTTGCATATGACAACCGCATCGTCCGCGACTTCATCATCGCGACTTTGGTGTGGGGCGTGGTCGGCATGTTGGTGGGGGTGATCATCGCCGCTCAGCTGGCGTGGCCGATGTTCAACTTTGAATTGCCGTGGTTGACCTATGGCCGCATCCGTCCGTTGCACACCAACGCGGTGATCTTTGCTTTTGCTGGCAACGCCATTTTTGCGGGCATTTATTATTCATCGCAGCGCTTATTGAAGGCTCGCATGTTTCATGATGCACTCTCGCGATTCCATTTTTGGGGCTGGCAAGCGATCATTGTCTCTGCAGCGATCACCTTGCCGTTGGGCATAACCACCAGCAAAGAATACGCTGAGCTAGAATGGCCAATCGATATTGCGATCGCCGTAGTATGGTTGGCTTTTGGCGCGAATTTAATCGGTACTATTTTTAAGCGCCGCGAGCGTCATTTATACGTCGCGCTATGGTTCTACCTCGCGACATTTCTAGCTGTTACTATGTTGCATGTGGTCAATTCCCTGGCGATGCCGGTAACGCTGACCCAAAGCTATTCAGTTTTTGCCGGTGCCCAGGACGCGCTGGTGCAGTGGTGGTATGGTCACAACGCAGTGGCGTTCTTTCTAACCACGCCATTTTTAGGCTTGATGTACTATTTTCTGCCCAAGGCCTCTGGCCAACCGGTCTACAGTTATCGCTTATCTATCGTGCACTTTTGGTCCTTGGTCTTCCTCTACATTTGGGCTGGTCCACATCATCTACTGAATTCCGCAACGCCGGAATGGGCGCAAACGCTCGGCGTGGTTTTCAGCCTGATGCTGATTGCTCCGTCGTGGGGCGGTTTGGCCAATGGCTTTCTGTCGTTGCGGGGGGCCTGGGGAAAAGTCCGCGTCGATCCGGTGCTGATGTTTTTTGTCGGAGCGATTTCTTTCTATGGCGTGGCAACTCTTGAGGGCTGCTTGTTGTCGCTCAGGGAAGTCAACGCGCTGGCGCACAACACCGAATGGACCATCGGTCATGTCCACGGCGCTGCGCTGGGCTGGAATGGTTTGCTCATTTTTGGAATGATTTATTGGCTAACACCACGTTTATGGCGGACTTCGCTGTGGTCCGTGCGCCTAGCGCACGTGCACTTCTGGATCGCCATCGTTGGTATCGTGCTTTATCTCTTAGCGATGTGGATATCAGGCGTCATGCAGGGCATGATGCAATTGGCTTTCGATCCCAACAACGGACGCCTGATGTACACCGATTGGATGCTGATTATCAAAGAGACCATTCCCTGGTACTGGGTACGTTTTGGCGGCGGCGCCTTGTATTTGGTCGGCATGCTGCTGTGCGCGTTCAACATCTGGAAGACCGCGCGCAGCGGTTCTTTCTTGGCTGAAGAAGCCGCGCAGGCACCGGCTTTAATGCCAGACACTGATCATCTGCCGTTGATCACCGAAGCGCTGAATCAACCAAACATGCGGTCACGCACGTCAGCAATACACGGGCTCGTCGAGCGCTGGCCGCTGGCGCTGATTATTCTGAGTTCCATCGCGCTGAGCATCGGCGGACTTTGCCAAATTGTTCCGAGCTTGATTCAAGGCGCGGTATCCCCGCCGATTGCTGGCGTGCGACCCTACACCGGCCTTGAGCTGACTGGTCGCGACATCTACATCCGTGAAGGATGCTCTGGTTGTCATACGCAAATGGTTCGCACTCTGCGTGCGGAAACCGAACGTTACCAGGGCGAATACACTCGCATGGGTGAACATATTTACGACCGCCCATTCTTATGGGGTTCTAAGCGCACCGGACCGGATTTAGCACGCGAAGGCGTCAGT
This sequence comes from Planctomycetota bacterium, assembly GCA_043775355.1. GTDB lineage: Bacteria > Planctomycetota > UBA11346 > UBA11346 > UBA11346 > BOG-1363. The sequence continues at coordinate 40,857 of JAYVSL010000034.1, forward strand.
CGCCCAAGCGCGATTTGGCACTACAGCCATTTTGAAAAGCCGCAGAGCTGGGTGCCCGGCACCATCATGCCGGTTTATTCATGGCTCTGCCGCGACGATATGGATCTGAGCACCTTATCACGCAAGCTTGACGTTCTTGCCGCGCCGCCGCTCTACACCCCGTACACGGCAAGCGAAATTACCAATGCGGTTGCTGAGGCCCACGCTCAAGCAACGGTAATTGCCGACGAACTACGTACGCAACCAACCTTGGCGAATAAACCTGACCTCGAAAAGAAAGAAGTCATTGCGGTGATCGCCTACCTCAAACGACTGGGACGCGACCTTAAAAATCCCTCACCTGCGCACATCAGCGCAGCAGGACGCTAAATTATGCTGAAAGAAATCCTTTCCCCAACGGGCAGCGTTCTGCCGCAACTGGCACTGCTGCTCTTTGTCGCCATCGCCATCCTGATTATCGTCTACATCGCCACTGATCGCCGACGTGATCATCAGAAGCGGATGGAATCCATGCCGCTGGATGACGGCACGCCTGTGGTCAAAGCCGACGCTAAAGACGATGCCAAAGATAAAGTCCAGGATCAGGCATGACGTACGCTCCATCTGATGATGACGGTCGTCCGCCGATGAATACGCCGAAAGAAATCACCCACGATGGCATCGTCGAATTCGACAATGATCCGCCGCTGTGGTTGACGGTGACCTTTCTTTTGTCGATCCTTTTTGGCATTTGGTACGCGTTGAATTATCATTTGTCGGTCACCGCCAAACTGGGGCCCGACGATTGGCGTGCCCAAATGGCGGCATTAGCTGAACTGCGCGCATCAAAAGATACGGGGCCATTAGATGAAGCTGCGATGCGCTCGCTTTCTGCGGTACCTGAACGCATTGCCCGTGGCGCAGTACTCTTTTCCACCAATGAGTGCGCCACGTGCCACGGTGCGGATGGCACCAGTGACGCTAATAAACCTGGCCCGAATCTGCGTGATCGTTATTGGATGCATGGCAGTTCGATGGAAGCCATCGCCACGCTCATCCGTACGGGCGCCAACAACAATGCTATGCCTGCCCAGGGTGGTAAATTATCGAACCAGGATATTGCCAACCTCACGATTTTCTTAGTCGATTGGAATCGTCAGGGCGAAAAATCTGGCAAAGCAGTGAATCTCGCCGTCGAACATGACACCCCCATAAAGTATTAACCATGAACCCCACCGCTCGCTCTCCGCGTTATAATTTTTGGCCGTGGCTGCCGGTGTTCGTGATCGGCTCAGCAGCGATCGCCAACGGCGTCATCATCGTGGTCGCCAATCGCGTCAGTCCGCAAAAAGTCGAAGCTCAGGCCTACGCCGCCAGCGTGCATTTTGATGCGGATAAAATCGCCGCCGAAACGTTCACTGCCAACGGTCATCGACTGGCGATCAGCTTTCCCAATCCTTCAAGCCTCAGCATGAGCATCGATGGAACGGCGGCGGCCGGCAGCGGCGAAGTACGCCTTTATCGCCCCGATGCGCCATCTGCTGATTTCGTCGCAACCTGGAAAGATGTCACCAAACCACTGATTATCCCACTGACTCGCCAAGGTTTTTGGCGCATTGATTTGCGCCTGACCAGCAGCGACGGCAAAGCGCTCGCCGCCAGAACCTCGATCGACACTTTAACTGGGAATATCCAATGATTTCACTCACCGCTGAACATGCCCTCCGCGCCGTGGTCTTTCTCGCCGGTCATCCCGGCGGATGTTGCACGGTCGACTGCATTGCCCAGAACTCTGGCATTCCTGCCGGATCGTTAGCCAAAGTCATGCAGCAACTCAGTCGTGCGGGATTAGTGAGTTCTCAGCGTGGTCCGCACGGCGGCTTCGTTCTGACGCGTTTGCCAGAAGCATTGACCTTCATGGAGGTCATTGCCGCCGTCGACGCGCCACGTCCCACTGGCAGACTGAATTCCATGCCGAGCGACGCGCTCAGCCGACGACTGGATGCCACTCGCGCACAGATCGAAGCCACCTATCGGGCGACTACCGTTGCACAGTTCTTGCGAGAAAATGACACGCTGATCCCGGCTTGTTCCAGCCCAACGTAATCGCGAATACCGAGCTCTACGAAATCAGGGGAAAATCTGTCATGCGCCCCATTGTCGATTTCAATCAAGCGCCCTTCATCGTCATCTGGGAAATCACCCGCGCGTGCGATCTCGCGTGTCGGCACTGTCGAGCGGAAGCTCAGCCGCAGCCCGACCACGATGAATTATCCACTGATGAAGGTTTGAAATTACTCTCGCACGTGCGCGAAGAATTCGGCCCGGTGCTGTTTGTGCTCACTGGTGGTGACCCCCTCAAGCGCGCTGATCTCCATCAATTGATTCGTCACGGCACCGCCATCGGCCTGCGCATGACCATCACGCCATCGGTCACGCCGTTGTTGACCAGCGAGGCACTCGGCGCGCTGCGTGCCAGCGGCATTCGTCGAGTAGCCATGAGTCTCGACGGCGCTGACGCCAAAACGCACGATCAATTCCGTGGCGTGGACGGAACCTTTCGTCGCACCATCGAAGCGCTGACCACCGCGCATAACCTGGGCATCGAAATCCAAATCAACAGCACGGTATCACGACATAATCTCGAACAGGTTGAGCAGCTTGCCAAAATGATCGGCTGGCTCGGAGCCACTTTATGGTCGGTGTTCGTCGTGGTACCAACCGGACGCGCGGCACAAGGAGACGATTCGTTGGTGCCAACGGCCGTCGAGCACGAACTGCTCTATCGAAAGTTAGCCAATATCGCGCTTGATCCCGCGACGACGTACGACGTTAAAACCACCGCAGGCCAGCCGTATTACCGCGTTTTAGCACAAGAACGCGCTCGTCGAGGAGCCCATAGCCCCACGCGTTCATTACGCGCTCCGCGTGGCGTCAATGATGGAAATGGTTTCTTATTCATCAGCCACACCGGCGATATCTGCCCCTCTGGATTCCTGCCGTTGGTCGCTGGAAATGTCCGCACTCACAGCGCCGCCACGGTCTATCGCCATCACGATTTATTCACCCGCTTACGCCAACCAGAAACGTTCAGCGGCAAATGCGGACGCTGCGACTTCAATCATCATTGCGGCGGCAGCCGCAGCCGAGCGTACGCCATGACTGGCGATCCGTTTGCTAGCGATCCGACCTGCGTGTATCAACCGAAGGGTGAAGTGGGCGTTACGACATGAACTCTATTGACCTAACCACGTCCCCCCGCACTTCGGCGCAAATCTACCGCGACTTTATTTCCATGCTTAGCCGGATGACGAACCGCATGGCGCACCACTTGGCATCGCTCACGGGTCGGCTGTTTCAACCATTGATGGCAGAGATCAAAAGCGATTTGCGGATGATCCTTCGCAATATCACCGACGTGATTCGCTACGGATCGGCGAACATACAACTCAGGGTCGTCAACCAATTGATGCAGCAGCGGCAGAACCGGCATGGGATCACGGATAAACGCGGGCAGGCGACCAGCCCAGGGTAAGCGTGACCGGGTTCCTTCGCTGACCAGCCGTCGGACGTGATGATTCGCGTCCTTGGCCCAGATGGCTAAGCGAGCGAGCGTGCGTTCTTGCTCAGCCATCAGATACGGACGAATGGAAAATTCACCGGAGAAGCGTTTCGTAATTTCATAATTTGCCTGCATCCCTGCTTTCCAATCAGCGATCAGATGCTTGGCAATAAATGCCGTGTGCGGCAAATAGAAAAATACTTTAAGGCCATATCCTTTGGTGACCGTTAGCTCTGGTCCCAAGCTGGCGATCAATTGTCGCGCTGCCTCAGCTGGAACAGCAGCAAGATACGCGGCCATGGCGTTGGCGATGTGCTGCGCGCGCGGCATTAACTCCAAATTGTCCAAGCCGCTGTTCGCAGAACGGACAAATCCACGGCGGTCAAAATTCGGGACCACAGCGGCAAAACTATCGGCGATCAGACCAACCAATTGGCGATCCAACAATTCCTTCAACGGCGTGCCGCTCTGGATTGACGACGGCGCACGAAATTGTTCAGCGGGATGTGGCATAGGTAGTTTGGCCGCAGCCTATCGAGAGCTTTCTTCATAGAATCGCCGCGTTGTACTTGGCGATCCTGATTTCGAACCGAGTGCAACGCGGCGAGCCCAGGAAGGAAAGCTTTGGCTACCAACTCCTGAATGCTGCGGATGAGCTAAATAAAGCCCGTTGTAAGATTTCTGCAACAGGTGGTAATAGTGATAACCCGTGGCGAGCCTCCTCGCTGCACCACCTCCCAAGGATGACCATTATGAATAATCGCCTGTTGGCCTGCGGCCTTCTCCTCTTCACCGGCGCCCTGGCAAACGCCGCCGACTTCAAGCCCAACGACGAGGGCTACATTCGCAACTGGCTGATGTTGGATGGATTTGAACTTGGTGATAAAGCCAGCGAACACGAAGAAGATTCGCAAAAAGACTTTTTTCTCAAAGAAGCTTTTGAAGGAGAATTCAAGGCCAAGCCAAAAGCTGGCGACAAAGTCAAAATCACTTTGCCAGGAGTAACCTCAACTGAAGCGAGCTGGAAAGCTGGCGAGGCGGAAGAATCCGTGCTGAGTTTTGAAGAGAAAGAAAACTCGTTGTTTATTTCCGTGGTGTACGTCATCAGCGAGGTTGAAGTTCCCGAAGTGAAATTGTCGATTGGTTCCGACGATAGCTCAAACTGGCGCGTCAACGGTAAAGAAGTCTTGTCCGTCTATAGTGGCCGCGGTGTCGAACCTGATCAGGACGAGAGCGTTCCCTTCACTTTGGTCAAAGGCACCAATGTCATCTTAGCCTCGGTCATCAACGGCACGGGACCAACGGGACTCAGCGCGCGTATTCTCGACAAGACTGGTAATCCCGTAAAGAATGTGGTCATTTCGCTGACGCCACCGGTAAATTGACCTGATTTTTTGTTCTTCAGTATCGGGCCGCTGGTCCATGCCGCTGGTGCGGATCGGCCAGCGGCATTTCTTTTCACCGTCATTGCCCATTCATGAATAATACCAACCTTTCGCTAAGCAGTAACGAAGTCCATTGGTTGCTCACGAGTCCTGCTCTGTTTGCGCAGATCGCTGATATTCCGTTGATGCCTGACGAGGCTAGATCGCGAATTTCCCAAGCGCTTCGTCAGTCGTTTTTTTCCGCTGAAAATTCTGAACAGCATACCATCCATAGCCGAGTTTCCCTTGGACACCGTGCTGAAATGCTGCTGGCACAGGCCCTGTCGCATTGCCCTGAAATTGAACTGATCGCACAACAACAAACGATTCGCATCAATGCGCAAAATGCGCAAACCATCGGCGAGCTTGATCTCCTCTACGATGATCACGTACGTCAGCACCGCGTGCACTGCGAATTGTCCGTACGCATTATCCTGCAACGACATCCACAAGCAGCGTGGAGCGCCTGGTGCGGAACGGATCCACGTCACCTATTTAGCGATAAACTGCGGCACTTACGTGATCACCAATTACCTCTCGGACAACATCCTGACGTACCGCGTCATCCCACGTGGCCGACGGTATCAGAAGCCCTGATCCTTGGCTGGGCGTTGCAGCCGATTGATCAGCAATGGCCCGACCTGCTCGGCGCAGCGCCAGATCACCTACGCGGATGGTGGCTGCGCCATGGTGAACATGAGGTACCGCGCGCCTCACGAGCCGCGCGCTTTGTTATTATCCCACCTGATCACTGGATGGCATTCGTTGAATTACCAAACGCAACGTCGGTGCTCGCCCCAGGTGAACTATCGACCCATCTGCGTCATCATTTTTCCAACCATGAAAACGCGGTTTTCGTCGCGGAAGTCGTGCGAAATGCCAACGGTCAATGGCAAGAGGTCACGCGTGGCGCGGTGGTACACCAGCGCTGGCCAGAAATGCCGCTCAAGCATCCGCCTGCATAAACGGATTATCGTCCTCGCCCACCGGACTCCAGAAACGGAAATGGCGGAGGTATTCAGCGAGCGCGAGGTTGTGACCGGAAGCCGTTTCGATCCAACGTTGAGCATGCTCAACTAATTGCCGTTCACGATCCACGGTGATCATGCCCGCCATCAAGCGCGTGCGCAGAAAAACAAAATAGGTGTCGAGCGCGTCGCACATGCAGTAATCGTCGATGCGTTCACGTTCACCGCGCTCCCACAGATCTTGCACCATGTTGCCCTTGGTATCCATTTTCCCAGGCTTACCCAACAATTGCGCGCACAGATTCAGGCCGCCGTTCATGTGCGTAGCGCCTTGGTTGCCCAAGAAATCTTGCAGATCGAGATGCGCCGTGGTGTTGAAGCGATTGCGCGGCTGACTGTAACCAGCACCAGTGGCATTAAACCACACTGGCTGCGGAATACCGTAGCGATAGCAACACAACTCCAGAACGGGCACGTCAAAAAACCGACCATTAAAGGTCACCAACGTTGGCTGCCCGTAGGCTTGCCAGCCTTTCCAGAATGTCCGCGTAATAACGTGCGGACGAAACTTCGGGCGATCCAGCGTAATGACATCAATCAGCGAAAAGTCCTGCGCCACCTTGGCAATCGCTATGGAGACCGGCAACTGAAACGTATGCGGAATGAAATCGCTTTTCCCGCCAGATTTTTCCATCAACTCAGCGCGCTGTTTCGCCACCGCCTGCTCTGGCGTCAACTCTTTCAGATCGGGATAACGCACCCGCTGGATCAACCGACCGTCGGCGACGGTTTCGATGTCAAAGACGAGGTAAGCTGGTTTGTCGGTTTTTTCGTTCATGTTGGGGAAGTGTGGGAATTGCCGCGGTGACGCTAGCCCCACTGAATGATCACCAGATGTAGCCGATCCCCACCGCCGCCGTGGCCAAACCATTCGCTTCGCGCGCATCTTCTATGCTGGCGCTGGCTGCCTGAATTTGACCAGTTGCCAGCGACGTACTGGCGACTTGGTCATCTGCTCTCAACTCGCCCCGCAAGGGGCCGCATGAAAATAGCCCGGTACTTTAGTGCCGGGGATCATGTGATCCTCTATTGCGAGAATAGTCCTGGAAGGACGGCTGAAGTGGGCTGTGTTTCAGTCGTCCTTCCAGGACTGCCGCTTAGATTGACTCGTTTCCCGGTACTGAAGTACCGGGCTATTTTCGCGTCGTCCCGCTGGGACGAACAAAAACGTCAAAGCACCAAGTACAGAAAATGTGTCTACTGAGCTGGCGGGTGGAACTTGGCTGCGACGAAGGCGAACGATCCGGAATTTAAGCGCCGCAAGGTAATCACAGCCGCCGTTGCGCTGCTTCACTGGCTCTTCACCATCGCGCGCCATGCTGGACGTGAGACCGACGATATGACACCCAACCCGTATATGCCTTCGACCACTTCTGAAGTGGTTGCCGCCGGGTTGATTCTGCGACGGGATTTTCCAAAAGGTTTCCGCTGGTTGTTACTGCGGGCGACGAAACATGGCGAATGGGGATTTCCTAAAGGCCATCAAGATGCTGGTGAAAGTGCGATACAAACCGCGCTGCGTGAATGCGCCGAAGAATGTGGTATCGCTTTGTTGGCGATTGAGGGCAAGCCTTTGGAGGCGACGTATCGTCTGCCGAATGGTCGCTCCAAATCGGTGATTTATTATCCCGCTGTGACCGAACAGACGACGGTCGAATTATCGTCTGAGCATAGCGAATGCGCGTGGTTGAATGCGCGAGAGGTCATTGATTGCTTGCCACACGCTAATCTGGTCCTGCTTTTTCGCGCGTATTTGCACGCACTTGATAAAGGTTGAAACGATATGGTCAGTCTGCTGTTTTACGAATCCGCTCAGGATTTTCCGGCCACCTCATTTGACGACATTGCGGGTGCGCTAGTCGGTCAGCCTGGGGTCGAACTTTCAGGAAATGACACCTATCTTTCTGGTCGTTGGCACGACACGGAAACCGGCGCCACGTGCCAAATCGATGTTGGGCATCCACCGATTGAGCAAGACCACATGCATCCGCCAAGGGCCTACGATGGTTGGCGCGAAGTCGGATTATCGGTGAATATTCCGCTCGCTGGGCCGCATTGGTTGTGCGTCGAAGCGCTGCAGTGGATTGAGCATTTACTCCGCCGTCTGCCGACGCTGCGCACGCTCGACACCGAAGACACGCGCCAAGATCAGGGCGAGGGCCCTGGCGGTTGGAGTCGCCCACGTGCGTTGGCCAACTGGGAAAAGTTGCACCACGTTCAGCATGAAGGCCGCACCGATCTGTGGCGCATGGCCCGTCTGTCGAGCGTGTGTTTGTGGCGATACCGCCGCGAGCGAGCGATGGGACGATCGGCGATCACCGATCTGACCTGGCCCGATGCCTTGGTGTTGCTCGATCAAGACGCACGTTGCGCTCGAAGCGCGGTGCTGTGGCGCGATCCGACGCTGCCCATGGCCTTGCCCCCGGTTGAGCTGGTGGTGATTCCGCGCGGCAACGGCAGTGGCGTGATTGAGGCCGGACTGTTGTCGGCGCTGGGTGGCGATCCGCTGCCTTTTGCGCAAGCCCAACGGTTGCTGCCGAATGAGAAAACCGCGCATTTATACGCTCAAACACCGCTGATTGCAGCGGCCCGCTACAAGGCGTTGGGAGACTTTGACTGGAGCGATTGAAGCGGACGTGAGGCGCGAGCAGCGACGACGACGCAACTGAAACGTCCGTCAGCTCAAAAAACAATTCACGATCGCGGGTCTTTTGCCGCATCTTTTCCCGATACCGCAAACCGCACACTGTCCGCTGAGCCTTCGGCGACAGGCTTGCAAGACCTCCGTATCGCTTCGACAGTGCGCCCACAATGACCGCGACCTTCGTCTGTCCGTACTGCTCCGCCTCGTATCCGCGCAAGCCCGTGTTGGTCGGCCGCGCCGTCCGTTGCACCACCTGTAAAAACGCTTTCCGTTTACGCGAAGACGGCATTGCTGATAAAATTGAAATGCCGGAAGCCACACCGGCGTCAGCGCCAGCGCAACCGCCAGCGCAACCGCCAGCAGCGCCAATTCAATCGCCAGCGCCGATCATCGCTTCCGTCCCTAAAGAATCGCGCGAGTCGGTCGCTCCAGCCGCGCTGTCGGCGCCACTGGCACAGCCTGCGCCGCCCAAACCGAAACTGCCTTCGACTGGCTGGGGTTTGGATCTGGATGTCGATGTTGATCAACCGGCTCATGCCACAGGTCCTGCCGCAGCGAATGCTCCAACGCCACTGCCAATTCGGCAGCCGCCTGCGGCAATCAAATCACCCGCAGGCGGCACCTCGTCGGTGCGCAAGTCCGAGCGCATGACCACGCAACAAATGGAAGCTCGCCGAGCGATGGCGGCCACGCTCGCGACCTCAATGTCGGAAGCATTAAAAAGCGAAGCGGTGAAACGCGAAGTGCAGGTCGAAAAAGCAAAAGTAAAAGCCGAAGGTCAAGTCGGAAAAATTGGTCCGGCGGTACTGACGAATCAAGGCGTCGAAGAAGCAAAAAGTCGTCGCACGCTGTGGCTTGGTTTGATCGGCGCACTTATCATTGGGTCAGGTTTATATTGGTTAATATTCACCAGTTCACCACAACGCGCTGCGCTTGAAGTCTATACTGCTGAAGTCGATTCGGCACGTGTCAGAGCCGGAAAACGCATATCGTCCATTCAAGAACGCGCTTGGTTGATCGGTTTGCCACCCGCAGACATCGGCGTGCCACCGATGGTCGACATGCGCGATGCACGCATTGGCGCAACCCGCACCATCACCTTAACCAAAGCAAAAGATCTTATCGTTTCCATCAAAGGACTGGTGCCGGTCGAACCCGGCCCGGTTTGGGTTCCGCCAGATCGCCTTGCTGCGGTCGAAGACCTGCGCCGTCCGGAACAAAAAGAGTCCACCTTCATCGCTGCCGTGCTGAAAAAAGAAAAGAAAGCGGTCAGCCATCCCGCGCTATTGGAAGCACTGGTGAAAACCGGCATGAGCGAAGAAGACGCCCGTATCGTTGATCTATTTCTGCGTGGTCACACCGATGCGAACGGCGGCAACACGATCGCTAAGCGTTGGCTCGACGGCGACGTTCCTAACACCCTGCAAATCACGCGCTTTATCGGAACCCGTGGTTCACTGCTCTTAGCTCGCGGAGCAACCTTCAAGACACAAGATGTTGAATACGAAGGCCGCATCGCACGTTTCGTCAGTCCGGGTTGGCCGTCAGAATGGAAAGTGCTGACTATCGATACGAAGCTGAAGCCAAGGTTCTAAAGCTCCTATTTTCACGAAGTACGCCCTTTGCGGTAAAATGGTTTTAACTGCGTTTTCAAGGATTATACCGCTAAGCCGCAAAGAACGCTCAGGACTTCAATCAAAAAAAATCGGTTTGGTGTAACCCTTTATTTTAAATGAATCCGAATTCTTTGCTTTTCCTTTGCGTCTTCGCGTCTGTGTTGTGGAAGTTTGCCACCCTACTCAACGCCGTTTCCTTTAGCCTGCGAGAGGGCCAACGGCCCGCTTTACGATAGCCCAGGGCAACGCCCTGGGACCGATCGCCATCCACAGATAAGCCCTGTAAGGGCGGCCCAATCGCCTCATTTTGGCCGCCCCTTCAGGGCTCAAGACTTCACTCGCCACCGAGACCCAGGGCGTTGCCCTGGGCTGGTATGGACCGGGCCGTTGGCCCTCTCGATTTTGCAAAAGAAAAGGCGTTGACCCTGCTTTAGCCTTTTGCCGCCTGCACCATGGGGCCAGCGACTGCGGTTGCCAAAAGTTCTTGTACGCGTTTGGCAAAACCAGCGGCGTCGTCGAGTTTGGTTCCTTCCGCTAAGATCGCCTGATCACGCAGCACGGCGATGTAACCACCAAGCTTGGCGTTGCTCGCGTCGGCGTGGTGCAGCGCTTGCAATCGTTCGACCAGCGGATGACTGGCGTTGAGTTCTAACGCGCGTTTGCGCGATGGGACGGCTTGGCCCATGCGTCGCATCATTTCTTCCATCTGCGCTGGCATGCCGCTATCTTCTTCGACCAAACAGCACGGACTATCGGTCAAACGGCTGGTAAGACGCACGTCGCCAACGCCTTCACCAAGCGCGGTTTTGCAGAAGCCGATAAATCCTTCGTAGGATTTCGATTTTTCCGCGAGCGCTTTCTTGTCGTCTTCGCTGGCCAAATCGGCAGCGCCATTGGCGACATTTACCAACGGACGCTTGTCGAACTCAGTCAAATGCGACACCACCCATTCATCAACTGGTTCGGCGAAGAACAACACTTCCCAGCCTTTTTTGACAAACGCTTCCAAGTGCGGACTGGACTTTGCTGCTTCCAACGAACTGGCGTGCGAGAAGTAAATTTTCTCTTGGCCAGCAGGCATGCGCCGAACGTAGTCTTCAAGACCAGTAATGTCCGTCCGCGTTTCACCTTCGGCTGGCTTGCCCGTGGTCCAGGTCGAACGATAGCGCGCCAAGCGTGCCAAACGATCTTTGTTGTCTTGGTCGATGACTAATCCTTCGCGCAGCACTTGGCCGAAGGTGGTGTCGATCGCGGTGAAAGCCGCCTTTTCTTTGTCGTCATTCGATGAGGCTAACTTCAACAAGTGATCCAGAATCTTTTTCACCAGCTGCTTGCGCAGTTTGGTAACGGTATCTTGCTGCTGTAAAATTTCTCGACTGACGTTCAGCGGCAGGTCATCGCTATCAACGATACCACGGACAAAACGCAGGTATTCTGGCAGCAGATCTTTGCAGTCGTCCATCACGAAGACGCGACGAACATACAAATGCAAACCTTTGCGATCGCGGTCAAAAAGATCCATCGGGCGTTGGCCCGGCACAAACAACAACGCGGTGAAGGACATCGTGCCTTCAACCGTGAAGTGCAAACGCGTGGCTGGTTCATCCCACATGCGACACGCGGACTTATAGAACGCGTTGTACTGCTCGTCAGTGATGTCGTCTTTCGGGCGCGTCCACAGCGGCTGACCGGCATTGACTTGCTCTTGCTCGGCTTTCACGCCTTTTTTCTGGTCTTCTTCGCTGACATACTTGGGCAACTTGATCGGATACGTCACATAGTCGCTGTACTTCTTGATCAATTCGCGCAGACGCCAGTTCTCAGCAAAATCTTTCGCGTCGTCTTTTAAATGCAGGGTGACGCTGGTGCCACGTTGAGCGCGCGAAATGGTTTCCGTGCTGAAGTTGCCATCGCCTGCGCTTTCCCAGCGCACGCCGGCGTCACTCGACGCTGAAGCAGAACGACTTTCCACCACCACTTTGTCAGCGACCATGAAAGAGGCGTAGAAACCAACGCCAAACTGGCCAATCAAATTCGAATCCTTCGCCTGATCATTGCCGAGTTTTTGCAGGAAGGCTTTGGTGCCGGACTTGGCAATCGTTCCCAAGTGCTCGATGGCCTCAGCTTCGGTCAGGCCGACGCCGTTGTCGCTGATGGTCAGGGTTTTGGCTTCCGCATCAGCGGTGATTTCTACGCGCAGATCGCTGTCACCAGCCGATAACTCTGGCTTGGTCAGTGAGAGAAAGCGCAGCTTATCGCACGCATCCGAAGCGTTCGAAATCAGCTCACGCAGAAAGATGTCCCGCTCCGAATAGAGGCTGTGGATCATCAATTGCAGAAGTTGGGTGACTTCGGTTTGGAAGACGTGCTGAGTCATGAGTGGTCTCGCTTTGGTCAGTTTGGCTGGTTAGGACGGCACTAGTGCAACTGGGATGCCAGAGCTGTCAGCCCGGATTGGGTCAGGAAGACCCGAATTATGAGCTGTTTGGCAAACCAACGACGCGACCAGGAGCGCTCGATCCCCATAAAAAGGGACCGCCGACTTCTCACGGTCCTCTCATAATGCGTTGATAGAAAGGCCATGGTGTGACCAACCAACCACGAAAGGATCCTACTCATGCAGATATCCCACCTCGCCTTCATCGGCTGCCTTGCCCTCTCGCCCGCGCTCTGGTGCGAAGACGAAGGCAAAGCGATCACCCTCGACCAATTGCCCGCTGCGGTCAAAGAGGCGGTCATCAAACAAGTCGCCAATGCCAAGATCAAAGAAATCGAAGAAGAGACCAAGGACGGCAAAACCGTTTATGAAGTCACTTTTGGCGACACCGAGGTCACTTTTGATGCGGCTGGCAAAGTGCTGAAATCTAAAGTTGAGAAAGAGGATGACGAGGACGACGATCAAGATGAAGATAAAGACGAGAAGAAAGAACATGGCCATAAGGACCATAAAGGAAAGTAATGTGACCATCGCTGACGACCGTCCGTTACACGTGTATGAACGACACGGACGGTCGCCTGCATCTGACAAACCATGCGCATATTGTTGATCGAAGATTATCTTCCCTTGCGTCGCAGTCTGGAACAAGGCTTGCGCGAGGCGGGATTTGCGGTGGATGCCAGTGGCGACGGCGAGGAAGGCTTATGGTACGCCACGACGAACCCATATGACGCTATTATTCTTGATCTCATGTTACCCAAAATCGATGGGCTGATGCTACTCAAACGCCTTCGTGCGGGCGGTAATCTGACGCAAGTGTTAATTTTAACCGCACGTGACAGCGTGGAAGACCGCGTCCACGGCTTAGATGTGGGAGCGGATGATTATCTAGTTAAACCATTTGCCCTCGCCGAACTCTTTGCGCGTTTGCGCGTTTTAGTCCGGCGTGGATATACACGCAGCGAAACCGTTCTGCACATCGGCCCACTCTCTATCAACACCGCTGCGCGTCGAGTCACCATCGGTGACAACGTCATAACGCTGACCGCCCGCGAATATACACTCCTGGAACTCCTCGCTCGCCGCACCGGTGAATTGGTAACGCGCAATGACATCGTCGAACATTGTTACGATTTCGCTGCTGAATCCGCCAGTAACGTCATCGATGTCTATATCGGTTATTTGCGCAAGAAGCTTGAAGCTGCGGGACAACCGCGCCTTATTCATACGCGACGTGGGCAAGGCTATCTCTTGGCTTCTGAGCCAGAGCCATGATGCGATCACTGCGATCTCAATTACTGGTCGGAGCCAGCCTCGCTGCCTGCATGGTTTTATTGGGGTCGTCGTTACTCACCTGGACGCTGATCTCTTCTGCACTAAATGATGAATTTGATGTCACCGTGTTGGCGCAATCTCGTGCCGTAGCGGGATTGGCGACCCGCGACGGCAAACGCTTACGCATCGTATATGATGCACAATTACTCCCTGAATATAGCCGTTTAGAAAAACCAGATGCTTTCTGTTTCCGCGATCGACATGGTGCCGTCATTCTGCGCTCGCCGGGACTGATGGGAGAAGATTTACCCCAAGGAATTGGCACTCGGCAAAATCCCATGTTGGTAGACATTCGTCTCCCCGATGGACGACCGGCACGTGCCGCCATATTTTCGTTCACTCCACGACCAGCAGATGAAGACATCGTCACTCCTGCTGAAGGCCATGCACTTATGGTCGCCGTCGCACGGGACACCGTTGAACGCGATCATCGTCTCACGGTTTTAGGATGGATCCTTTTCACCACGATGCTGCTCGGAACGTTGGCGGCATTTATCATTATGTGGTGGCTCTCCGGGCGTTTACTGCGGCCTGTGCAGGCACTGGCTAGCCGCATTGGCGAGATCAGGCCTCAACAATTATCCGAGCGGTTCTGCGATCTCCAGGTGCCACGCGAATTGACGCCAGTCATCGCTCGACTGAATGATTTGCTCGCGCGCTTGGAAGAAGCCTTCGCACGTGAACGTGCTTTCACCGCTGACGCTGCACATGAACTCAGAACACCATTAGCCGGTCTACGCACCGCTCTTGAAGTGGCGGTGTCGCGCGATCGTTCCGCCACGGAATATCGCAATGTGCTGATGGATGGTCTGGAAATAAGCGGCCATCTCCAAGTACTGATCGACAATCTGCTTGCCATGGCACGCGTCGAAGCCGGTCACGTACGCGTCGAACGTGAACCGACTGATATTGCGGCGTTCATTCGGAATGTTTGGGGAAATCACGCCAAGGCGGCTCACGAGCGCCAACTACATAACGAATTTTCTGATGAAAAAACTGGCGTCGTTGCCATTGATCGCGCAAAACTTCGCTTAGTGCTGACAAATGTATTCGACAATGCCGTATCCTACACGGATGTCGGCGGCGATCTCAGTATAGCTACCCGAATTTTCGGCCAACGACTGAGCATCTTCATCAGCAATAGCGGTTGCACGTTATCCAGCGACGCCAGCGCCAAGGTGTTTGATCGTTTTTGGCGCGGCGATTCTGCACATAGCGCTGTTGGAACTCATTGTGGTTTAGGCTTGGCCCTGTGCCGCTCATTGATGTCGCTCCAAGAAGGATCCATCAGCGCTACGATTCATGACGAGCGCTTCACCATTACGATCGATCTGCCTATTCACGGATAAAACGCCGCTTGGTCTGCTACGCAAAAGACCATGCTGCGCGCCATGCTGCCTGCGCTCATCGACACTCACTGCCATCTCACGCATCCGCGTTTCAGCGCCGACGTCGATGCGGTTATTACACGGGCAAAGGAAGCCGGACTGACGCGGGTCATCACCATCGGCACCAGCATCATTGACGCCGAACACGGCTTAACGATCGCCGCGCGCCATCCTGGCTACGTCTTCTGTGCTGCCGGTCTTGATCCTTTTTCCTGTCATGCGGCGGGCGAACATTTCACCCAAGAACTGACGAAGCTTGAGCTCTTGCTCGCGACTAAAAAGTTCTGCGGCCTCGGTGAGATCGGTTTGGAATATCATCACCAGCTAGCGCCTCACGAGGTGCAAATTCGCCAGTTTGAAATTCAGCTCGACCTCGCCGTACGTCACGATCTGCCCATCATCATTCACTCACGGGATGCACATCCAGATGTGTTGACCGTGCTTCGGCGTAACCCGAAAAATCGAGGCGTTATTCACAGCTTTACTGGTACCGCTGACGATGCGCGCGCATTCCTTGACCTGGGATGGCACCTGAGTTTTAACGGCATGGTGACGTTCAAAACTAACGACGCTCTACGTGCCGCTGCAGCCATCGTGCCCAACGATCGTTTGTTGGTCGAAACCGATGCGCCGTATTTGGCTCCGGCACCGCATCGCGGAAAACGGTGTGAGCCTGGAATGGTGACGCATTCCCTGCAATTAATCGCGGAAATACGTGGTCAACGAGTGGAAGACGTCGCTGCTTGGACTACGCGCAATGCAAATTTACTCTTCCGCCTGCCATCTTCGTTGAGCTGACGCTGCCTCACGCTGGAGGAGCGCCTTCCCCAGCGTGGGGCACTACTGGTCGACGGTTTTTCCCAGATTCAAGGCGCACGGTTTCAATAGCGCTTTCGCTATCGTCATTACGCCGCAGCGAAACATTGGCGCTGAGTACTTTGAGATTACGCAGCAACGCTTCCATGCGAGAAATGCTCAGCGGCTTCACCAAGTAGCCGTCACACTGATTATGAAAGGATTGACGTACTGTATCGTAGTCGCCCATGGCGGTGGTCATGACAATTTTAGAGCCCCAACCATCTTGCAAGCCAGCTCGCCGTTCGAGTGTTCGGATGGCAGTTAGTGCCTGTTTGCCATCCATGACTGGCATCATGATGTCGAGAAAAATAACATCGTAGAGATCGCCATTGCCGAATGATTTGGTAACCAACTCGATGGCCTCTTTGCCCGTCAATGCGATGTCGCAATGACTGATTCTTTCCATCACTTTAATGATGAACTTGCGGCAGGTTTCATCATCATCGACTATCAAACAGCGCATGCAGAGTTTCCTCTTCGTTTAGAACTTGTCCGACGCTCAGACGTTCGTGTCCGAAAGCGCGGACAATCAGGTCATACTTACACTGAATTCCGCACATCGTCCACTGTCACCTTATAGAAATGTCCGGCTACTCTCACGGCCAAGGTAAACCCTTGTGATTAGTAGCTTTCCGCCTCTGTTGGGAATTTCTTACCCTTCACATCGTGGTGATAATGCGTGAAGGCTTTGACCATTTCTTCCGACAACTTGGCGTATTTGCGCACGAAGCGTGGGTGAAACTGGGTGTTCATCCCCAGCATGTCTGGCGTGACCAGAATTTGGCCATCGCAATTGCCACCCGCGCCGATGCCGATGGTGGGGATTTTTAACATCTCGGTGATGCGCCGCGCCAGATCCATCGGCACTTTTTCAATCACCACCGCAAACGCGCCGGCAGACTCAAAAGCACGAGCCGCATCAATGATTTTTTCGGCTTCTAGTTCGTCCATCCCGCGCGTTTTGTAAGTTCCATAGGTGTGAATCGATTGCGGTTGCAGACCAACGTGACCCATCACCGGGATTCCTGCGTCAACCACGCGTTCGACAATCGGCGCGAGCGAGCGACCGCCCTCCATCTTTACGGCTTCGGCCATGCCATCTTGCATCAAGCGTGCGGCGTTACCGAGCGCTTCCTCTGCGCTTTTGCGATAGGACATGAACGGCATATCCGCCACCACCAATGCACGTTTCACCGCGCGAGTGACGACGCGCACATGGTACAACATTTCATCCATCTTCATCGGCACCGTGGTATCGTTACCGGCGAAAACCATGCTCGCCGAATCGCCAACTAAGATGACATCAATGCCCGCTTGATCGAGCAACCGCGCGGTAAGGAAATCATAAGCCGTCAGCGCGGAGATTTTCTCCTTCGCGACTTTCATTTCTTGCAGACGTAACGTGGTGACCTTGCGATCAGGTTTGGGCGGTTGAGCTTGGCGTGTCATGGGCGCGGATGCTAACAAGCGGGATCAAATCGGCATCTATGTCGGCCTTCATGCCCGCCTTACGGATCTTTGGTGCGATTCAGACGGCCGGTCGCGTGATCCAATTCAATGCCTGCTAGGCGATATTCACCGGCGGCATCCAGCCATGCGTGGGTCAGGTATTCACCACGTTCCACCAGCGGCAAGTAATCGGACAAACTCAATTCCCCGGCCGTCCGACGCGCGGCACCTTCTGCCAGCGCTGCGTTAGTCGCGGCACGGATATTTTCTAATGCGGCCAAATCCGTCCAAGCCCTTGCGACGTGAGCGTTGGCGGCATGCGCTTCAGCGCGCAAAGCATGAAGCTTTTCAACATAGATCGACCGAGCACGAGTGCGATTCACGTGCGCGTCTTCCGCTTTTTCAGCGGCATTATCGGGCCATGGAATACGCACTGAGGCGCCAAACTTTAACGATGTGCCTTCGTCCCGATCAAACGTCACCGCCGGCGCCAAGCGCAATTTGGGTAATTGGCCCATGACTGCCTGACTGTAGGTAAACTCTGCCCGCTTATACGACGCCTCCAGCGCCTTGAGTTCCCAGCGCCCAGACAACAGCTGGCGATCCAAATCTTCATTGGTGATCACATCTACGTGCGAACCAACCAACGAACGGCCTTGATCACTGAACTTCACGTCGACCTGCGGATCGAAACCGACCAAGCGATTGAGGTCCCGCCGTGCATCGGCCAGTCCGCCAGCCGCATGCCGTTCATCGGCAAGTGCGCGCTGCCATGCCAATGAGGCAAGTGCCCGATCCAGCGGCGACGAACGTTGGTTGGCTTCTATGTGGTCCAACACCTGACGACGATGATCCACGCGACCACGCGACCACGCGACCTGCTCCAGCGCGACCAACGCCGCGACGTGGGCTCGCCGCACGGCGACCACCACCTGCGCTTCTGCCGCCATCATTTCTGCGCGCGACTGCTCTCGCCGAGCCGCATCATCGTCACGCCACGCCTGACGCAGAGATGGAATTATCAACGTATAAAGCATATCGCTATCAGTCGCTACACCGACGGTCGCGCGATCAATGTTGACCTGTAATTCAGGCTTGAATCGCACCATGCCTAAAAGATCCAAACCATTAATACGCGAGATTTCATAGCGCTTTTCACGCAGTGCAGGATTAAACGACAACGCTGCCATCACCAGCTCGGCCTCATTCAAACCATCTTCGGGATGATACCCAGCGAGTTGTCCACCAGCAGCGTTGATCGTGCTCGGCATCGACAATTCAGCAGTACGTTCTTTCAGCGTCTGCAACTCCACCGCAGGATGCAGTGGTTCAGGCCGATAGCTGGCGCAGCCTGCGAGCGTCAGCATCGCAGCAAAAAATCCGGAAGTTTTCAGCCCCTGTAACATGGCCCATCGCTCCATGGTCAGCCGTGGTGGAACGAGCCACCAGCCAACCAATTACCAGCGCGTGTGCCCCGATGGCGGGGAAATGGCTCAACAGAAACAGTCGAGAATCCATTCAGCGCAGTTCCTTGATGACAAGGTGTGCGAGCCGGATTCTTCTGCTGAAATGATACCTCGCGGAACCAAATTTCGGCTAGCATAATCGCAAGCATTGGACGGCGTTTACCGTACAAATACGCGCGCATCGCACGGTCTGGTAAGCGCTGCCATTCATCCTTGCGAAACCACGCCCAAAGCCTTGACAACACCTCCATTCCAACCTCTACCCCCCCTCATTTCGGCTTGCCCAGCCTGACAAATTTCTGGTACTGGACGGCGGGCAAGTGATTGCAACACTCCGCGCCTCACAACGGACCGTAGCTCAGCTTGGCTAGAGCGCTGCGTTTGGGACGCAGAAGTCGCAGGTTCAAATCCTGTCGGTCCGACCACAGTGAAATGACGGCCCTTCGGCAGCAATGTCGAAGGGCTTTTTTTGTTTGCGCACGTCGCGACGCAGCCTTTTTACACTCTACCGACATGCCTTATTCGCGAGGTATGGTGGGACACGGAATGTCCCTGCACGTCGTTCGTCTGTCATCAGCGTCAGGGCCGATGCGCGGCTTGGTCGTTCATTGCTCGCGGATCAGCATTCCCATAAGGGCGCGTATGACCAATCCAGCCATTCACGTCACCTATCATCAGGGTCTTAAGTCGCTGGAAAAATTGCTCGCGAAGGTGCAGCGGCCAGGAGATTTTTTCGTGCATGGAACCGTGGAAGTACCCATGCCGAAGGTCGAGGTGGACGGCGTTGGGAGGCTATCTTTTCCCGTGCTGCAAGCGCAGATTCGAGAGCTGATTCAGCAGGCCGAACTCGCGCCGTATGGCCTGGGCGAGCAAACGTTGGTCGACACGTCGGTGCGTAAAGTGTGGCAATTATCGCCGAAGCAGGTGCAGCTTGGCGGCAAGTCGTGGGCGATGACGTTGCAGGATATTGTCGCTCAGGTCGCCGTGGGTTTAGGCTGCGAAACCACGGCGGTGTCGGCGGAATTGTACAAGATGCTGATCTATGATCAGGGCGCGTTCTTCGCCGCGCATCGCGACACGGAAAAGTCTGACGGCATGTTCGGTACGTTAGTCGTCGTGCTGCCCTCGGTGCATAGTGGTGGCGAATTGGTCATCCATCACGCTGGACAAGAAGTGACGGTGGACGTCAGCGCGACTGACATGTCCGAGTTGGCTTTTATCGCATTTTATGCGGACTGTCAGCATGAGGTGCGTCCTATCGTCAAGGGAAACCGGGTTTGCCTGGTCTACAATTTGGTCCAGGCTCGCAGGCCAAAGGCTGGTCACTCAACCATGAGCGCGCCGCTCTACAACGCGGAAGTGGCGGCGACGGCGAAGCGCCTTACCGAAGCGATGGCAGCACCTCAGGCACCAGCGAAAATTGTTTGGCTGTTGGAACATCAGTACAGTCCGGATGGCCTGTCATTTTCCGGATTAAAAAATGCCGACGCGGCACGCGCCAAAGTGCTTTTGCAAGCAGCGGCGCAGGCACGTTGGGTCATGCATCTCGGAATCGTTCACATCGAAGAATCCGGCTCAGCGGAATCATATTACAACGACTACCGTTCCAGAGGTCGTTCACGCAGCTGGGGCGATGACGATGACGACGACGATGACGAGAGCGAAGAAAACGTCAGCAACGACGATATCGAGATCGTCGACGTTCATGATTCCTCGTGTTATGTGGATCATTGGGTGGACGCACACGATCACCGCGTAGAATTCGGTCGGATTCCTCTTGGTGAGGGTGAATTATTGCCGCAAGGCGCGCTCGACAACGAAGCGCCGGACAAACAGCGGCTTACCGAGGCGACCGGCAACGAAGGCGCGAGTTTCGAACGATCGTATCATCGAGCGGCCTTAATTTTTTGGCCGCAAGAACGTTTTGCGGAAGTGCTGTTCCAAGCCAGCGTGGGCGCGGTCATGCCTTATTTGCAGGACCAAATTAAAGCGTGTAGCGCGTCCTCCGCACTTCCCACAGCGCGTACGCAAGCCATCGCGCTTGCTACTCGCGTCCTTGATGCGTGGGAGAAACCGTCTGAACACCGGGCTTATAGGCAATCGCATGCGATGCCGTGCCGAGCAACGATGCTTGACGCGCTCGGTCAGCTTGGCGATGCGGCCTTGCTGCAACGCTTCGTCGGCGGCTTGGTGACCCGCGAATACGATGGAACTGAAAACGTGGCATTAACTGCCCATGCGCAGTTGCTAACTCCGCAAACGGCGGGCAGACTATTCGCCGCGTTATTGAGTAAAAAAATGACTCGCGTATCTGGATCCTGCGTAGACCTCTTGCGACGTTTGTTGCGCGATCATCGCAATAAACCAACCGAAGATTGGGCTGCCGCTTTTCACGACATGGCAGCGGCGATAGTCGATGGTCTGCTCAACGTAGAAGGCGATGACGAACAAAAATCGATTTACTCTCATTGGCAACCACCGACCCAGGCAAAGCCAGTCAACGCCACGCTGGTGGCCGACTTGCTCAACGCGCTCCGCACTCTTGAAATCGGTGCGTTGCGCAAAACAGCGGTGACCAACATCGTGGCTCGTCCCACCGTGTTTGATCCGGGCAAGGTCATCGTTCCTGCGCTCACACTTCTGCACCCACGCCAGGCGCAAGATCCCTCGAACGACAACGCCTTTCTGCGGCTCTGGATGCACGCCGGACAATTCATCCTTGAGCGCAGCGAGCATCCGCCAGCGGCGCCCACGGATTGGCAACAAAACGTGAAGCCCGCGTGTGCGTGCGAAGACTGCAACGCGTTGGACACCTTCGCTGGCGATGCCAAGTCTCAGGTCGGCCGTTTCCGCATGCGCCAAGATCGCCGCCAGCATCTTCAGGATGTCATCAATCAGCGTGACCTCGACATGACCTATGTGACCGACACAAACGGTTCCCCGCAAACGCTGGTTTGCACCAAGACTCGCCGCACGTACCAGCGTCAATGCAAACAATACCAGGCTGACGTCCACTCATTTGGCAAATTGATAGAAGCACTTCCGCGTTCGCCAGATGCAAGTGCGGCCCTGGTGTCAAAAATGACCAAAGCACAAAGCCGCGCCGAGCATTGGTCCGCGAGCAAAACATAACCACCGTTGATGACATCTTTCTGTAAAACCGAAAACTGAAAAAGCCGTAGAAATCCCAACTTCCTCAGTGAAACGACGGCATTTTGACCAAGGACTCTTTTGTTGCCGTTTAAGCGGTCTTCTGGGTGGTTTCGCTGCGGTGGCGAACAGAGAGTTGAATCGGATGAGGAGTTTACGAGGACAGACCCCTGCCCGCCCCTGCCCGCCCCTGCCCGCCGCCGCAGGTGCCATGGTTGCGCCTGCGGTGTCCTGGTCCTACGTTTCGCACCCCTGGATTTACGTTCTGACCTTTGCCTACGGCGGTGAGAACGTTGACCTTCACATTTCATTCGGAGTTTACATGGATCTGCACGGCAAAAATATGATCGCTGGACGCGCGGAAGCGACCTCAGCCAAAACATTCACCGCGATTGATCCGGCGACGGCGACGGCGCTGACGCCGACCTTTCATGAGGCCTCGCTCGGCGATGCCAATCGTGCCGCCGCCGCTGCGTCAGAAGCATTCGTCACCTATCGCCGGACCACCGGTGAACAGCGTGCTACTTTTTTAGAGGCGATCGCCAGCGAAATCGACGCGCTTGGCGAAGCGCTGATCAAACGTGCGCAAAGCGAAACCGGTCTGCCTGAAGCTCGTCTGGTCGGCGAACGTGGTCGCACCACTGGCCAATTGCGCGCTTTCGCCACTTTGGTTCGCGAAGGTTCGTGGGTCGATGCGCGCATCGACCGCGCCCAACCTGAACGCAAGCCGCTGCCGCGCGCTGATATTCGCCGCATGTTAATGCCCATCGGCCCAGTGTTGGTTTATGGCGCATCGAACTTTCCGTTGGCGTTTTCTGCGGCTGGGGGCGATACCGCTTCGGCTTTGGCAGGCGGCAACACGGTGGTGTTGAAAGCGCACCCGGCACATCCTGGGACTTCTGAAATGGTGATGCACGCAGTGTCCAAAGCGATCGCCACCTGTGGTCTGCCAGCGGGCACCATCAACCTGATTCACGCGGTGGATACCGCCGTCAGCATGGCGCTGGTGCAGCATCCGTTGATTACCGCGGTCGGCTTTACCGGCTCACTCGGAGCTGGTCGCGCGATTTATAATGCTGCGGCCGCACGTCCGGTGCCGATTCCTGTTTTCAGCGAAATGGGCAGCATTAATCCGGTCTTTATTCTTCCTGGTGCGCTCGCCGAACGCGGCAAAGCCATCGCTGAAGGTTTCGTTGGTTCATTGACCATGGGCGTCGGCCAATTCTGCACCAACCCTGGTGCCGTGGTGGCAATGAAATCAGCGCAGCTTGATACTTTTCTTGCCGATGCTGGCGCGCTGGTCACTGCCGCTGCGCCTGGAACCATGCTCTATGACGGCATCCGCACGCGTTACGAAGCTGGTGTCAATGCGCTGGGTAAACGCACGGGCGTCACCATCGCCGCACAAGCGACGCAGGCCGCAGATCCCAAACGCACGCAAGCTGGCGCGCGTTTATTCCGCGTCAGCGCGGCGGTGTTCTTGGCTGATGCGCATTTGCGTGAAGAAGTATTCGGACCGTCATCCATTCTGGTGGAATGCGCTTCGCTGGCGGAAATGGAAGCCGTCGCCCGCGTCTTGCCCGGCCAACTGACTGGCACCATTCACGCCGCTGCGTCCGACCTCGCCACCGCTGGCCCACTGGCTGATGCGCTGACGCAACGCGTTGGTCGCTTGCTCTGGAATGGCTTTCCGACCGGCGTCGAAGTCTGTTCGGCAATGGTGCACGGCGGACCGTATCCTGCGACCACGGATTCGCGCAGCACGTCAGTTGGTACGACCGCGATCGAACGCTTTGTTCGCCCCGTGTGTTTCCAGAACGCGCCGCAAGAATTGCTCCCGGCTGAATTACAAAACACCAATCCACGCGGGATCTGGCGGAGCATCGATAATGAGTTTAGCAAAAATCCAGTATAAGATTCCTGACCTGGGAATATGAATCGAGCTTCGAGCGGTTCTCATTCCCAGGTGGTCATCCCTGCTCAACAAGACGCAGGAACACCGCAGTGCCGCCTGAACATTTCGCCTGTTATCCCAGCCAACGATCACAAAACGTCCGCGCCGCTGCGGCGTCAGCGACACCTTGGACGATGACTCGGCCATCCTTGAAACAGGTGGCGGTCAACGGGCCATCTTGCCAGCGCACCAAGTAATCATTGGCTAAGCGCAAACATGGCCCCACGGTTTTCGTCAATGCATTCAGGTCCACTCCGCTGCGCCTAATCTGCACGGCGTCACGTCCGCATAGCACCACCACGGCCTCATCGCCTGCGGTGAGCATGGGAAAGCTCGGTGTATTTCCGCACACCACGCAGCCGGGCTGACGCCAGTTTTCCATGCACAGGCGCTGAAATGTTCCGCGCCATACATCGCTCGCCCACATTTCGCGCCGTACTGATGCGCGATCACCAACCAGGATTTTGAGCGCCTCCGCAACTTGCCAGCTGGCGACGAGGTGCACTGCTGGTGAAATAATACCGGCGGTGTCGCAGGTCGGACTTTCACCGGCGTTTGGTAGCTCGTCTTGCAAGCAGCGCAGGCATGGCGTTTCACCCGGGATAATCGCAACTGACAAACCATAGGAACCAACGCAGGCGCCATAAATCCATGGCGTGCGCAGTTGGCAACACGCTTCGTTGACCAAATGTCGCGTTGGAAAATTATCACAGCCATCAAGCACCAGATCGACACCCGTCAGTAAATTCACCGCGTTCGCAGCGCGTAAATCTTCAACCATGGGTTCAATGGTGCAGGAACTATTTACCACCCGCAGACGCGCGGCGGCAGCGACGGCTTTGGGCAAAGACTGCCGAGCATCTTCTTCGCTATAGAGCGACTGACGTTGCAGATTGCTCCACTCCACAAAGTCACGATCAATCAGGCGTAAATAGCCAACACCTGCGCGGCAGAGTTGTTCCGCTATCGCCGTGCCCAGAGCGCCGCAGCCAATGATCGCCACGCGCGACGCTGCGAGCTTGGCTTGCCCAGCAAATCCAATGGGCGCGAAACGTTCTTGACGACTATAGCGATCAGACATCAGGTCGGCACCTGAATGGAGCTTTTGAGGTGCAGCGTGCGGGTGGGATAGGGAATCTCGATGCTTTCAGCGGCAAAACGCGCGTGCAGGCGTTTGATCAGTTCATGTCGCAGTAAGTATTGCTGTTCGAAACTGGTCGCGCGGAGTACCAAGTTGAAATTCACACTCGATTCGCCAAACGCGGTAAAACGAACCACTGGCTGAAAATCTCGCACGGCGCCGATCACGGTGGTTTGAATGTCCTGAGCGACCTCAATGCTGATGCGCTCAATACAATCAAGGTCACTGCGATAGGCCACCGCGATCGGCACCGAAACGAGAATTTCTGACTGCGGTAACGAATAATTCGTCACGATCGCCGAACTCAATTTCGCATTTGGCACAATCACCAGATTTCCCGCCAACGTGCAAACGGTAGTATAACGCCAGGTCAGATCGGTGATGACGCCTTCGTCGGTGTTGTCGAGGCGCACATAGTCGCCAATATTTATTTTTTTCGATGCGACCAATTGCAGTCCAGCAAATAGGTTGCTCAAGGTATCCTGCAACGCCAACGCGACCGCTAGGCCGCCGACACCTAAGGCGGTCAAAATCGGCGTAATCTGCACGCCCACGGAATCGAGAATGACCAAGAAGCCGAGCATGTAGATGACCACCGCCGCAAGATTGGTGATAATCGATGACGCCACCGCGCCGCCGGAACGCTTGGCATTGTACGCCAGCAGCCCGCCAACCACGCGTGCGGTCGCCACCGTGAGCGAGAACATCAGCGCAACGATCAGGGTCTTTGACACCATCGCCTGCCATTCCAGGCGTAGCACCAAACATTGCGTGGCCATGAAGAGCCCCAGCAACACGCACCAGAAGAACGCCAGCCCTTTGACGCCAGCAATGATAATGTTGTCGTAGGCCCACTCCGATGATTCGCTCCATGCTCGCAAACGGGCCATGGCTACGCGCTCGACCACCAAACCAGCCGCAACGGCCCCGCTCAACCACAAAATCGGTGGACCCCAAGTGGAGAACAAATCGATGACGTTTTGATTAAAAAACTCGGGCATAACTGGCTCGCTGGAAGTCGCGAGCTTGTTAACGCTCAAGCTGCCGCAAGTCAGGACGCCGAAGCCTCTAGCGGCCATGAATTTGCGCCTGATCACCTTGACACACGAATGATGCTTCCTAGGGTTCGCGCCCTTTCGTAAATACCCAGGTTCTTCGCTGGGTCGATTCGGTTTCCTGTCACCTGTCACTTCAGAGGTCATCATGGCTGTTCCTAAACGTCGCGTCTGCCCCAGCCGTAAGGGCATGCGCAAGTCTCACCAAGCCTTGACCGTTCCAGGCATCAGCCTCGACAGCAAAACCAAGAGCCTGCACCGTCCGCACCACGTCGATCTGCGTACCGGCATGTACGGCAGTCGCCAGGTGTTGTTCAAGAATGATGAACAAGGTTCCGGCGACGCCGACAAGGCCTGATCCGAATGCGTTTGGCCCTGGATGCCATGGGCGGAGATGATGCTCCACGCGCAATGGTGCGTGGAGGCATTGACTATGCTCGTGCATTTCCTGACCACACCGTGGTTTTGGTTGGTCGTGAGGCCGACATCGCTGCAAGCCTCAAAGCTGAGAGCTGCACGCTGACCAATGTTGTGATCGAACATGCGCCCGATGTCATTGGCATGGGCGAAAAAATTCAGGCGCTGAAAGATAAGCCGAACGATTCGATGAATCGTTCGGCTCAGCTCGTTAAGCAAGGTAAAGCCGACGCCATGGTCTTGTGCGGCAATACCGGCTGTAGCGTGGCTGCGGCACAATTGCATCTGCGTCGTATTCCCGGCGTTAAACGCGCTGGAATTCTGACGCCACTGCCCAAGCCCAGCGGTAGCACCTGGATTTGCGATTCGGGCGCTAACAGTGTTGGCAAGCCTGAGCATCTCGCCCAATTTGCGGTGATGTCGGCGGCATTTCTCACCAACGTTTATGGCGTAACCAATCCTAAAATTGGCGTGCTTTCCAATGGCGAAGAAGATGGCAAAGGCACGGAATTAACCAGCGAAACGCTGGAACTGCTGCGCAAGACCAATGTGAATTTAATTGGTTACGTTGAAGGCCACGACATTTTTTCGGCCAATGTCGACGTCGTCGTCTGCGACGGTTTCACCGGCAATATCGTTTTGAAATCATGTGAGGGCCTGGAGGTCGGCCTGCGACGAATCATCAAAGAAGAAATCATGCGCGGTTTCTTCACCAAGCTTGGTGGTCTGCTGTGCAAACCCGCATTTGCCGGTGTTCGCCGTCGTATCGACTGGCGTAACGTCGGTGGCTGCTTTCTGCTGGGCGTTGATGGCGTAACCATCATCGGTCACGGCCGCAGCGATCGCGTCGCGGTGTTTCATGCTTTAAAACAGGCGGCAAAAGCCGTTGAAACGAAAGCCGTCGAGGGCCTGCGTGAGCGCTTTCGCCTGGTTGCTAGCGAAGCGGCGACCAGTGACGCCGGATGAATCACTGCCAAGCCCGTTGCGTTTGCTCTCTGGCATGCGGCCTCTCCGTTTGAGAATGCCGACCATGCGTCACTCCTTTTGGTTTACCGGATATTACCCCCCACGCCCAGACTAGGGACGCGGCTTGCTTGATGCTTGCCCACGAACCCCTGGTCCACTGGACCTGGGGTTTTTTCGTTATCGGACCCACCTTATGCACCCAACCGACGACCTCCACGTGAACGACACCAGCCCGCTTATTTCGCCAGCTGATTTGCGCCGCCAATATCCCATGACCGAGGCCGCCTCGGCCACCGTCATCAGCGCGCGCAGCGCAATTCGCCGTATTTTGAGCGGCGATGATCAACGCCTGCTCGTCGTTGTCGGACCGTGCTCGATTCACGATATCGCCGCTGCGCACGAATACGCTCGGCGCTTAACGACCTTGCGCCAGGAACTCGCTCAGCGGTTGGAAATCGTCATGCGGGTGTATTTCGAAAAACCACGTACGACCACCGGCTGGAAGGGACTGATCAACGATCCGCATCTGGATGGCACTCACGATATGAATACCGGCCTCAGTTTGGGTCGCCGGCTGCTGATCGATTTAGCCACTATGGGCATGCCCGCCGCGACGGAATTGCTTGATCCCATTACACCGCAATATGTCGCTGATGCGGTTAGTTGGACCGCCATCGGGGCACGCACCACCGAAAGTCAAACCCACCGCGAAATGGCATCCGGGCTCAGCATGCCGGTTGGCTTTAAAAATGGCACCGATGGCAGCCTTGGCACTGCCACCAATGCGATGTTGTCGGCCAGTCATGCGCATCGTTTTCTCGGCATCAATCGTGATGGTCGTGTCAGCATGGTCGCCACAACGGGAAATCCTGACAGTCATTTGGTCCTGAGAGGCGGTAAAAATGGGCCTAATTTCACCGCCGACCAAGTCGCATTGGCCGCCGGAGCTTGTGCGGAGCGTGGTCTTTGCCCGCGGGTGATGGTCGACTGTAGCCACGACAACGCTGGCAAAGATCACACTCGCCAAGCCTTGGTGATTGCTGACGTGGCTGACCAAATCGGCAACGGCTCGCCGCACGTGGCTGGGGTGATGGTCGAAAGCCATTTGGTCGCAGGACGACAGAACATTCCGCCCGACCGCAGCCAACTGACTTACGGCCAAAGTATCACCGATGCCTGCGTTGACTTCCCGACGACCGAATCAATGCTGCGCCATCTGGCGTTGGCAGTCGGCAAGGGCCGCCTCCAACCCCAGTGAGACGTAGATGAAAGACGCAGGTCAGTGACCTGCGTTGATTTTTTACGTTGAACACTTTGTTTGTTCAGATCTTACCGTTTTCTTCTGCCGCTTCGACTCGCCACACGCATTCACCATTCGGGACTTTCGCCATGAGCAGCATTCCAGTTACCGCTGAAGGCAAAAAAAAGATCCAAGCTGAGCTTGATGAACTGACCTCGCGCGTGCCGCAGATCGCCAAGGCGATCTCTGACGCCCGTGAAAAAGGTGACCTGCGTGAAAACGCAGAATACCACGCGGCTCGCGAAGAAATGGGCATGATTAACGCCCGTATTACTGACCTCAAAGGCAAACTGTCGCGCGCCGTGGTAGTCGATGAAAGCATGATCGACACCAGCAAAGTCGCGTTCGGTGCGAAGATCAAATTGCAAGATCTCAAAGACAAGAGCATCGAAGAATGGCAGTTGGTCGGCGAAGGCGAAGATGATGCGCTGGAAAATAAGATCCTGACTTCAAGCCCCATGGGCACGGCATTGGTCGGCAAAGCGTTGGGCGACACGGTCGTTGTTCACGCCCCTGCTGGCGAGATCAAATTTAAGATTAAGAGCATCTCGTACTGAGCGCATCAGCTCAGGGCATTGCCGCTTTAGACCACGGGCAAGCTGCCCGTGCCACAGGAAAATCGGTGACACGGGCATCCTGCCCGTGGTGGGGCCCGTTGGGCAAGCCCCAGGGCAATTGCATTACCCCTCGTGTGACACGGGCGTGGCTATTCTGGCGAGGAGCTGGATGAGGTTATTATGGTCCCAGCCCGCGATTTTCCTGCGTCTTTTGATGCCTTTGTCGCTGGGTTCGAGGCGCAGGAGGTTGAGGACAAAACGTCGGATGGTGACGAG
>JAYVSL010000035.1:0-8483 GCA_043775355.1 Planctomycetota bacterium
CCAGCAAAGCGGTGATGCAGGTTTAGTATTGGCCCATTGGGACATGGGCTTCTGGGCTGAGCGTCAGCGCGAACAACGTTATCGCTACACCGACGAAGAATTGCGCCCGTATTTTGCTCTGCCGCGCGTGCTTGATGGCATGTTCACCATCGCGCAACGGCTCTTCGGCATCACCGTGCGTGCGGCGGATGGCGAGGTACCAGTATGGCATCCAGACGTGCGTTTTTTTCGTATCGCAGATGAGAGCGGTCGCGACATCGCCGCGTTTTATTTGGATCCATTTAGTCGTCCGGCAGATAAGCGGGGTGGCGCGTGGATGGACAATGCACTGGATCGCAAACGTTTAAACGATGGCGCATGGCGATTACCGGTGGCGTACTTGGTCTGTAACCAGACGCCGCCAGTAGGTGACGTTCCATCGCTGATGACTTTCCGCGAAGTCGAAACCTTGTTCCATGAATTTGGTCATGGCTTGCAGCACATGCTGACGCGTGTCGAATACATGGAAGCCGCAGGTATCAATAATGTCGAATGGGACGCCGTCGAATTACCCAGCCAATTTATGGAGAATTGGTGTTATCACGCAGCAACCGTACTGGGAACGCCCGCACAACCTGGATTGGCGCGGCACTGGCAAACGGGAGCTGCACTCCCACGCGAATTATTCGACAAGCTGGTCGCCGCGCGCACGTATCGCGCCGGCAGCATGATGGCACGTCATGTGTATTTATCCGCGCTCGATCTGGAACTACATCACCGCTTTGATCCGGCAGGAAAAGAAAGCGTAGTCGAATTTCAGCGCCGCGTAGCCGCTCAGAACACCGTGTTGCCACCGTTGCTAGAAGACCGCTTTTTATGCGGCTTCAGCCACATTTTCGCCGGCGGCTATGCGGCTGGATATTATAGTTACAAATGGGCTGAAGTGCTCAGCGCCGACGCGTTCGGAGCCTTTGAAGACGCCGGCTTAGACGAAGCTAAAGCGGTCGCAGCGACCGGCCGCCGTTTCCGCGACACCGTGTTAGCACTCGGCGGCAGCCGCCATCCATTGGAAGTCTTCCGCCAATTTCGCGGCCGCGAGCCTTCGCCTAAGGCGTTGCTGAAGCAGACGGGATTGGCGTAAGGCTTGTCGTTTATTGCCTACTTGAGGTTGAATCCTACTTTTTGCTTTCTTCCGTTTGCCGTGTCCTGATCTGTCATCAATTGTCGAATGGCTTCAAACACAACCTGGAATTGCTTGTTATACGTGGCTTCGAGGGTGGCGAGTTTGCGGGCAAGGTCAGCATTGGCAGTCAGAATCTGCCGCATCTGCACGAAGGCTCGCATGATCTCGACATTCACAGCCACCGCTCGAGAACTGGTCAACACCCCAGAGAGCATCGCCACGCCCTGTTCCGTAAAAGCCATCGGCAATGCTCGACGCGCCCCTCCATGAATGCCTGAACTTGAAATCACAAGTTGTGATTTCAAGACGGCAGCCTCGTCAGTCGTTAGCCGAAAGGCGAAGTCATCAGGAAATCGTTCTTGGTTGCGTTTGACGGCCTGATTGAGCGCACGTACCTCAACGCCATACATCTCGGCCAAGGCTTCAGCAAGCATCACTCGACGGAAAATCGTGGTCTTTTCCGCTCGCCTACGATCTTATGATTGCTCTGCGCCTCTGCGTCCTCCTGTTAAAATTGCCTTTCCAGACAGTCGCCTAGCCGCTTTCACGGCTCCGATTTCGTTTCTGGCTCGGGCTGGGCTTCCGGTTTCGTTTCTGGCTCTTCAATTTCTTTGCTGGTCGTCAGAGCATCTGCTGCATCTTTGCGCAGCGCGTTCCAGTGTTTGGCTTCACCAACGTCGCCTGCGATGCGCGCATCGAAGAGATCGTCGTTTCCCCCAAGGGTGAAAGTGAACGTACCTTTTTCACTGGTGCCTTTGTCATTGGTGCCCTGCCAAGTCCCTTCCAGGTGGCGACCCTTCATTTGTCCGGTGAGCGTTCCATTGCGCCATCGGCCTTTCACGGCCTGACCGTCTTGAGCTAAGGTCAGTTCTCCCCAACCATCTTTGGCGCAAACCCAGGTAAAATTCCACGGTTCATATTTTGCTGACAAGGCGCGTTCCACGCGATCTTTGAACGCTTTTTCCCACGCCCAGCGGGTTTGCCCAACGAAGTTTTTAATTTGCAGTAAAATACTTTTGCGCAGGACCACCGATGGTTGGTCGTCAGGGTCAAGCGAGATGCGCAGCGCAAAAGCGAGTTGTTCATTGAGAATTCGCTGCCGCAGATGTTCGAATTCTTCGGCCACGTTACTGGCCTCAGGGGAAGTGAGCGCCGTATCGTTTTTGGTTGCAGCTTCCGCTGCCAGCCGAGATTTTTCGCGCGCGGTCACCGTCGCGCGTAAAACTTTGTCGGCGGTGGCCTCTTCGGCCGTCATCACGCGTTTGCGGGCGAAAAGATTTTTTAGTTTGGCTGATTTGCTATCAATTTTTCTGGCAAACACGGCGGCTTCTTGGCGCACATCTAATTCTAAAGATCCGCCTTTGTCACCGCCGTTGTCATTACCAACGGTAATAAAAGCAACCAAGGTATCGACGTTGGTAGCCTTGAAGGCTTCCCAAGACGTGGCGGTTGGTGGTTCGCCGGCGATCAACACCACAGCAAGCGCACTCAGGACAAGGGATCGCAAGAGCGACGTGATCATGGCAAGACCCTCCAGGGTTCATCACATGACGTCAGATTTGCCTCCATCCGGACAGCGATCTACTTCCCTTTGCTGTCTTCGCGGCGGAATGCGTCAGTCGCTGCCGCAATAACGGCCGTATGGACCTGTGGATTCAGTGGGCTGGGCACTAGTTCGTCTGAACCTGCTAATGAGCTGATGGCGCGCGCAGCGGCGATTTTCATCGCTGGCGTGATCGCTTTTCGGCGACCATCAAGAGCGGCGCGAAACAGCCCAGGATAAGCGAGCGCATTGTTAACACTTTTGCCATCAGCGGCATAGGCCGCGCCAGCATCGAGAGCCTCTTCCGGGAAAATTTCAGGGATCGGATTCGACAGCGACAAGATAATTTGACCTTTGCGAATCATGTTCGGTTTAATCAAGCCGACCACGCCAGTCGTGGCGATAATAATTTCCGCACTGGCCATGGCGTCTTCCAACGTAGCGATGTCGCCACCGAAGGTTTGCATACGCGCGCAAGCCGATTCATTGCGGTCAACACCGATGACGCGGAAGCCCGCCTGAATCAATAGTTTGGCGATACCGAAGCCCGCAGCGCCCAAACCAATTTGAGCGCAGATGAAATCACGGCGACCATCGCGATTGGTATGCCGCAGTGCGGTGAGCACCGCAGCCAATAAGACGGTGGCGGTTCCATGCTGATCGTCGTGCATGACGGGTTTATTCAGTCGGCGAATAAGTTCGTCTTCAATACGAAAACAATCTGGCATGCGAATGTCTTCAAGGTGAATACCGCCGAAGGTCGGCGCGACTCTGACGACGGTGTCGATGAATTCTTCCGGATCTTTCGTATCAATCAGGATCGGTACCGCGCTAATGCCAACAAACTGATCGTAAATAACCGCTTTTCCTTCCATCACCGGCATGGCAGGAAGTGGGCCGATATCACCCAGGCCCAATACGCGTGTGCCGTTGGTGAAAATACCAACGCTGTTACCGATGCCGGTTAGCTCTAATGCTTTGGTTGGATCACGTTGAATGGCGCGACAGATTCGCGCGACACCTGGGGTGTAAATATAACGCAGGTCTGATAACAATTTGATGTCTTGTTTACGTCCACAATGAATCTTCCCACCTTGGTGACGCGCGAACACCAGATCGCAGGTTTCGATAACTTCGGCTTCGGTGTTGGCACGAATGGCCGCAAGCACCTGTAACAAGTGATCATCATCGTAAACCGACACGGTAATTTCGCGGATGCTGTGGTATGGTGAAACGGAACGCGTGGTCAGATCTCCGACCAGTGCGCCAGCCTCGCCGATTGCGCTCAGTAGTTTACCCAGGGCTCCAGCACGGTGTGGGTTACGTACGACCAAAACGATGTCTTGATCGGGGAAACGCGGTCGATTGTGGTCCATGATCATCTCCCATCTGTGCGCGAGCAGAACCATAGCGCTCGACCTCAATCCGCCAAGGATGCGGCATGCAGCGAATGTAAAGACCGCGATGAAGACAACCGTGATGGAGACACTGAACGCGGCCGTGCCGTTATTTTTTCGCCAGCACTTTCGCCGTTCCCGTATGTCTGGTCAGCAGTGACACCACGATCAACACCAAGAAGCCGAGCGGCACCGTGATAATCGCAGGCTGACTGAACGGCACGATGGCATTCGCTGCCGCTTCAATTTTTGGATAGTGATAGACGAACTCCATTGCCTCTTTGCTGCCCAGTACCCAGCCTAATGAGGCGATCATCCCGACCATGATAGCCCAGGTGATGCCTTGCTTGGTGGTGCCTTTCCAGAACAGCAACATCACCAGCGCGGGTAGATTCGCTGACGCAGCGATGTTGAACGCCCAGGCTACCAAGAAGGTCGCGTTGAGATCTTTAAAGACGATGCCCAGGGCGATGGCGATCAGGCCGACTACCACGGCGGATAATTTCGCCACGCGTACCTGACGCTCTTCATTCATGTTGAGCTTGAAAAGATTGGTCGCTAAATCGTGAGCAACCGCACCGCTCGCGGCCATAATCAAACCGCTGACCGTGCCCAGCACGGTGGTGAAGGCGACGGCGGAAATAATAGCGAACAGCAGTTCATTAAAGCTCTTCGCCAACAGCGGCGCAGCCATGTTGCTGCCGGTCGAATCTACCGGAAGCGTTCCGCTGGTCATGGCACCCAGACCCAAATAGAGCGTTAACACATAGAAGAAGCCAATCGAAGCGATGCCAAGAATGGTGCTTTTGCGCGCGCTTACTTGATCTTTCACGGTGTAATAGCGGATCAAAATATGCGGCAACGACGCCGTGCCCAGAAACAGCGCTAGCATCAGCGAAAGGAAATCGATTTTCGCCACGGTGCTATCGCTGCGTAGGCCAGAAAAAGTTGCGCTGCCACCAGCGGTCAACAGCGAGGCGCCAGTTGATATCTGTTGGTAATAAACCGTGGTCGATTCGCCATTCGCCCCGGTAGCATCCGGCTCTTTTTTCCACTGCTCTTTTTTCCACTGGACGATGTCGCTGTCTTGGAAGACGCGCAAGAATTCCAACGGATCAAGTGCACCGGTTGATTCTTTGCCATCAGGCAGCTTCGCGACGTGTCCGACAGGCAACAGAGCGCCGCCTTCTTTGCCGTTGATAAGAGTCTTTTTGTCAGCGGTTACGATGACGGACTGCGTCTCAGATAAGACCTCGCCTTCATGACCTTTCATTCCGGCCTTGCGCCAAATCGCCACGTTTCCGTCAGCGCTTTTGACTCGCACATACGCTTTGTCTTTCCAGCCGTCGCTGTCGGGCAGCACTTCTACGCCAGCAGCACCAGTGATGTCGCTAGCAGGAGCAGTGCGGAATGCATGCGCACCTTCCGGAACTTTGGTGGTCAAACCGCGATTCAAAATCATGCACGTCATCAGCGTGCAGAGCAGAACCAGCAAGCCACCTTTGATGAATTGCACCCAGGTGGTGCTCACCATGCCAGCCGTCGCGACGATGACGATAACCACGCCGCCAACCGCCGTAACGCCCATCCAATGATCCCAGCCCAACAATGGTTTGATCAAAGCACCTGCGCCCACCATTTGTGGGATGAGGTAAAAGATCGATACCACCAACGTGCTGATCGCAGCGGCGAACTTGATGCCACGTGAATTAAATTGGCTGTCGAGCGCATCAGCAAAAGTGAAACGCCCAAGGCGCTTCAACGGTTCGGCGATAACGAACAACGCGACGATCCAGCCAGCGAGATACCCAATAGAATAAAGGAAGCCATCATAGCCGTAAAAAGCAATCATCCCGCAAATACCAAGGAATGACGCGGCGGAAAGGTAGTCACCCGCGAAAGCGAGCCCATTCACCCACCACGGCACGCCGCCACCGGCAGCGAAAAAACCTTGCGCTGATTTCGCCTTAGCGCCAAGAAAGAAACTAATGCCCAGAACAACGGCAACAAAGAAAAGGAAAATCGTGATGGCCATGGAATCAGCCAACCTTGGATTGCGAGGGTGAGTGAACAGCAGCGACCGGGCGGCCACACAGGTAGAGATAAATAATCGCCAAAACGAGTGCGGCGAGAATCAGGCCAAAACCATAGAGCACGGCCAAGTTGATGCCGCCAAAGGGTCGCATTTTCATGACGCCTGGCGCAAAGGTACTCAGCCCCATGAAGCCAGCGTAGAGCACCAGATAAAGCGCAAATAAAACCAGCCCAGTACGAGTATTACGCGCCACTAACTCAGGTAGCTCGTGCTCGCGGACATTTTCGTGGCCATGCATGGCAGACTCCAACAGTCGGATAGGAAGGCGCGGGTTCTATGAGGGTTGTGATTGGGTGACAACTGGCGGTTTGATTGGGAGCGGGCGGAGAAATTCAGCACACCATCTTCACGAAATCTTTAGCAAGCCCGAGACGCATGAGATTTTGGCTCTGCGGCGTTTCGCGTGGGTCTTTTTCAGTTCTTGGCGTTTATCAAAGCGGGGGGAAATCGAACACGAGACGCGCAGACGCGGAGACAAGAGGAGGAAAATGCTCATTCTCTCCGGCAAGCATCTTCCTCTCCCCCGATCTCTCCCGATCTCCGCGTCTGCGCGCCTCCTGTTCCTTGTTTTCTTCTTTGGCTGTCACAGGAAATTGAGCCCACACGAAATGCCGCAGAGATAGATTTTTCTGGATCAAACGTGTTCGAACCGTCCCTATGACCAAATTTTTAAATGCCCTATGTTCCGAAAATGCCTGCGCCACACCTGACTATTGCCGTTGCTTCGAGTGCGGTCTTCGACCTCGGCGCTGCTGATGCCGTATTTCGTGAACAAGGACGCGAAGCCTACCGCACCTATCAACGTCAGCATGAGCAAGAGATTCTAGCGCCCGGCATCGCCTTTCCTTTCATCCGACGTTTGCTGACGGTGAATCGTTCTGATCTGACGCAGCCGTTGGTCGAGGTGGTATTAATTTCACGCAACGATCCCGACACCGGCGTGCGTGTGCGCAATTCCCTTGACCATCATCGCCTGGCGATCAGCCGCACAGTATTTACCGGCGGTCGTCCGCCATATCACCACATCGATTTATTTGAGGCCAGCCTGTTTCTATCCGCCAACCAAGCCGACGTCGCCGAAGCCATCGCCCTCGGTTATCCTGCCGGTATGGTCATGCCTGGACTCGTAACCGACGATAGTGATGAAGAATTGCGCTTGGGTTTCGACTTCGACGGCGTGCTAGCCGATGACGCTGGCGAACGCTTTTATAAAGAACAAGGACTCGCACGTTTTCACGCCAACGAACGCGCCAACGCCGCGCTACCGCTGTCCCCAGGCCCGCTGCAACGCCTGCTCACGCAAGTTGCCGCTGTGCAAGCCGCCGAACGCGCTCGCCAAGTCGCCGACGCTACGCACAAGCCGTTAATTCGCACCGCCATTATCACCGCTCGCAGTGCGCCAGCAGATCGTCGTGTGATCGCCTCCCTGCGCGAATGGGGCGTCACCGTCGACGAAGCCTTCTTCATCGGTGATCTGCCGAAAGACCGCGTTTTACGCACGTTCAAGCCGCATTTATTCTTCGATGATAAACCCGACAACGCCCGCTTAGCTGCGGGAACCTCACCAACCGTGCATGTGTCGTTTGGGGTAACGAATGACGTGCGTAGCCCGGACGTGCGTAGGCATAGAAGTGTGGGAAATTCTTAGGAAAGTCGTTTTCACACCAATAGTGCTTAGCCAATCGCCATTTTATCGCAGTTTGAATAATGAATACATTTTACATTTTAACGTAGAGATCACGGGGCGCGCGAGAAAGTGTTGTTTGGAAAAGAAAACATCCGTGGCGCGCTCCCGTGCAGTGACTGGTTAGATTTGAGTTGTCTTTACATTAAATCGCGCAATGCATTTGAAGTCGATCGCCGCTTTGTGAAAATGCGACTATAAACTTCGATGCAGTCGTCGCTTATCTTGTCATACATTTCATAGGTAGCCATATTCTCTTTTATAAATTTTATATTCCAATCGCCCTTCTTCTTTGCGGTAGATTCTTGTTTTCTTGCACGAGCCTGAGCTTTTTTAAAAGCGTCCCTGTCATTGGCGGCCTTGACCAAGAAAATAATTTCTTCAATCCCAAGATTTTTACCATCATATTTTGTCCAGTGAAATAAGCATTTAACACCAAATAATTTTAGTTTTGGCATTTTAAAATCTAACCTGGTATAGAGGGTGATAACAGACCAGCTAAAGGCAATGGCGTTGCGTTAGGCAAAATGCCATGAATTACCGGGTTTTTCTGCAAATTGGCACTTGACATTCAGCTCCGAAAAAATTTTCGGGACTTATGG
>JAYVSL010000036.1:0-12007 GCA_043775355.1 Planctomycetota bacterium
TTTGCCTGAGATGAATGAACGCACGACGGTCGAATGGTTGCATGAATTGCCGCTCGCCAAAACCTGCGTGATGTTTGTTACTTGGATCAGCCCGCGTGAGGGCATGTCATGGCAATTGCTCGCCATGGATGGCAGTCGCTGGTCTGAAAGCCGGCCACTGCAAGCCTAACGACGCGTCCTGCGTCATCGTCATGGTTGTCATGCGTAGAGGCGACGATTATGCGGCCTAGACGCCGACGATTATGCGGCCTAGACGCCAATGGACGCCAATGGACGCCACTCCATGAGTACTAAACAAAAACACCGTCTAAGCGTATGGTCTTTGGCCCAGATCACTCAGTCACAAGACTGCCGCCGCCATCATCACTGCATCTTTTCATTTCGGGCTTCTGTTGCCGCTTTGCTTATCAACCCACGCTTACCAAACCCAGGAACACTATGACCCTTCGCCTCACTTTCCTGAGCGCTACCATCATCAGCGCTTTGTCCGCCATCGGTATCGCCACTGCGGCTGAGGGAGAGCTCCTTGGCCAAGGTGCTTTCCAATACAAAGTCGAAGCCGGTTGGGGCGATGTCAGTACTGAAAAAATTAAGCTCAATGACTGTCACGCCATGCGCATGGACAGCAAAGGTCGCGTGGTGATGGTCAATAATGGCGGCAACAATAACGTCATCATCTATGATAAATCAGGGAAGATGGTCGAAACGTGGGGCACCACTTTCACGGGTGTTCACGGCTTGGCGATCGTTCAAGAACCCGCCGGAGAATTTCTGTGGTTGACCGATCATCAGAATAATAAAGTGACTAAGACCACCATGAGCGGCAAAGAAGTGGCCGTGATGGAATGGCCAGAAAATGTTCCTCCGTACACCGCCAAGGGTCAGTACCAGCCAACCGACATCGAATTCGGCGATAAGGGCGACTTCTACGTCTTCGATGGTTACGGCCAAGCAATGATTATGCACTACGGCGCTGATGGCAAATTGATCCGCGCTTTCGGCGGAAAAGGTGACGCCGCGGATAAATTCAACACCCCACATGGCGGTGTGATTGATCGACGCGATCCGAAGAAGCCGATGCTGTTGGTCGCATCGCGCGGTCACCACACCATCAAGCGTTTCACCCTGGACGGCGATTACATCGACTCGCAAAAATTGCCCGGCGCGGAAGTCTGCGACGTCTTTATTTTGGGCAGCGACCTCTATGTGCCGAACCTCAACGGCTACATCACGATCTTGGATAAGAACAACAAAGTGGTGTCCAACGTCGCCGGAACTCCACCCGTCTATAACGACAAGGGCGAACTCCAAGACATGAAGCAAGTGGGGAATACCTTCATTCACCCGCACAATATTTATGTCGATGCGGCTGGCAGTATCTATGTCGCGCAATGGGCGTCGAATGGAACTCACCCGGTCAAATTGGTCCGTCAAAACGCGAAATAATTTAGCACGTACCCTTCATCTGATGGCTTGCGTATGAGTTGAGATCAGATGAAGGGTCATTGCTGTTCACGAATATCACCACACAGGAACTGCTATGAGTCATCAGCGCTGGCAAATGTTCTCATCGACTTTCTTGGTTTCCTTTGCGGGCTTTTTTGCTCTCCTGACTGCCGCTGACAACAAGTCCGATGCGAAGGTCAGCTACAACCGCGACGTGCGGCCCATTTTGTCTGAAAATTGCTTCAAATGTCATGGTGCGGACAAAGCGAAACGGAAAGGTGATCTGGGTCTGACCTCATCGGAAGATGCCCGAGCGCTGATCAAAGAGAGTACCCGTCACGCCATTGTTCCCGGCGATCTTAAAAAGAGCGAATTGATTACCCGCATTATCACCAGCGATGCTGATGATCTTATGCCACCACCCAAATCAGATAAAAAATTGACGCTCGCGCAGATCGATGTGTTGCGACGTTGGATTGCCCAAGGTGCTGAATACGAACCGCATTGGTCCTACGCTGCGATCCGTGACGTTCCCGCGCCAACCGTCGCGCCAACGATCACGGCGAAGGATTGGGCGCTCAATGACGTTGATCGTTTCATTCTCGCACGCTTGGAAAAAGAAGGCTTAGCGCCTGCGCCAGAAGCCGATCGTCCGACGTTGATTCGTCGCCTGAGTCTCGACCTCACTGGATTGCCACCAACGCCTGCGGAGGTCACCGCTTTCGTTGCGGATCGTTCTGCCACCGCCTACGAAACCCTGGTCGACCGTTTGCTCGCTTCGCCGCGCTATGGTGAACGCATGGGGGTTTTCTGGCTCGACCTGGTGCGTTACGCCGACTCCATTGGTTATCACAGCGATAACGAGCGCAATGTTTCGCCGTTTCGCGACTACGTCATCAAAGCATTTAATACCAACCTGCCTTTTGATCGCTTTACTACCGAACAAATCGCTGGTGACCTGCTGCCCAATCCAACGTTATCGCAGCGTGTCGCGTCGGCCTATAATCGCCTGATCATGACCACCGAAGAAGGCGGCGCGCAGGCCAAAGAGTATGAAGCCAAAAACCTTGGCGACCGCGTGCGCAACGTCGCCGGTGCCTGGTTGGGATCGACGATGGGTTGTGCTGAATGTCATAATCATAAATTTGATCCTTTCAGCGCTCGTGATTATTATGCGATGGGCGCGTTTTTCGCCGATGTAAAAGAAAATGCCATCGGTCGACGTGAAGATGAAATCACCGTGGCCAAAGACGAACAGCGCGAGCAAATCGCTAGCATTGATGCTGCCATCGCTGAACAACAAAAGCTCATCGACACCGACTCCCCAGCTTTGCAGCAAGCACAAAAATCATGGGAATCCATTGCCACAACAGCAACCATGTGGAGCGATCTGGCGACCAAGCAGGCAACCAGCAAAAAAGGTACCGTGCTGACGGTGCAAAAAGACCATTCACTGTTGGCCAGTAAACCAGCAGAAAAAGATACTTTCATCATCAGCGGAACGAGCGCGCTTAAACGTATCACGGGATTACGCCTAGAAACCCTCACTGATCCCTCCTTGCCAAAATCTGGACCGGGCACGGCTGACAACGGCAACTTCGTCTTGAGTGAAGTGACCCTGGCCATTAGTGAAAAGGGCAGCGATCAAAACAGCGAGCGCGCCATCACCTTGAATTCCGCAGCGTGCGATCACGCACAAAATGATTATCCGATCGCGGCGACGCTCGATCACCAAGGGAACACCGGATGGGCCATTCAGCCGCAAGAAGGCAAGCCGCACACCGCGTTATTTTCCATCACTCCCGTCGATCTGCCCAAAGGCGCTACGGTCATGGTGACGTTATCATTCAATAGTCACAATGGACGTCACCTGATTGGACGCGCGCGCCTCTCGCTGACCGACGATAGCGATCCTTTGCGCGACCTGAACATGCCCGCTGATATTCGCACCGCGCTCGCCGTTGCCGCAGCAGCGCGGTCAGCAGAACAGCGCGCCAAGATCGCGGCGCATTTCCGTACCATCGCACCGACCTTGACCGTAAACCGCAGTAAAATCGCAGCACTACGCCAAGAACGGCAGAATCTTGATCAAGGCAGCGCCAAATGTTTGACCACGATTTCCGTCAACCCGCGCACCGTGCGGGTTTTGCCGCGTGGAAATTGGCAAGATGACAGCGGTGAAGTCGTTCAGCCAGCGGTGCCGCATTTCTTGCGCCAAATCACCAACGCTGGTGCGCGAGCAACACGCCTCGATTTAGCCAACTGGTTGATCGCGCAAGATAATCCGCTGACCGCGCGCGTTTTTGTTAATCGCGTTTGGCGGATGTTCTTTGGTACTGGCCTGAGCAAATCGGTCGACGATTTCGGCCTGCAAGGCGAATGGCCGGTTCATCCCGAATTGCTTGAATACTTGGCGGGACATTTCCGTGCTCAATGGGATGTGAAAGCATTAGTCCGCATGATGGTGACCAGTCATGTGTATCGTCTGAGCGCCACGCCTGAAAAAACACAGCGAGTCATATTGGCCGAGCTCGATCCTTTTGGCCGCCTCTTATCACATCAAGCCATGTTCCGTCTCGACGCCGAATTCGTGCGCGATAACGCTTTGACGATCAGCGGACTGTTGGTGGAGAAAATTGGCGGACCCAGCGTGAAGCCGTACCAGCCTAAAGGCTATTGGCGGCATCTCAATTTCCCTGAACGAGAATGGGCAAACGATCAGGGCAAGAATGCGTATCGTCGTGGTTTGTACACGTGGTGGCAGCGCACGTTTTTGCAGCCAAGCCTGCTCGCCTTCGACGCACCTGCGCGTGAAGAATGTACCGGTGAACGCACGCGCGCGAATACGCCACAGCAAGCGTTGGCGCTGCTCAATGACCCGACCTACGTCGAAGCGGCGCGCGCTTTTGCCGTGCGCATTATCACGGAAGGCGGACCTGACGATCGCGCGCGCATTGCCTGGGCTTGGAGTTGCGCTCTCGCTCGCCAACCAACGGCGGCAGAACAAGCCGTCGTCACTCAATTGTTGGCGAAACATCGGCGCGCTCCGGCAAATCCCGCTGAGGCAACGGCGCTGTTTGAAGTCGGATTATTCCGCGCACCGTCTTCCATCACGCCTGCTGATATGATGGGATGGATCGCGGTTGCACGAACCATTCTCAATCTGCACGAAACCATCACTCGCAACTGAGGCTCTTCCCCGCCGACGTTCTTCATCCGCTTTTCCGCTGAGGTATCTATGTTCGCAGATCTGACTCGTCGTGCATTTCTTGGTCGCAGCGCTGGCGGCATTGGAGCGCTCGCCCTAGCGTCACTGATGCAGAACGGACTTGGTGCAGCCGATCGTGCCTCAGGAATCATCAGTCCA
This sequence comes from Planctomycetota bacterium, assembly GCA_043775355.1. Taxonomy (GTDB): domain Bacteria; phylum Planctomycetota; class UBA11346; order UBA11346; family UBA11346; genus BOG-1363. Next base: position 4,814 of record JAYVSL010000036.1, read on the forward strand.
CTCCATCACAAACCGACAGCCAAACGCATCATTTATCTGTTTCAAGGTGGCGGACCGTCGCATCTGGATTTATTTGATAATAAACCTGGGATGGTCGCGCTGAACGGCCAACAGATGCCAGAGTCACTGACCAAGGGTCAGCCGATCGCCCAGCTGCAAGGCGCGGCATTGAAAGTCATGGCGCCCCAGCATGCCTTCAAAAAATGGGGGAAATCGGGCATGGAGATCAGCGAAGTCTTGCCCCGCATTGGCGGCGTCGCCGATGAACTCTGCATGATTCGCTCGATGACGACCGAAGCGATTAATCACGACCCCGCGCAATCATTCATGAATTCTGGATCGTCGATCAGCGGCCGCCCCAGCATGGGTTCATGGTTTGTGTACGGACTTGGCAGCGAGTGTGAAAATCTTCCTGGGTTTGTTGTGCTCAGTTCGGTCGGTGGCGGCCAGGGACAACCGATTGCGTCGCGCCAATGGTCAGCGGGCATGTTGCCCAGCCGTTATCAAGGCGTGCCTTTTCACGCCAAAGGCGATCCCGTGTTGTATATCAGCCGCCCACCTGGCATTGACGCTGGCGGACAGCGCGACGTCATCGATGCCGTCAATAAATTGAACGGCATACACGACGACGTGGTTGCTGATCCTGAAATCACCACGCGCATCAGCCAATATGAAATGGCGTTTAAAATGCAGAGCAGCGTGCCGGACTTAGTAGATTTTTCCAAAGAGCCGCAACACATTCTTGACCTCTACGGCACCAAGGGCGCCGACGGAAGCTTTGCCGCCAATTGTTTAATGGCGCGGCGACTTGCCGAACGCGGCGTGCGCTTTATTCAATGTTACCATCGCGGTTGGGACCATCACGGTGGCGTAAAAAACGGCACCAAGACCACCGCTGGCTTGGTTGATCAAGGTACCGCTGCGCTGATCACCGATCTCAAACAGCGTGGCATGCTGGATGACACTTTAATTATTTGGGGCGGTGAATTCGGGCGTACACCCATGGCTCAGGGCGATGGTCGCGATCATCACATCAAAGGGTTTTCGCTGTTCATGGCCGGTGGCGGCGTCAAAGCGGGAATTACTCACGGTGCCACCGACGATTTCGGCTACCACGCGGTGCAAGATGTCGTCGAAGTTCACGATCTGCACGCCACCATCATGCACATCATGGGCATTGATCACACGCGACTGACCACGCGCTTCCAAGGTCGTGATTATCGCCTGACTGATGTGAAGGGAAATGTCGTCAGCAAGATTCTGCGATAAATGTCGGCTCTCTTTCTCTCTCTCTTTTAGCTAAACACACAACCCATTTCACCAATTCCCTGTTCGGATAACCTCACCATGCACATGACCTTCGGCCCACTTCGTTTACTCACGCTTTTCTTGGCGCTCATCATGAGCCAAGCGCAAACACTGCTGATGGCAGCAGAAATAGATCCGGTGAATCCACCGGAAAATATGGAAGTCCAGGTTGCCGGGCGAAAAGATGGGGAAACCTGGACGCTGCAACTGTATCGACGTACGTGTCGCACCAGCGATTTTAAATTGTACCTGTGGGACAAGACTGCGGGATATACTGAACAAACCGCATTGCCGCCGGTGTGTACCTATCGCGGAACCATCAAAGAAATACCCAACGCCCTGGTGATCGCCGGGCTCGCACCTGACGGCGAATTATATTTACTGATTACTGACGACGGACGCACCAGTTACTTTTTCGATAATTACTACGTCAATCATACGACCCGATCACTGGCTAAATTAGCCTACAAAGAACCGCCTCCGATGCCGATCGTCAGCGGCGGCAATCTGCTTCCCGGAAGCCTGGGCGTTTCATCACTTGGCATCGGCATGTCAAAAGGCCAAGCGCCCAATGGCGTGCGTTATGATCAATTGGTCGAAGCCGAGTATGCGATGGAAATTCCCTACGGTGTGTGGATTGAACATCGCGATAAACCGCACGCCATCGCGTCGGTCATGGCGTTTTACGAATTCACCATGCTGCAACATGACATGGTCTTGACCCGCGATGCTGGGGTGCGCGTGGTGTCGACCATCGCCGTCATTCGGCAGGATCCTCTCAAGGTAAATCTGCCAGAACTTGGCATCGTGGCCAAAGAATGGCGCAACAAAAAAACGCCCTTGGCAGCGGCGCGCTGGGATGTGGTCTGGCATGTCCGTGGTGATGATCATCCACGCGGCTATTCGATGACCGATTGGCCAAAAAATTCATTCCTCTGTGGACCGCAACTTGATCACGAGGCCGGTCATATGTGGGGCGGACAACACGATCCCTATGGTGACAGCGCCATGCAATATGGTCATATTTATTATGACGGCATGGATTGGCAGATCACCGAAGCACGTCGACGTCAGAGCATCGCCCAAGGAAGTTTGCCTGCCGCGAACGAACGTTTCACCGATCCGATTCATCCGCGTACCTGCACCGACGCCGTGCGCTTAAAACCGGATCAAAGCACGGACGTTGATGTGCTGGCAAATGACTGGTCGAGCAATGGTAGTCGTTTAAAAATTATCTCCTGCAAAGCCAATAAAGGCCTGGCGACGATCACTGCAGAAGGACTTATTCATTATGTTCCGCCCGCTGGATACGTTGGCAAAGATTTGGTGTCCTACACCGTGCAAGACGATTCGCCGATGCATTTATCGGTCAGCGAATTGCTGCACGTCGACCTGATGAATGTTGGCTTGATGGTCCATTATCCCTTTACCGATCTTAAGGGGACCACCATCACCGACGCCACCGGACATGGTTTACATGGCGTGCTTTCCCACAGTGAGAGCGGCACCGATTGGGTGCCCGCGCCAACCGGACGCGGCATGCGCATCTGGGGAAAATCCAGTGAACCACGCCATTTTTACAACGGTTTGATCTGCGCTGATCAAGGCAATTTGCTTCCGCAACCGCTCAGCACCGTGCCGTTCGACGAAAGCGGTAACCGCCACAGTAATGCCCTTGATGCACAAGATGGTGATTTCTCCATGGCGATGTGGTTCCGTGCCGATTCTTTCGCTCTGGGCCCCTGCTTAGCGAAAAAATCTGCTGACACTGATGATCTTTTTTCCATGCGCCTTGGCTGGTTTCTGCGCGCTGAGCCAAAGGAATTGCGCTTCTGGTGCACCTCGTGGGGACCTGAGCCAGAAGGCGATAACCAACGCGGACGAAATAAATCGCGAGTCATGAATCAAGCCGTTCCAATGAAATGGCAAACCAATCATTGGTATCATGTCGCCATGGTCATTGATCGCTCGAAGAACCAAACCCGTCTGTATTTGGATGGACGTAAACTCAGCACGACCGAATCCGCCTTTATGAAAGACAGTAAACTCTTTCATGGTCGCGTTCCGGTTCGCGTGGCAACTAACAGCAAGGGTTCCATCTGCGTTGCTGATGTGCGCATTTATTCGACCGCGCTCAGCGACGAAGAAGTTGTCGATCTGCATAAAGCCGGTGGTGAAGAACTGCGTCTCCTGGGAACCAACACCACCATTACGGTGAATGCAGGAAACCAGTTATCTTCGCTGCAAGGTAACGATAGCTTGGCGACTTTCTTTAGTGAAGGTGTCCATACGCCAATTACCTATACTAAACTCAATGGCCCAGAATGGCTCACCGTCACAAACCAGGGTCAACTGTCTGGCATGCCGGTGCCGTCTGATAAACCGCAATCTTTGCGCGTACGTCTGACGGACGCGAACAACAAATCGATCGAACAAGATTTCAGTTTGGTCGCCCGTAATGGCGGCGTGGTTTCTGAGTTCTGGCTGAACAATAACCCGGTTCATCCATTACTGTTGAAAGCACCACGCACCCCTCCGTACAGTTTTGGATTTTCTCCTGATCGAGTGGACTTCCTCACGCAAGCCGAGATGCCAAGCAATCAGGGCGAAGCCTATTTCGACAATCTATTCGCCTGGCTGGTACCGCCCACGTCCGGTGATTATCAATTTTGGATTGCGGCTGATGATAACGCCGTGCTGGAATTGAGCACCGACGAAAAGCCCTACCGCAGTCGCGCGATTGCCCATTCGCAAACCGTCAAGCCACATGAATGGGGCGCCAGCCCTGAACAGGAGTCGGCAGTCATCCCGCTTATTAGCGGGAAAAAATACTACCTGACCGCGCGCATGCAGCAGACCACCGGGCAAGGCCATCTGGCCGTCGCTTGGTCAGGGCCAGGAATTCCGCAACAAGTAATCCAAGGTACAGCCCTGCAATTTTACAACGACCCAACGGCAGGCGTGACTTTAGATCTGTGGCCAAATCCAAAGAAATCCGCTGATGAATTGATCAAGTCACTGACCCCAGCACCACAAACACAGTTACTCAGCTCTTTCTTCTCCAAAGGCTTGGGAAATAACTATTTTGCTCGCTACCAAGCGCGCTTGATCCCGGAAAAATCTGGCCCGTATACTTTTTGGATTGCTTCGGGCGCTGGCAGCGAATTACGCTTCAGCACGGACGAGACACCTGAGAACAAACGCAAGATCGCATCCGTTCCCGGGTATTCAGAGATCAACCGCTGGGATAAATTTGCCTCCATGAAGTCGCAAACCATCGAATTAGTCGCCGGTAAACGCTACTATATTGAGGCCGTCATGAATCACGGCGGTGACTTCGATAATCTGTCGGTCGCTTGGCTACCGCCTGGTGGCATACGCGGGGTTATTCCTGGGAGGAATTTGGAGGCGATTCGCTGAGCGAGGACGGGGGACGACCTGATGCGGGGTGACCATCAATGGTCACTCTTTGTCTAATAAAGAGTATAAAGAGTATAATAAAGAAAGGCGCAATGATTCCGATGATGCGGCTTGGTATTAAAATGCTGCTTTTGTCCTTCATTGCCATAGCACCACTCAGTGCTTGTGAGCCGATTGTCCCCCTGTTTCTTGTGCTTGGCGGCTCTGCCACGTTAGCACATTCGTTCGTCGTTCTGCTGCTGGCGATTCTTATCAAGTCGACCATCTATGCGGTGGAAGTTTGAATTCCTACTGCGGTTTTCAGGTTCATTTACCGTCGACGTTACGCAGGTCTTTCCCGTCATATGGCGGGTAATAGATAAAATAGAATTCCGCCGCGTCGGAACCCGTGCGATCGAATTGATACGGCGAACCGCGTGGAATTTCGATGATGTCACCTGGGTTCACCGACTTCCACTTCCCTGCCAAACGGGCGTCGGCATGGCCAGCAAGAACCACTACGGTTAAGTCATGTTGATCATGAACCCGCGAATCGCTGCGGCCCGCCAAGCGCAGGCCGTGCACGCTGGTGCCTGTCCATGTGCGCAGCGTCTTCATCGACATAATTTGCCGCTGTTCTTTTTCTGTCCATTCCACCGTCCGATTATCAATTCCTGGAGTGAGAATTTGCACCCGGTCGCCGCCGCCGCCACAGCCAACGAGTACGAGTGGCAGTAACAAACTAGCGGTGAGCGCACGAGTCATGGGAACCTCACGGAGTGGTAAGTTTAACTGACGGAATCGGCAGATGATCATGGCCATCATAAGGCGGAGAAAAAATCGCGTACACTTCGCTCGCTGAACTACCGGTATTTTCAGCCCAATGCACCACTCCCCGTGGGATTTCCATAACGTCACCAGGATGCACATCAATCACGCGCTGGCCCAGATGCAGCCGTGCGCTGCCGCTCAACAGCACCACCACCAGATCATGATCTTTGTGTATGTGCGGCTGTTCTGCTCCGGCCAAGCGAATCAGGCTGACACTGGTTTCCGCCGTCGCATGTCGAGGACGAACGGCAATAGGTTTGGTTATTTCTTCGGTGGTCCACGCAAAGTCACTGACGTCACTGTCGGGGGAAATCACCCGGCCACTCACCGCCGAGCCGCAGCCAGCGAGCAAAAATGTCAGCAAAAATGTCAGCAACAGAAACGGCCATCCGCGCATATGCAGCGGTTGTGAACAGAAAACCGTGCCCAGGCAACCAATGAGTCCCGCCCATCTGCAACCTGGGATGCACACCGCGCGCAAATAGTTTCTGAGAAACGACCATTTTCTCAGCTAAAGCGAAAGACCTAGTCGCCGAGTGCAAGCGCTGCAGGTTAAGCGCTTGGTGGAGCGGCCTCTGCAGGCACGACTTCTGAAGCTCCCGGAGCTGAGGCGAAATCCTGCGGTAAAAACCCTGGCGGCGCTGCTTCTACCGTCTCACTTGGCTGCGTATGCGCTTGCTGATAAGCGCGAATATCACGCGTCAATTGCTCGAAAACTTCTATCGAGTGTCGTTTGCGAAAATGCCAACGCATGCGCGCGGCGCCACGACGACCAAACACCGTGACGTGCCAATAGGGCAACAGGAACCACAGCATGACGGGAATATTGGGAGCGAAGAAAACCCAGAAGCCAATCCAAAAACCATTTTCACCTGGAATGGTATTGGCCATGAGCACCCACAGTAATAAACCACCCAACAAACTCAGACCGCCAATCCACAATCCCCCGACGCTGTACCGTTGATGCCAAGTGATCAATTCGACATCGCTAAAAAAAACTCGACGAGTTTCAACTTCGTAGCCATCAACCTGATCAATTTCTAATGCATCATCACAGCGATAGACGTATTCACGATCACCGAGATTGGGAATGCGACCGATCCGCGTACGTGGTCTTTCAGTTACTTGTGGCGCAGCAAAAGGTATCGCGTTCATAAACGCCCCGTTTTTGACATCATAAAGGTCAGTCCCACAACCAGACCTAACCAAACTACGATCTCTATCGTCCCTAAAACTATGGCAATGACGCAACGCGCCTTAGAAATATGTACCCCTGGCTGTGCTCGTGTGCGTAATCCCTTAATGCCAAACCACACAGCAAACGGACCAATAAACACGCCAAATGGCCACATCAAAAAGAATCCCAAAATAGCTGCATGCGAAGACATGCGACCATAATCACGATAAGATTTTCTGGCGCTCGGCAGCATTCCTTCATCTGCCAAGCGCTCGAAACAACCAGGGCACATCGTCAAACCATCGCTATCAATGCGACAGAGCTGACACATGAATACACCACAGCGGCTACACGACGCGACCGAGGCATTGCGCTCATGGCGCGCACAAGGCGTCGCCCCATCCGGCGTTGCGGCGACGGCCGTTACGACGGTGATTCGCTCCGGTAACGGCGACAGCCGATAGGCGGTGAAATTAATA
>JAYVSL010000037.1:0-36291 GCA_043775355.1 Planctomycetota bacterium
GAAACGGCCTTCCCAAAATGCGCCGCTGCAATCGTCTTCGCGATTGGCTCGACGGGCGATTGGTTCTTTAAACGCTTTCATAAACCAACCGAGATCCGCCAAGCGCGTGCGCCATAAATCAATTTTGACCGCATCTTTAGCCATCGCTGCGATTTCGGCGTCGCTTGGCAACACCGGAGAACCATCGCTCAGATACTTCTTCGGATACACCGACACCCACCGACGAGCCACCTCGACCGCGCTCCACGTGTGCGCAGTCGCCGCATCCATCCGCACGATCACATGCACGTGATTGCTCATCACCGCGTAACCCGCCACTTCTGCGGCAAAACACTTCGATAAATACTGCAATCGATCTTCTAGCCATGCCTTGCGATGCTCGAACCGATCACCCGCCAAGAACGCACGACGCACGCAACGAGACGTACAATGCACCCACATAGGAGGAGCCGTTCGGTCGATGAGCTTGCGACGTGCGGTGGTCATGGGCGGGGAGAATGACGGGGAACGGGCGATGTCAATGTATTAGATGCCTGTCCTTTAGTTTCCTATGTCAATGTATTAGATGCCTGTCCTTTAGTTTCCTGTCCTTTAGTTTGGTCCTTTTCGCTGACTTTGGGCCAGCGATACACGCTAATCGCTTACGCTTTCGTTGGCGAACGCCTCAGTTTCACACCCGCAGCCTTACGCGATTTCTTTTGCCCATTTTTAGGCCAAGGAAATTCTGGGACTTTCGCAAAGGGATTTCCCTTCAAGCTATTTGCCAGCTGCCTCTTTCTAGCCCTGAAATTTTCTGAACGTGCGCGCTTTGACGAAACGTCATCTAGCAGCGTGGTATAGCCTCTGTAAATGGCCGCGCGTAGACAATCCTTCGCTCCAGCAACGTTTCTACGTGCTAGGCTCTCAGAAATGAAACCGGCCATAAAGAAAGAGTCGCTTAGATACGCCGTCCATGCCATGAGAACCATCAAACGCAGATCTTTTATCTCTATTCCTGAGAAGTCTGACAGGGCGTATTCCAGAGTGAATTCTACCGTCTTGAACTTGCCAGATGAAAAATCATCAATGAGTCCGGCTTGTTCTTGTTTTGGAAGTGCCTTTGCTAAACCTCTGATTTTTCTACTAATTTGTTCCGCTGTAGGCAGCTTTATGAGTCTACTCAACTTCAATTTCTCTACTCGGATTTTCTGCTTCTTATAATTCACCCAGCCCACTTCCTACACGCCGCAACAAATCGGCGCATCGATTCCACGTCCTTGATCCCAGGACTAGATTCAATGCCGCTGGCTACATCGACGCCGTAGGGCTTGGTTGCGGCTATCGCCGAGGCCACGGTCAGGGGATTTAATCCACCGGCGAGAATCACGGGACGGTCGAAGGTCACTCCGGCGAGCAGGTGATGATCCCAGGTCATTCCGGTTCCGCCGGAGACTCCGGGAACGGCGGCATCGAGCAGGTAGGCATCCGCAGGATAACCGCGTAGTTCGCTGAGGGCTCCGGCGTCTTTGACGGCGAAGGCTTTAATTACGGGAAAACGTACAGACAGGCGTTCGGCTAGTTCGGGTGGTTCGTTGCCGTGCAATTGCACCACGGAGCAGCGCGTCAGGCGCATGACATTCAAAATCCCGATTTCATCTTCATCAACGAACAGCGCGACGGCAGTGATGAACGGTGGAATTAATCGAACCAATTCGGCAGCACGCTCGACGGTGATTTTACGCGGGCCGCGAGCAAGATTTAGTCCGATGGCGTCAACGCCAAGGTTGACCGCTGCGCGTACATCGTCGTTGCGGGTGAAGCCACAGAATTTAATTTTCATGGGAGAACATGGAAGAAAGCGTGCCTCGCACACCGCGTTCTGCTCATTCGCGGTCATTTACCTTGATACAACCGCGCGGCGAGAATTTCGGGTAGGCCAACTTCGCGAATCTTGTTCGCGGCTGCGTCGATGTCGTATTCTAAGCGGCGGATCTGCACGGTTTTCGCTACGCTGTCGAACAACGCGTAACTGGCTTTATTATTTTCATCACGCGGCTGACCCACGCTGCCCGCATTAACCATGATCGAGATATCGTCGTCGACCGGAATTTCACTGTCGAGTGTGTACGTAATGGGATCAGTATCGAAAAATCCGACTGGCACATGACTGTGGCCAAGGAAGCCAAGTTTGGCGCCCATACGTTTGAGCGACTCAAAACTTTGCTGCGCGTCGAACACCGTTTGAATATAATTGAAGGCTTCCGGTTGATGGAAGGTGCCGTGCGCCACGGCGCAATCGGGATAGGTCAATGTCAGCGGTAAATTCAGGATCCACTGCTTCTGTTCGTCGGTGAGTTGTTCGCGGGTCCAGATCGCGGCGGCCTTGGCGTAGGCGTTGAAACAATCGATCGATACTTTGCCCACTGCCGCCCAGTCATGATTGCCGGCGATGACGTCGCAATTCAGCGCGCGAATCGACTCCAGACATTTTGATGGTTCTGCGCCGTAGCCGACGATGTCACCGAGACAGACGACTTTATCAATATTCTCCGCTTTGATGGAGGCGAGAACCACCCCCAAAGCTTCGGTATTGCCGTGAATATCACCGAGAAATGCGTAACGCACGAGGAGTCGCCTTGGAGGTGAAGCGAACGATTAAGCTATGTCCTGACGTTTGAACAACGCCAAGCCAATAGCTAAGCAGCCTGCACAATACATCACAGAGTAAAGCAGAGTCAGACCGAGGTACCCTAGAGACAAAGGATGGCCCGGCAATTGGATGCTGTCGTCGACCTGGAAGAGCGCGAGGGCTGGCAGGGCAACCGCGCCCATGACCCCCATCCCCGCCGCCACGTGACTGGCGACAAAGATGGCAAAACAAGCAAGAATATTCGCAATTAACGGAAGTCGCAGCGCCAATACGGTAGCCAAACAAGCCAGCATCGCGCCATGGGCGAGACCCAAAACATGGGCCAGAATTACCTCTCTCCAAGGTACCCACAGGTCTTCATGGCCAACAAAGTCACGCCGCGCGGGGTCGTCCTCAAAGCCAGTGAACTGGGCATACGCCAAAACTCCCAGGTGCAGACCAGCAATGACCAGAGTCGTAGCGACGATGATGAGCCAGACGCCCAGGGCTTTGCCCAACAAAAAATGTCCGCGTGAAAGCGGCTTGGCGAACAAGGTCAACGCGGTGCGACTGGCCAACTCATCGTGCACACTTTGGGACGCACCAACCACGCCTAAAAACAGCGAATTCAGCATCGCCACCGCTACGCCAGCGGTGCATACCATGCGCAACCGATCTTGCGTTTCGAAATTGAACATGCCGAAAAAATAACTGATCACCAACAAGACCAATGACAGCGCGGTCGCCAACCACGTCACGGGTTGACGAATCGAATCAGCAACCGTCAGACGCGTCAGCGCAAGCAAGGCCATGGGCAGCTATGAGAGGGTCCGACGGCCGCTGCTCAAGAGGGCGAATGCATTGCCACATCCGATGAAGCTGATCATGGCAAGCAGCAGCGCAACAACGCCATCACCGAACGACTCGCCAGAGCGGCCGTCCATGCCTGTGAACGTTGATTCGCACGGATTAAATGCGGCACTGCGGCGGCTTGCAGGCGACGAGCCTCTCCGGCTGGGCTTTCCACGGTCGTTGCGTTGGCTACCAAAAGCAAAAGCGCCGCCGCCAAATCATGCCGCCCTGCACGACCCAACGCGGCGGCCAGACGACGCGCTAAACGCGGAAACGGTGGTAAGGCATGCAGATCATCACGCATGGCTGGTTGAGCGGGATCTGGATGAGCCCAACCATTTGGCCACGCGGCAATCAAGACACGCGCTGCCGCCGAGCGAACCACGGGCACACTGAGACGTCCAAGACGCGCCAAACACGCCGCTTCACCGTGAACGTCAAGGGCAAGCAAGGCCGCGACTAATCCATGGTCGGTACTCGGCTGAGCACTGGCCAATGCGCGATCAAGCAGTTCCAACGCCTCACCGCTGCGGCCGCGCACCGCCAAGCATTCGGCATAGAGCGTCGCAATCTCTGGATCGTTCTCTGCTTCGCGCCACAGCGTTTCCGCGAGCACCAACGCACGATCATACGCCCGTTTTTGCGCATGAATGCGCACGCGCTGAACACGCGCGGCACGATTGGCAGGTTCGCTTTGCTCAACGAAATCAAGCTGACGAAGAGCAATCTCAGGTTCGTCGATCAACGCTGCCAGCTGCGCCAACAATAAGCGATTCGGAATCGCTAAAGAGCCATCCGCAGCGACTAAAACGGCAATGCCAGCGCGTCCGCCATCGGTACTAGCGGCATGAATGGCAAGATCTTTGAGCAAGCGCTGCGTTTCTGTCGCGCTGGCGTGACGCTCCAACAACGCTGGCAACAGTTCTTTTGCTGCCACTTGCGCTTCTGCTCCGCGACCACGACGCAGCAGAAAACCACAGCGTTCGGCTTGATGCGGAATATGTGCTGGATGATCGACAATAATGCGCGACCACATGGCTTCAGCATCGTCAAAGCGTTCGGCGCGTTCGTAAAGCACCGCCAACTGACGATGTAATAACGCTTCGCTGCTGTTGGCTTCGGCTTGAGGATCAGCGGTGAAAATCAGCTGATCGATTTTCTCTAACTGAGTGATGGCTTGCGCAACATCGCCGCGCTGTTCTGCCAACACCGCCCCCAAAATAAGCGCGGGGAAAGCGTTCGCATCATAGCGCAATGCCTGATCCAGCGCTTGTTGTGATTCCAGCGCATGACCAAGCGACAACTCCAACTCTGCCAGAGCTAACCACGCGCGGCCTTGATCGCCTGGGCCGACCGCTTGCAAATGCTGATGCGCCGCACGCCGTGCTAACACCGGCAAGCGCGCCGTCACGAATACTTGCGCTAACTCACGCCACGGCACGCCGGCAGCGCGTTCCAACAATGCTGGCAACGGCGCGACGATGGCGGCAACTTCTTGCACATGCGTCGTGACTTCCAGGCCAGTTAATTGCAGACGAGCACGCCGCACCAGAAGACGCGGCTCATTGGGATACGGCCCATCCAAGGCTCGCGTGCAACTACTAATCGCCTGATCGCGTAGTCCGCTGCGTTCGGCCAAAGTCGCCGCTAATTCAAAGGCTGCCAACGCTGGCTGCGGCAAAGCGAGTAACGCCGTAACGATGGTATTTGCCGCTGCATCATCACCATTAGCGATAAGCAAGTGAGCGAGCAAAGCTTGATATTCAGCGCCGCGATCCAATTCCACCGCACGACGTGCGGACTTCAGCGCCGTCACCAGTTCGCCGTCTTCGGCGGCGATCTCTGCCTGAATCGCCCACAGCTGTGGTGCGTCGCTGGTGATGGCAAGCGCCTTGGCCACCACTTCGCCCGCCACTTTTCGCTGACCCTGTTTCCGCAGAGCTTCTGCTAATAATGCCAACAACGGCGGAGTGTCCGGTAACGCGACCAATGCCTGACGCGCCACTTGTTCGGCCTGATCAAAACGCCCGGCAGCAAATGCGTGATCGATGCGCTCGCGCCATGCCCACAGATAATCTTTTTGTTCTTCCACCGCGCGTTCAAGATACGGAATCGCCGCATCACGACGACCCTGACAACGCAGCAAAAACGCTTTCAAGCCATCGTTGATTGCTTCGCCGGGTTCAAGTTCGCACGCTTTGCGGTAGGCCGCTTCGGCTTCGTCATGACGTCCGGCCAAGGCTTTCAGCTCAGCCTGTTCACGCCAAGCCCAGGTGTACTCGGGATCGATTTGCACGGCCTTTTCAAGATTCGCCAGCGCCTCTTTGGGCTTGCCTTCGTGGCGCAATAAATCGGCAAAATAACCAAACGTCACCGCGTCATAGGGATTGAGTCCGCGAGCGTGTTCCAAGTGCGTGTACGCTTCTTGCATGCGCCCCAGCTGACGGCAAACGTCCGCTTGTTCGTGCAAAATCCACGTAGCACTTGGTGCTGCCGCAGCGGCACGCTGATAATGCGTACGCGCTTCATCCAGCCGACCGGCACGCCGAGCCAGATTGCCAAACTGAGCATGGGCCCAGGGATATTCCGGATCGTCTTCGAGGGCGCTGGCCAGTAATTGCGCGGCGCGTTCAGGATGATCTTCCGACACCACTTGAGCGAGCTCAACTTTGGCCCACGTGGCTTTCGGATCCGTCGCCAAGATTTGTTCGTAGAGCTTGGTGGCTTCAGCGAAATTACCGTCTTCGCATTCGAGTTGCGCTAAATGTCCGCGTGTCCATTGATCATCATCGTTCGCTTCCAGTGCTTCGCGATAACGCCGCCGCGCTTGCGTGACGTTGCCAAGCGCACGCTCGCACTCTGCGAGCTCTGAAAGCGTCCAATGATTACCTGGCTCTAACACCAAGGCCTCCACCAAACGTTCGCGTGCCGGCTCGAATTCTCCGCCTTGACGCAAACAGGCGCCAACCCGCGCAACCACGCTGGCCTTCAATTCCGCTGGCTCTTCGCGATCCAGCAAACCATCGCGCAGGATACGCTCTAATTCACCACGGGCTTCGTGATAGCGGCCTTGATTGAAGTACATATCCGCCAATTGGTCTTCAGGGCCTTCCTCTAAAATATTCAGCGAGAGCGCTTCCTGACTCATCGCCGCACTGCGCAGATCTTCGCGCCGAACAAAAAACAAGCGACGGAAGCGATGCAGCGGCGCCGATCGACGATGGCCTGCAGTGGCTTCCTCCAACGCGCGCTCGGCCTCGACCACTTCTCCCGCACATTCCAGCGCGCTGACATAACCAAGATTGGTCCACAAATCGGTCGGCGATTGCCGACGCAAATCTTGATAACGCGTGACCGCGTCTTGAAAGCGCCGTTGGCGCATCAATTCCTCCGCCTCTTGCGTCAGGCGGTCTTCGGGTGGTTCAGGATCAAACGGTGCCATGTGGGTTGGGTAACCGTAAGCGCCTACAGAGGCTGTCTACTGATGGCTCGGTGGAGTCGCAACGCCGTTTCCTTTAGCCTGCGAGAGGGCCAACGGCCCGCTTTATGATAGCCCATGGGACCGATCGCTCTCCTGCGTTTTTTAGGGTCAATCTGCTGCGGTCCCCTGTAGCGCCTCCAACAGACCGGCTTCGCTAAACGGCTTGACCAGCGCCGCATGCGCACCAACGCGCTGAGCGACGAGCAGAAAAAAGGCGGCGTCGATCATGCCTGACATCGCCACTACGCGTGGTTGCGACGGGTGAGCAACCGCGTTGCGGATGATGGTCAGTCCGCTGTCGACGGGCAAATTTAAGTCGCATACCACGGCCGTGACGGTGCCTGTATGCAGCGTCCGCAAGGCGGTTGCCGCGTTGTCGGCCAAGCGCGTCTGCCAGCCATGGCGTGTTAACATCATCGCCGTGGCGCGAGCAAATAACGGATCGTCATCGACCACCAGAACGATTCCACTCATGCTTGTACCTTATCTGCTAAGTGGCGATGTAACTGACAGGCCAATTGCCAACGCGGGTGCTGAAGATTTTCTGGGGAATCGGGAAGCGTACCGCTAATCAACTGGTCAATGATCGCCGACCAAGCACTCAGCGGTAGGGTAATCGTGGCGCTGCGCTTCAGTCGTTGGGCGGCATGTTGCGCCAAGGCGCGGTGCACCGCCGTGATCAACGGACCATCATGGCCAGCAAGCTTGGAACGGAGAGCGGCCGGGCGCAGGTTGATGAGCGCTTCTTCGTTTGTCCAGGTGGCCTCTTGGCTTTGGCCTGGGCATTTGGCCAAGGCCAAGATGGCGTGCGCCACCTGAAGCGGCGCACGCAATGCTTCAGGTAAATCGTCAGCGGCAGTGGCCCCAGCGGCAAGGAATCCGGGCGCTACTTCCATTTTTTCGGCTGCCGTACGTCGCAGTTGAGCGCTCAGTTTGAAGTTGGTGCGCGTCAACGACGACGGATGAACGTCCAGTTGATGGGCGAGCTCGCGAAGCGTTCCAAGCCTGCTTTTTGCCGCATCCCAGGCGAAGCGAAAACGTTCATGGCAGGTGTCGATCTTCAGCGCGATATGACAAGCCAGAGCGATCGCAGCTACATTTAATCGACCGTCCATACCACCGTCGCGTTTGACGGAGGCATGTCGCAACGGGCGCTTCTTTACCTTAACTTTCATGAACATGTGTGGTGGATATTTGTGACCAGAGTCGGCTTGTCTATACATGAACACTTCTTCTGGCTCACAAAACGGCGTTGCCCAAACTCGTTATTCACACCATGAAGAAGAGAGAACGGTTTCATAAAACTCAAATTCGCGACAACCACGCGCGCGAAAATATCGCTGTGCGTGGGTGGCTTAGTTTCCTCGCGAAGAACACGAAGTCGACACGAAGCTGCGGTAAAACAGTCGTTTGACGACCGTGAGCGAAGGTGGCGCAAGGACCGACAAGGGCGATCGCGGCCGTCTGTAAGCGACCGTTGTGGTCGCCATTTCGCTTGCCTGCGACACTCCTTAACTGGCGATTCTTTACCTTAACTTTGGTAAATATGTACAGCGCATGCTTGCGCTCAAAGTCGGCGCATCTATATGTGCTGCCTTCTTTGGACTCACAACCACCGAATAAAGAAATCATCCGCTCAAGTTAACTTAACTCAAATTAACTTAGCCTAATCCTGACCTAATCCCGGTTTTTTCCCGAAAGAAAAATCTATGACTCTGACCTATGCTTATCATTTCCGCCATCTCGTTCCGGCTCTCGCTGCGCTGATGGCGCCTGCGTTGGTTGCCTTGACCAGCGTCGGGGCCAGCGCTGTCGACTGGCCGACGTCGTATGCCCAGTATAATCTGGCTTGGGATGGTGGCGAAATGCCGAAGCCAACCACCTATCCGTCGGCGGTGAGCTGGCGGAGTTATAACAGTAATTTTTCCGCTAACGGTTGGTACACTTGTACCGTCACAATTAACAACGACTCCGCGATCATTGGCACGGTGATGTTGCGAAATCCGGCTAATGGTACGTGGACGGATCTCGGCGTGCCCGGAAGTGGTTTCCCATTTAAATACGACAAGATGGATATGCAGGTGAACAATCTGGGCACTGTGGCTATTACCGTGCAAGACGTGTCCATTAATCCCAGCGGCAAAGAAGTCATGGCCTATCGACGAGTTGGTGACAGTGCGTGGACGGCGCCAACGGGCACCACGCGAATTTCCCAGGCGTGGAAACTCGAATATAATGGGAATCGCTTTTTAGCTGGTCGGGCACCATCGGATGTGGCGACATATCCGGAAGCTGGTTATTGGAACACCGATGGCAGCTTCACCAATCTTCAATCGGTTTTAGGCGGTGTTGCCGGTAATCTTGAGGCTATCAGCGGCACCAAGGGATGGGGCGATTGGGGATCGACAGCAGACCTCAGCGCGAACACGTTTCATTTCTCTGTCCTCTCAGGAATTGGTACGGGCTCAGTGACAGCGACCGAGGTGCTGTACATGGGCACTCCAGCCATCACCAAGACCGTGCCGTTGCCTCAGGGCGGTACCGTTGCCATCAACAATGTTCATGATGTCGCCTTCGTTGGTGACTATGCTTACATCAATAGTCACCCCGATCCGACGGCTGATGATCCGGCATTCTCCATTAAGATTCCGTTGACCACCATCGCCACGGATTGGTCTGGCGCTGTTGCCATTCCTCGGCCACGTCCAGGCGATGCCAGCATGAATTTCCGTGGCGCCAACACCAGCGGCGTCGTGGTGGGTGTAGCGTCGCCCTTTCTGTTTGGAACGACCACACGTGACACGGCTAACCAGATCGCATTTGTCTATTCACCCACGTCAGGCACGGTGCTATTTTCCACCTTGACCGGAGATGTGGGCTATTCGCTAAATCACTTGAACGAAATCGCTGAAGACGGTGCCATGACCTCTGGCCCGAATCTGTATGTCCCGGTACCAACCGTGAACTTGACCGGCATCGATACGACCGTTGGCCCTTCCGATACGACCGCCACCGTACGTTTGACCCGACCCACAGGCACGCTTGGCAGCACGTTGGTTCCTTTGACCTGCAATTTGACGATTCCGGTTGGCGTCACGGTCAGCGATTCCACCCCGACCATTCCCGTGGGTCAAGTGTCCATCGATGTGACGGTGACGATTTTGAACACGGTTTACGGCAGTAAGACCATTTCCTTGGCTCTGCCCACGATTCCAGGGGGGAATTATTACAACCAAGCGGGTAATGCCTACAATCGCGGGTCAAACCAAAACGTCGTTATCACCAACGCCAATGTTCCGTCCAATCCAACCCCAACCCTGACCCGCAGTGGCAGCGGCGTGACCGCGTCGCCGGTCCCTTTGAGCGTCAGTTTTGATGAGGCCGTCAACGGTTTCGATGTCAGTGATATCACGGTTTCCACAGGTACCTTGTCGCTCTTTGCGGGCAGCAGTACATCATATTCGTTTACCTGGACACCCCCAGTCAGTGGCACTGGCAGCGCCAGTGTGAGCATTCCGGCTGCGGCTGCGAACGCCGTTGACGACGCAGCAACTTCCTTGGCCAGCAATACGATAACGATTTCCTATGACACCCAGGCGCCAACGGTTTCCATTCCGGATTTGGCCAGCGGTAGCGATTTGGGAACGTCCTCAACCGACGATCTGACGGGGGACAATACCCCGACTTTCACCGGTACCGCTGAAGCAGATGCGACGGTGTCGTTGTTCGTGGATGCTGTCTTGAAGGGCACTGCGGTCGCCACCGGCGGATCATGGTCGATCACGTCAAGCACGCTGACGGATGGTGCACACAATGTGACGGCTTCGGCGCAGGACGCCGCCGGAAATAGTTCAGCCGTGTCGTCAGCACTGGCGATCACCATCGACACGGTGGTGGCGGTCGCGATCACCACCAGCCCAGCGTCGACGGTTACCACCGGCACTCCGACGTGGTCGGGAACGTGTGATGCGGACGCGACCATCGCCGTCACCGAAGGCAGCACCAATTTGGGTGCGGCGACGGTGAGTGGCGGCACGTGGTCGTTCACTCCGGCATCGGCTTTGGCTGACGGCAATCATACGTTGGTGTTTACCGCCACCGATGCCGCTGGCGCTATCGCCACGGCCACGGCCAGCGCCGTGCTGGTGGATGCGGTTGGTCCTGTCGTCGCCCTTGCGGGTAGCGACCTGATCGGCAAAGCCGGTGAGAGCATCGAATTGACCGCGACGTACAGCGACGCCGGTTCGGGCGTGGCCAGTATCAGCTTGGTCGATATCACCGGACTCACCGTCACGCCTTCGGGCACTGCATCCGCCACCGTGGTGGTCAGCGGTTCTGGCATAGCGACGCGCACGATCACGCTGACGGGTTTGACCGGCGACGGCACATTGGTGATCAACGTCAATGCTGGCACGGCTCTTGATGGCAGCGCTCTGGCCGCCACCGCGTCCAACAGCGTCACGGTGACGGTGGATTCCACGGTTCCAGCGGATCCAACGATGACGCTTGCGAACGCCAGCAACAGCGGTTCGACCGCAGATTTGTTGACCAACGTGGTCCGTCCAATCGTGAACGGCGTCACCGACAGCGGGACGACGGTAACGATCAGGGAAGGCAGCACGGTTCTGGGCACGGCCACCGTGTTGAGCACCGCCTGGACGTTCACTCCGACGACTGATCTTGTTGGTCAAGGACTGCATACGTTGACGGCAACGGCAACCGATGCGGCAGGCAATGCGTCGGCAGCAACGGCACTGGGCGTGACCATCGACACTCAGATCACCATTGCGGTGACGGCCGCGTCGATCACCACCAGCAGTTCAAGCCCGACGTTCAGCGGCACGACCGATGCAAACGAAACCGTCACCATCACCGGCACTGGTTTCACCACCATTTCCACCACGGCAAATGGCGCGGGCGTATGGTCGGTTGCAGGATCTGGAATCGCGGCAGGCACGTATGCGCTGACCGTCACCGCCAGTGACGCTGCCGCAAACAGCGCCAGCACCAGCCTGAGCTTGACCATCGATCAAACCGCCCCGACCGCGCCAACGACCAGCGCGAGCGTGCTGACCAATGACACGACTCCAACGCTGAGCGGAACCGCTGAATCGGGTGCCACGATCACCATCGCACAAGGCGCGACGGTGCTGGGCACGGCGACGGCAACGGGCGGTAATTGGACCTTCACCCTGACAGCGCCGTTGGTTGAGGGAGCTACCACGCTCACCATCACCGCCACCGACAGCGTTGGCAATGTTTCTACCGCCACGACCGTCACCGTCACCATCGACGTGACGGCCCCAGGCCTGCCAACTGCGGTAGCCCCAGGCACGGTGACCACCGCAACGCCAACACTGACGGGCACCGCCGAAGCAGGCGCAACCGTGGTGATCAAAGAAGGCGCCACCGTCCTGGCAACCGTCACCGCCAATGGCAGCGGAGCGTGGACCGCCACGCTGAGTACCCTGGCCAATGGACTGCATACCTTGGCGATCACCGCTCAGGACGCCGCCGGGAATATATCTGCGGCTACCGCCGCCACCGTGACGGTCAACGTTCCGGCTGGCTCCAGCAGTGGCAGCAGCAGTAGTAGCAGTGGTGGCTGCGGCTTGGGCAGCGGCACCTCAGCAAGCTTGCTGTTGTTCATGAGCGGCCTGATGTTCCTCCGCCGCCGTCGCAAGGAATCCGTTTGATGCTTGGCGATGGTCCATCGTGACCATCGCCATTTTGCTGCGCGAGCGTTGAAAACGCCCAGCTTTTTCTGACCTCAGCTCGCGCAAAACACACCCCCAGGGCCATCGCCCTGGGGGTGTGTTTTTTTGCCCGCTCATTACCCACAAAGTTGAGCGGTGGAAATTGGGATCCAAGGGTCTTGTCTTTGAGAACCCCAACGTTGTGGGGCGCGAGCAGGTCGCTGGGCGTGGGCGATTAAGGTTCCCAGCGCAGCTCGATTTCAGTGCCCTGACCTGGCGCCGTGCGGACGATACGTAGGGCCGCGTTCATCTGGAGGGACAGTTCGCAGCACAACGCCAAGCCAATTCCCAAACCGGCTTCTTTGGATGAGAGACCGGCCATGGCGAGACACGCTAACTCGGAGGTCATGCCTACGCCCTGATCGCTAAAGCGTAGCGCGATTCGTCGGTCGGCATCGATTCGCGCTGCGACGGTGACCCGTGCTGGTTGACCGGGAAACGCTGCGTCACGCGCATTGCGCAGAAGGTTGTCGGCGATCATCTCGATCGCGCCGGCAACCACCGTCACGCGCATCTCTGACAGAGAAAGAGCGGGTGGCGTTATCGTCAGTTCGAGACGCACTTGGTCGTCCAGGTCTTTGGCGGTGGATTCGATCACGTGTAGCACGTCCGCCATGCTTTGTTCAGAGCGAATCGACGCGGTGCTTTGGTGCGCACCGCGCACCGTGTGAACGATGCGCTCCATGCGTTCGATCGCCTGATGGATCATCTCCAGACGCTCGTCGGGACGCTCGCTGCGCAGGTGATCACAGGTCATGCGCAAGACTGACAACGGTCCGGTGAATTCGTGGACCATGCGCGCGGCGACGATGCCCGCCTGATGCCGTCGCTCGACCGAGGTTAAATGACGACGGCGAATCGCTAGCTCGCGGTGTTCGCTTTCGGCTTTTTCTGAAAGATTCAGGAAACCAGCCAGCGTGTGCGCATCGGCGTGACTTTCCCGCCGCCCCAGCCACCAGGCTGCCAGCGCTACGACGCCAAAGCTGACTCCGTACCAGCCAAGATAATACCAGCCCGCTGCCGAACTGGTGATGACCAGCATTGCCAGCGGCCACCACAGCGGTGCGGTCAGCCAACGGATGCGCCAGGCCACCGTGTTCGAATCGATGTCAGGCAGCGGTTCAACTCGCAGCGAGCGCACCCGTGGACTTTGCCGAGGTAAAAAAGAATGGCTGTTGACGAATCCGGCGGTGACCCACCGGCGAGCCGTCGGCGGACAATGCGCGGGAAAGCGCAGGGTGTAGGAGAAATCGACTACTGCTCCGCGTGAAATGAACGCGGTCGTCACCACGAGCGATGGAGTCAACATGCGAATGATGCGTCCAGCATTGGCGTAGATCGACTCGGGCGGTACTCCGGCACGCAACAGACCCAACAGGGGCACGGCCCAGGGTCGGTTTTTCAGCCAGTCTTCATGATAGTGCGCCGGAACGGGATGAGATATCTCGGCTTCGGCGGCGACCAAAAGATCATTCACTTGCTGCCAAGTGACCCAGGTCGGTGGCCGTTCTATCGCTTTCGCCAAGTGCGGGACACGGGCCAGAATGCGTTCCACTACCTCCGCATCATGGCGACGCCGGAATAGACCAATCATCAGCCGCAGACCGAATCCAAGCACTTCACGCTGAAGCATGGTTGGCGCGGTTGAAGGCTGTGCTCCGTCGACCGCAACCGCTTCCTTTTTTTTGCTCATGACGCGATGGTTGAGCGGTTCTGCAGCGCTAGCCAGCACAAAAATCCACCAACCCGCTGCGCATACCCGCCCAGCTTGACCGGCGATGCGATCCCAGGCTAGAGAATTCACACGTCGGAATGCCGTGGACAACTTTGCTTTACCGCCAAGGTGTTTCCCCATGATTGAGCATTCAACGCATTTTTCATCTTTGCATTCTTTGCATTATTCGCGTAAACCGTGGGACGCCGTGGCCAACGTAACGTCTGTGCTGGTGGCCGTCATCCGGACCAGGGCCGCCAAGGTCTACCTCGCTCTGCTGATCACTGGTGTCTGCGTGTGCTCAGCCGCAGATACATGGCTGGTGACTGCCGATGCCGGTCTGTTAATCCCGCAACAAACCACCGGTCAAGCGACGTTGACTGCGGGATCAGTGAACATTCCTCAGGACATCGGGAACAAGGTTGACCTCGCCAATCGCCTTGGCCTTACCGCGCTGCATCGCCTGGACGATCCGCAGCAAGCGCAGGGGTGGGGCTGGGTGGTCGGCGTCAACGTGGTCATGGATCGCTACGATGTGCAACTGTCCACCGCCACTGAGCAAGAACATCTGCGTGGGCGCAACTTTGGTTTCGACCTGTTGATTGGCCCCACGTTCGATCTCACTCCTGGCTGGAATCTTGCCATCCTGGGCGTGGGCGGGTGCGCCTACGGGACGTACGATGACACGGTCAAGCGAGATAATCTCAGTTCAGTGAACGTCGATGGCCAAGTACGTGGCTGGGTCTACGGCGGCCGACTGCTGACCACGCTGGAACTCCTGGACCAAGTGTACCTCGGTGGCTGGGTCGGTTACGAAATTGCCCACTTAAACCAATACGGCCCGGCCACCATCGATCTTGGTCCGAATTGGCCATTCCCGACTGGCCGCGTCACCACCGGTTATGTCGATGCTGACATGGTCGCTCAAGGATGGCTCATAGGAATTTCATTGGGGTACGGCTGGTAACGCGGTTGCCGAGCCCGTCTGATCGTGGCGCGGATGACGCGGATAAAAAACATCCGCCTTTACCCTGCTCGTTACCTATAGAAATGGTCCTCGAATGGGTTTGCCCTGCAGTGATTTCAAAATCCCAACGGGATCCTGTCCGTAGCGCGACTCCGCTTTATCTGCCGCTTTATCTGCCGCTTTATCCGCCGCGCTTAGGTAACTCGCGACCCAGTTCTTTCAGCACCAATTGTAAATCTTCCCAACATGGTTTTTTAGCGGCAGGGTTGCTCTGCAAAAAACGAGGATGAAAAGTGGGGATCAGCGGGATGCCGTTTAAAAGCAGCTTTTTTCCGCGCATCGCGCTAATGTCGAGGGATTCGTCGCCCATCAACGCACGCAGCGGCACACTCCCAAAGGCACAAATAATTTTTGGTTTTATCAGCGCAATTTGACGCTGCAGAAAACTTTGGCAGGCGGTCACTTCGCTGGACGTGGGCGGACGTTGGTCAGGCAGACGACATTTGACCACGTTGGTGATGAACACCTGATCACGCTGTAAGCCCATCGCTTCGATCATTTTGGTCAGCAGTTCGCCAGCGGCGCCAACAAAAGGGCGCCCGCTAGCATCGTCTTGCTCATCGGGACCGTCGCCAACAAAGAACAACTCGGCTCGCTCGCTGCCTTCACCCGGCACGGTGGTTTTGCGACCGTCGCACAAACCACAGGCGCGGCAGGCTGCGATCTCCGTCGCAATCTGGGTTAAGGAATCCGCACGAACCACGGGCGCGACAGGATTCTTCGACGGCGTAGACGAACGAGCTGACGACGTGTCAGCCTGAGCCGACGCTGAAGATTCCTTCCAGACAAATTCCATTCCCGCTGCTCGGTCAAGTTCGACCAGCTGCTTCAAATTCCGCACGATGTCATCGCGTTCGTTCATAACTCCAGCTCTATGTGATAATCTAACTTCTGCACTCGACATTAACCACCTTGGACCTCCAGCCGATGTTGGGCGAGGCGCCACAGCAGAATATTGCCACCGCGCAGCACGACGAACCACAGCACGCCAAGCATCACCACGTGCACAAACGTTGGATGATTACCGACGCCGAGCTGACCGACATAGGCCATGGTCGGATGATACGACAACAGCGCGAACGGTAAAACCGAGGCCAGCGCGCCGATGGTGTCGCCAAGAAAATGCAGCGGAACCATCAAGCCAGAAAGAAGCATAATGAGGTTGCGTTTTAAGCTGATCAAACCGGTAATGTCCTCTAGCCAAAAACTGGCGCTGCCAGCCATCAGGTTGAGTTCGGCGTTGATCAAAAACGCCAGCACAAACAGCAGTGGAAATTGCCACCAACCATCGCCCGTCGGCGCCTGCACGCCGAACAGCGGAACTAAAATGAGGCTCATCGGCGCAGCAAAAAACAACAAGCGAAAAGCCGTCTCGCCCGCTGCCTGCGCCATCCATTGACCGTGAAAACTCAGGGGTTTCAACAGATCCAACGTCACATCGCCGCTTTGAAAGCGTGCCGCGATTTCGCTGTCAGTATTGGTGAAATACGCCGCCCGCGCCATGTAACCGACCGCCAGGTAAGTCGCTAATTGCGATAAAGTCAGACCATCCAAGGTTTGCTCAGCGCTCAGTCCCTTGGCCGCGAACACCGCCTGCCAAATGGCAAATTGTCCGCCAACAAAAATACCGTAGGTCGCAATGCCGGTGAGATACCGCATGCGATACGCCATGAGCTTCAAAAAAGTCAGCCGCATGAGCCACCAATACGGGGCCAAACGATCAACGCGGTTGATGATCCGCATGGTCTCCGCTCACTCGTTACGCATCGGCGGAAAAACCAAGGGCGATGGCAACGCCGCCATGGCTGCGGTCAGGGCTGGCGCATTGCTCAGCCGCTTTACTACACCAAACGGCACGGCTTGATCTTGGGCAATCGCCACCCAATCAATGCGCTGACGCAAACCGTTCGCACTCATTTCCACTTGATCTAAACGCATACGATGGGTGGCTTCTTCAAACACCGCCTGAGCGGCTCGGCCCATAAAAAGATCGCCATTCCACGTGCCAAAAAAGCGCACCGGTCCGTCTACCGGATGATTCTTCAATGGTCCCAGTTGAATTTCATTCGCCGCGCCGCGTTCGTAGGTTGCTTGCGGAGCAAGCACGTAAACGACTCCGTGCTCACCCGGAAGACGCATCATCACCGAGGTAAATTCCAGTTTTTTAAATTCAGCATCGCTTTGCACTAAGCGCTCGGCCTGCATGTACGCCGGTGGTGTGGTTTTTTTTTCATCCCACCAATGCATCACCACTAAACCATCCGCGCCCGGTGCTGGGAGGTCATCAGGGGCTCCACATCCACCCAGCGCCAAGGTCGTCATCACCACCGCTAAGTGATGGAGCGTGCTACCACCAAGATTTCGTCGCAAACCATCCATGCGCGGGAACAGTAACGTGCTACAGGGTTTGCGCCATTGCATCGGCGCGCGGTACAGCGCCTTGACCGTTTTAGGGTGCCCGACACACTCTCGCCCTTCACCGAAAAAAGCCCTGCGGGTCAAAGCCCGCTTCAAGGAGTGGCCGTGAGCGACATTCGTAACAAGGTCATCGATATTATCGCCGACCGTCTGAGCCGCGACAAGGCCACCATCACCGAAGCCAGCAACATCGTTGCTGATCTGGGCGCTGACAGCCTGGATATCGCCGAGATCATGATGGACCTCGAAGACGCGTTCGGCGTCAAATTAGAAGAAGATCAAGACCTCAAGACCATCGGGGACGTGATTAAGTACCTCGAGGGTAAAGTCGCCAAGTGAATTCATCGCCGAATGTGACGTCGCCGAATGTGACGTCGCCGCAGATGACCCATCGTCGCGTGGTCGTCACCGGCATGGGCGTGCTGGCCTGCAACGGTACCGGTGTCGCTGCGTTCTGGGACGCGCTTCAAGCGGGCCGCCACGGCATCGCGCCGTTCACCACTTTGGATGCATCTAAACACAAGACTCGCTTCGCGGGTCAGGTGCCTTTGGATAATGGCGCGTTGGTGATTGGTGACATGAAACAGGCGAAGCGCAAAGACCGCTTCGTGCTGTTGGCCCTGAAAGCAGCGCACGAAGCGATGGAATCCAGCGGCTTGAATTTCAAGCAATGGGCCGATCCATTCCGTGTCGGTTGTGTCGTGGGTTCTGGCATCGGCGGCCTCAAAACCATCGAAGAAGAATACGCGACCATGATCGCACGCGGCCCCTCACGCGTCAGTCCGTTTTTGGTTCCCAAGATGATCGTCGATAGCGCCGCTGGCGACATTTCGATTGTCTACGGCGCTAAGGGTCCGAACTACTCGATCACCACGGCGTGTGCTACCGGCTCGCACTGTATCGGCGCAGCGTTTCATCATATTCGCAATGGTTTATGCGATGTCATGATCAGCGGCGGCAGCGAAGCTCCGATCACCGACCTGGGCGTGGCGGGATTCAATTCCATCACCGCACTGTCGACCCGGAATGACAGCCCAGGAACCGCAAGCCGTCCATTCGATCGCGATCGCGATGGCTTTGTCATCGGCGAAGGTGCTGGCATTGTGATTTTGGAAGAACTGGAACACGCCAAGAGTCGCGGCGCTACCATTCACGCAGAAATCGTTGGCTATGGCTGCACCGGTGATGCCTATCATGAAACCTCACCCGACCCCACTGGCGCGGGCGGCATCGGCTGTATGCGCATGGCTTTGCGTGACGCTGGCCTGAATCCTGAACAGCTCGGCTATATCAACGCGCACGGCACTTCGACCAAATACAACGACTCTGGCGAGACCAAAGTGATCAAAGCGGTGTTCGGCGAACACGCGAAAAAGCTCGCGGTTTCCAGCACGAAGTCGATGACTGGCCACACCCTGGGTGCAGCTGGCGGAATCGAGGCCATCGTCTCGGTCCTGGCTCTGCGCGATGGCGTGTTGCCACCAACCATCAACTACACGACTCCTGATCCAGAGTGCGACCTCGACTACATTCCAAATCAGGCTCGTCGTCAGCAGGTTGAATACGCGTTGTCGAACAATCTCGGCTTTGGCGGCCACAACGCTTCGTTGATTTTCCGCCGCTTTACGGGCTGAACCAACCCAACGTCGCTTCACCTCGCTGGCCACGCTCAAGCACCGCCCTCTTCTGGTTGCCGTCGTACGGCGACTTACCACACTTCGCAGCCCCAAACATCTAGGATTTGTATGAACACGGTGATCGTCATGGAAAAAAAGCGTATTCGCGAAGAAGTCATCGAGATCCTGTGCCACAAGCTGCACAATCTTCCTCACCCAGGTGATGACGCAGAATTCGACTACGACAAACAGACGTTGGTGCCCGACATCACCAAAGATCCGCTCGACATTGCCGAAGTCGCCATGGATCTGGAAGACGCTTTCGGAGTGAACTTTGACGAATCCCTGCCTGGCGATGCCGGCATGGAAACCATCGGTCGCGTGGTGGATTATCTCGACCGCCGCATCAACGATGAGCGCCGCGTCATTCGCAAGCCACCCGCTGACGGCTGAGCATTTGCTGAATTGATTTTCGTGGGCGGTGACTTGTCAGGGTCACCGCGTTAATGTGAAGCCAAACTCGCACGCCAAACTCGCACGCCAATGGTGTCACCATTCATTCGCGAGTGTTGAGTACGTGCCGACGATGACTCAACGTCCCAGCCCACGCATCAACGGTCCCATCAACGAAGCCAGATCGCTGCCACCCATCAGTTTCTGAATCTGTTCATCTGGGCTGGAACCAAAACGTGCGGTGTATTGTTTCAACGCATCGGTAAGCGCGACCAACACGAGGTCCTCCAACATGCTCGGGTCGCCGGTCGCGGCTTGAGCAGCAGCGGGCGCAATGGTGACGCCAGTAACAGTGAGATTTCCTCGTAAACGAATGCTGACCGCTCCGCCGCCAGCCTTGCCTTCAAATTGAGCCGAGGCGCGTTCGCTCTCCGCTTTTTTCATGGTGTCTTGGATTGGGCCGAGGCCGCGCATCAGAGAATCAAGGTCCATAACATGCTCCGTAGGGAAGTAGATGAGAGGAAAAGGCCACATCGAAAACGTTGGCTGAACGCGTGGCAGAATGCGCTGGATGACTCCGAACGAAAGAGACCTTTTTCAGCTCGCCAGTCTTCCAAGAGATCGGCCTTCTATGTGCTTGTCCTATGACCAGAGAATCGGGACAGACCGTTACCTGAGAAGGTAAGTCTTTGTTCTCAAGTTAACTGGAACGAAAAATCGGCATTTCTCGCAGCGTGGTTCGCTGCTTCATCATTCAACGTTTGCTCATTGTTTGCTCCGTTTACAAAACCCAACTGTTGCTATTTGCAGAGGTCTCATTTTTGGAGACCACTGACATGACCCTGCGCCTTTTACTTCGCACTGCCGCCGTGACGGTGATGACTTGGGTGTCAGCTACGGCTGCGGAGGCGTTACCAGCCGCAGATACGAAGGCTGCCGATGTCGCGGCGACCGTCGCTGCCATTCCGACGCCAGCATTCAATAGCGGCGACACCGCCTGGGTTCTGATCAGCGCCGTGCTGGTGCTGTTCATGACCATCCCAGGTTTGGCGCTGTTTTATGCTGGCTTGGTGCGCACGAAAAATGTGCTGACGATTTTCACTCAATGTTTTGCCATCACCTGTTTGGTGACGGTGTTGTGGATGCTCTACGGCTACAGCTTAGCCTTCGATACCACCGGCCAGGTCGCCGGACAATTTTCATGGAACTCGATCATCGGCACATTCAACAAAGCGTTGCTGCTGAACGTCACGCCAACCAGCGTCGCACCGATGGCAAATACCATTCCTGAGCCGGTGTTCTTCTTTTTCCAACTCACCTTTGCCATCATCACACCAGCTTTGCTGGTCGGCGCGTTTGCTGAGCGCATGAAATTCTCCGCCGTGTTATGGATCAGCGCGTTATGGCTGACGTTCGTCTACATCCCAATTTGTCACATGGCCTGGGGCGGCCCTGCGTCGCTTGGCTCGCTGTTCGGTTTAATGGATTTTGCCGGCGGCACGGTGGTAGAAGTCAATTCTGGCATCGCGGGATTAGTATGCGCCATCATGGTGGGTCGCCGTGTCGGCTGGCCGCAACATGCGATGGTGCCGCATAACGCCGCGATGTGTATTACCGGCGCGGCAATGTTGTGGGTCGGCTGGTTTGGTTTCAATGCGGGCAGTGCCGTAGCGGCCAATGAACTCGCCGCGCGTGCGGCTTACACCACGCAAATCGCCGCCGCGATGGGTGGCTTTACTTGGTTGCTTATCGAGTGGTGTAAAGTCGGTAAACCCGGCGCGGTCGGCATTGCGACCGGCGCGGTTGCAGGCTTGGTTGCGGTGACTCCAGCCTGCGGTGCCGTTGGTCCGATCGGTGCATTAATCATCGGCGGCGTTGCCAGCGCATGCAGCTTCTATGTGGTGACGCATCTCAAGCGCCGCTTTGGTTTCGATGATAGTTTAGATGTCTTTGGCGTCCATGGCATCGGCGGCATGGTTGGCCTGATCGGCACCGGCATTTTCGCTACCGCCGCACTCGGCGGCGTTGGCTATCCTGCCGGACAGAGCATGGCCGGTCAGGTGCTGGTACAATTCGGCGCGATGCTGTTGACGATTTTGATCAGCTCCGTTGGCACCGCGATTATTCTTTTCCTTGTCGGGAAAACCGTCGGACTGCGCGAAACCGAAGCCGATGAAGTCAACGGTCTCGACTATGCGCAGCATGGAGAAAATGCGTATAATCCATAAGCATATCCATTGTCGACATTTCCGTAACTTCTGGGCTGTTGCGCCGCCGCGTTCGATACCACCATGCGGCCCTTTCACGGAGAACTTGCTACATGTCGACTATTGAGTTGCAGCCGGTCAAGGGCACGCGCGATTTTTATCCTGAAGATTTGCGCGCTCGTACGTGGCTGTTTGCGCAGTGGCGGGAAGTCGCGCGTCAATTTGGCTACGAAGAATACGACGTTTGCGTGTTAGAACACGTCGATCTCTACATTCGCAAAGCGGGCGACGAGATCACTTCGCAGCTTTATGAGTTCAAAGACAAAGGCGATCGCCACGTGGCTTTGCGCCCAGAGATGACGCCGTCGCTGGCGCGTCTGGTGTTGGCCAAAGGTTCAGCGCTCGCGCTGCCGCTGCGCTGGTATTCGTTGCCGCAATGTTTTCGCTATGAACAGGCGCAAAAAGGTCGCAAGCGCGAGCACTATCAATGGAACATGGACATCATTGGCTTACCCGGCGTTGCTGGCGAAGCAGAGTTGATGGCGGCACAAGTTGCGTTTTTGAAACGTACCGGACTCAATCTTGAGCCTGGGACACCGGACATTGTCTGGCGTGTGTCGAATCGTCAGGTGATCCAATATTTCCTCGCCAGCCTTGGCATTCTTGACGAGCTCTTCGCCGCCGTCTGCGTGGTGATCGATAAGCGCGATAAAATCGGCAATCCCGCTACGGTCATTGAGCTGGGCAAACTCGGGATCGGCACCGAGGTCGCTGATAAAATCATCGATCTGCTCAATACCACCGGTCTCGAACAAGCCGCCGCGAAAATTCCCGCTGACAATCCCGGCCTGATCGCACTGAAAGAATTACTGACGCTTGCTGAAGCCGCTGGTTTTGCGCATTTGATCAAAATCGATTTATCGGTCATTCGTGGTTTATCCTACTACACCGGCACCGTGTGGGAGGTCTTCGATGCTACCGGAGCGATGCCGCGCGCGATCGCTGGCGGTGGTCGTTACGACAAATTGATGGAAGTTTTTGGAGGTCAGCCAACGCCAATGGTTGGCTTCGGTTTCGGCGACGTGGTCATTTTAGATATCCTCGCTGAACGCGGCTTGCTGCCGGCATTCGGTCGCGGCATCGACGACGTGGTATTTCCGATGGGGCCGCCAGAGTTTGCCGTCGCCACGCGCATCGCCACCTTTTTGCGCGCTCAAGGGCGCGCGGTGACGGTCGATTACAGCGGCAAACGCTTTAAGGCCGTGATCGAACGCGCTGAAAAAGACGGCGCGAAACGCTTGCTCATTCTTGGCAGCAACGAAGTACGCGACGGCGTTTGCGTCGTACGCACACTCGGCGGCAGCGAACGCAAAGAAGAAAAAATTCCGCTCAAAGATCTTGGCGTCGGATAAACGGCGTTAACCGTTGGCACTCGGCGGGCGAACGGAGTGCTCGTACACGCCATGCAAAACGCCGATCGGACGAATGATGACGCCGATCGGCACGGCTCCGCGAATGATCATCGTGCCATCGATAAGATAAAATCGCCCAGGCACGACGAGTCCACTGTTGAGGCGAACCGTGCCGTAATCATCGGCTTCTAAACAAACGGCATATTGTCCGCCGCTATGATTGGTGATGTGCAGCGTTTCTCCGGCAACGGCTTCGGGCCGATAGGGAATGGCAATCCACGCATCCGGTTCGACTAAATCTTTGATCAAGTCTCCGGTAATGGGTATTGGCAATTTTCCATCAGCGGTGAAACGGCGTGGCACCAGCATGCTATCAACGATGTGTGCTTTTTGATCTTCAATAGGTTTTCCTGCTGACGGAGTTAATAATTCGCGTCCCAGCGTGCGATCTGGTGGCATGCGCATGGTGGCACCGCCCGGTAAACGCATCGGCAATCCCGGAGCAGATCGACGCGGAACCAACGCTAAGAAAAACCGTGCCTGATCGAGTAGGCTGGCAACGTCGGCGTCAAGATTTGCGAGAGAATCTCGGGTGCCGTCTTCAAAAGCTCCGACCGCTGCAACCGCCCGAGCCAACGCTGGAGAAATCGGCGATGACGCGGGCGCAATGCCATAAGCTAAAGTCATGCTGGTGGGCGGCAGCAACGAAGGCGGTGTGGTTTCCACCACCAATGGAAGTTTGCGCGGTGGCAAGAAAGCCAGCGCACCGACAGCGATGAGAATCGTCAACCCCATGACGATCCCAATCAACGGTCGACGTTTATGGGCCGGTGGTGTAGGTAACATCGCCGGTGCTATAGATCGTGCCGTTAAAAGTCACAGAGGCATTATAAGTGTAAGACGTACTCGCGGCGAGTCCGGTGTTGGTGGGACTCGGTATCGGGATGATGAACAGTTCGCCAGGAGCGAGATATGAAAGTGAATCGCCAGCCAGACTCACAACGTCGCCAGCAGCATTCATGGGTGAACCGTCCCCCGCTAAAACCATGAGTGGAATATGCGTGGAACCCGTCACCAACGTCACGTTCACCACAGAAAACGTTCCCGTGGCTTGCGGCAGAATCATGTGAATCGGACAACCAACCTGATTGCGTCCGGCAACCGGATCTGGTCCTTCCGAATCCGAATTGAATGTTCGCGGCACGTTCGTCGTGCCATTGCCTGGCCAAAATGCGAGAGTAACCGCAGGCGTCGAAAAACTTGCGTAATCGAGCGTCGCTAAACCGTTCCCAGCCGAAACACCAGCCGTTGGATAATCGGCGCGCGCCATGTCTTTATCACCATAGCCAACTTTCGTGGACTGATGTCTCATCATTGCCAAACGATGATAGACCGAATTCCATAGCGTCGTGATTGCCGATGAACCCGCATTGCCAGCAATGCCTTCGGAGTACCCATTATTTCCCGAAATATCAGCTCCACCATTTCCCGCCTTGATACGATTAACAAAATAATCTGCCGTAAATAACGCATTCGAACGCGGCTCATTATGATTGAGACCCGTATTATCAATCGCCTGCCATCCGGCATGACGCACGGCTGAAATAATCAGCGCATCATGCGACGTCATATTTGGCAGCGCAACACCACCAGATTGACTGCGAAATAAATTCAGATCCGCCAGTCGTGCGGTATTCTGCGTCACGTCATTGGCGCTCACCGGAAGAATGGCTGTCGGCGGGGTCGCTGCGCCACCACTCGACGACGTGTCCTCACCGCCGCATCCCACCAAGGCAGCAAGAGCACATGTCAAAACCACGGCACGAGGCAAGGTGATGATGAGATTCATGCCGACATCAAATGAACCTCCGTCAGCAGGGCCACGGATTTCACCGACTCACTAGGCACGCGAGCCAATCACCAAAAACCGCGTACGCCGATTCACCTGGGTTTCTTGTTCAGCTCCCTGGCCAACCGCTCTTTTACGGAGCAACGATGACTGCCGACTCACGCCACGACATCGGCTGAGCGATTCCCTCTGGCGGTTTTCCGCTACCGTCTTCGCTGCCTTGTAAACTGACGATAAACGCGGCGAGCGCATGAAAATCGTTGGGCTTCAACTTTGCTTTCCATGCCAGCATTCCTTTATCCGGATTGCCGTTGGCGATGCTCTCACTGATATTCGTCACATCAGAGCCCTTGAGCCAGTGATCGTCACGTAAGTTTGGACCCGTAATACCCTGACCAGCGGTTCCATGGCACAGCGTGCAATTGCCGAGATACAACGCGCGGCCAGTGGCCACCATCACGGGATCTTGCGCCAGCGCCCGCAAAGCGTTTTCGCTGGTGGCTTCACGATACATCGCCGTGGTTGGCGCTGAACCCTGATGATGCAGCGCCTGCCACATCAGCGCCAAGGCTACGGCTCCAGCGACCAAGCCGGTGATCCATGGAACCAGGGAACGTGTGGAAATCATCTCATGGCCTCAAACAAAACCTGATTTCAGAAAGAACAGTAAAAACGTCATGGTTGATGGATCTCAATGTTGAGTTCAGCCGTGAAAATGGTTGATGGACGTCAATGTTGAGTTCAGCCGTCAAAGCGCCAAGGCCATTTTCGGCCGCCCTCGTCGGCCAACGCCGTTTCTTTTGTCCTCTGACACTTTAAATAGCTTCTGCGTTGGTCGCTCACGAGCCCCAACGGGGCGGCCAAAGATAGCCCAGGGCAACGCCCTGGGAAACGTAGACCGATGGGTGATGAAGCCCTGAAAGGGCGGCCAAACCACGGTTGATTCGGTCGCCCCTTCAGGGCTTTAACGACAGATGGCAGCCAACCCAGGGCGTTGCCCTGGGCTATCTTTGGCCGCCCCGTTGGGGCTCTCGCAATGACTCCACCTTGGGTCATTGAGCGCATGAGAGACGTAAAGAAACGGCGTTGCCTCGTCGGCCGCCCACGCCGCCAAGGGCGCACTTTTTTGCCATTGCGCCAGTGGCCAGTGGCTAGCAAATTCCCCGCCCCACCGCAGGACCCTGCCATGCAGATCGACAAGAACTCCGTCGTTTCCTTCCACTACACGGTTGCCACCACGGAAGGTGAACCGGTCGACAAAAGCCAGGCTGGTGAGCCGCTGGTCTACCTCCACGGTCATGGCCAGATCGTCCCAGGTTTGGAAGCCGTCATGCGCGGCAAAACCGCTGGCACGAAATTCAGCGCCACCGTCACGCCAAAAGAAGCCTATGGCGAACACGATCCAGAATTAGATCTGCAAGTGCCGCTCGAAGTTTTCCCACCCAATGTTCGTCCGCAAATTGTTCCCGGCTTCCGCTTCAGTGCCGAGCATCCGACGTTGCAAGGCAACGAAGTCACCTTCGTCGTCCACCAAATCGAAAATGAACACGCGTTCGTCAGCGGCAACCATCCTCTAGCTGGCAAAAGTCTGACGTTCGATGTCGACGTGGTTGAAGTCCGCGCAGCAACCCATGAAGAATTGTCCCACGGTCACGCCCATGGTCCCGGTGGCCACCACCATCATTGATGGTGAGCAATCTTGGTTAGAAGCTGTCTGAAAATACATGATTGAACAAGAGAGCGCAGAGGCGCAGAGAAGAAGGATGCTCAGATTTGTCGGAAGATCGTGATTTTTTCTCCTGACCTTCGATCTTAAAATGGCTCTGCGCCTCTGCGTTCTCCTGTTAAATTTTCCTTTCCAGACAGCCCATTACTGCCGTGGACGCCCTCGGGCCACGGCAGGTGCGCTCAGCGGATCATCGGGCCACGAATGTTTTGGATAACGTGAACGCAGATCTTTTCGTACCTGCGGATACGTATTGGTCCAAAAACTCGCCAGATCCGCAGTAATTTGCTCTGGACGATAGTTCGGTCCCAGCAGATGCAGTAACACCGGAATGCGTGTTTCGGCGATGCGTGGGGTTTCTGCTACACCAAATAATTCCTGCAAGCGCACCGCTAAAACCGGGCCACGAGTAGCATTGGCATCGGTGTAATCCAAACGGATGCGATTACCGGTCGGAACTAAAAGATGGCTCGGAGCCATGGCGTCGATGCGTTGCGCAAGGTGAAAATCAAATCGTCCGGTCAGCCACGGCAGTTTTGGTTTCGCCGCGACTTCTGCTCGCGAACGACAGCCAGCGCACAGATCGGTGACGATAGCGCGCAGATCATCGTCGGTGATGGCTGGCAACGATAATTCGGGACAGGCCTGGGCGAGCCAGCGATATCGCATCAGCCAACCGCCGGCCTCTTCGTCGTCGTTGAACAACGTGATCGCGTCAGGCGTCAGATGTTCTGCTAAAGCGCGCGACACGGCGGAAGCATCTGGTTGCGAGCCATCTTTCGCCATGCGTAAGCACAGGTCGCGATAATACCAACCGATCAGCGCATCGATTTGCTGACGTTGATGATTCCACGTCAGCTGTTCACGACGAACGATACTCCCTGGAAAAACAGCGGTGATGATCGCTTCATTCAATTCTGCGGCTTGACGCACCAAGGTGGTCTGTCCGTTGGCACTGCGACCTGACAATCCTTGAACGCTATAGGCGAGAAATAAATCCGGACGCAGCGTTCCTGGCTTGGTCGCTAATCCGCTGGCGCGTTCGATTTCTACCGCGACGCCGCCAACGAGCATGCCGCGATTTTGATCTGGTGCCGCACGACGGCCAACGCGATCGGGATATGCGGCAAGCAACAAACGAATGATCGCTTCGCTGGTTACTTGGGCCTGCGGCTTGGCTGATTCTGCTCCGCGCAATTCTTTTGGCAGCGCGCGTAACAATTCATCGCGCACTCGCGCCGCTTCCCGCGCGGCGTTCGCATCAATGCCTTGCGTGCGCAAATCACCGCGAAAACCACGTGCTTCGGCTTCGGCGAAGGCATCGAGTCGATCCAGCGCATCGGTCGGCGACGGATCAGCAATCGGCGCATCACGGCGTGAGCCCTGCCGTGGCAAACGAATATCGCGTTCACCAACCAGCGCGGCGAGCGTGCAGCCCAAACGTGGGTCGCCAGCCTGCGCTGCATCAAGCAACAAACGCGCAAGACGCGGATGCGCGGGCAAACGAGCGAGCTGTTTGCCGCGTGCGGTTAGCGCTCCAAAAGCACTTTCGCTGGCGCCCAACATAGCCAGCAGATCTTCCGCTGCTTGCAAACGCTCTGCGGTTGGTGCTTGAAACCATGGAAAATTGCGCGGATCTGCGCCTTGCCAACTTTTTAGCAACAACGCCGTGGGTGCCAAATCAACCCGCGCAATTTCAGGATCGGTTGCCGCCGCACGTCGATTATCCGTCAGCGGTGACCACATGCGCCAGCAACGACCCGGAGCCGTGCGCCCCGCGCGGCCAGCACGTTGATCGGCGCTCGCTTTGCTGATGCCCTCTAACACCAATTCATCTAAACCGGTGTCGGCGTTAAAACGATTTACCCGCGCCAAACCGCTATCAATCACCGTCCGCACGCCGGGAATCGTCAGCGAAGTTTCCGCCACATTGGTTGAAAGAATGACCCGCCGACGTTCACCCGTGCGCAGTGCGCGATCTTGTTCGTCAGGCGACAATTGACCGTGCAACGGCAGAACCTCGGCGTCGACACGACCATCTAACGCCGCCTGGGCGCCGCGAATTTCGCCAACGCCGGGCAAAAAAACCAGCACGTCGCCGCAGTCAGCGTCATCAAGAGCTTCAGTCACTGCTGCGGCCACACGATCGGACAAATAATCATCCGGGCGCAATTGCCAAAAGCGCACCGCCACCGGAAATGGCCGCCCTGGAGCATCCAATATCGGTGCATCGCCGTGTGCATCCGCCAGAAAATGCGCGACGGGTGCGGGATCCATCGTGGCTGACATCACTACGATGACCAAATCTTCGCGCACGGTGCGCTGCAATTCGGCGAGCCAAGAAAGCGCCAAATCGGTGTGCAGACTGCGTTCGTGAAACTCATCCAAGATCACACAACTGACGCCCTCCAAATAGGGATCGTCCTGTAAACGCCGGGTCAACGTGCCTTCGGTCATCACCCATAAACGGGTGTCGGCACCACCAACTTTTTCAAAACGCACGCGGTATCCAACCTGCTGGCCAAGGACGATGCCGCGTTCGGCGGCGATACGGGTCGCCAAGCTGCGGGTCGCCACCCGCCGTGGCTGCAGCAACAGCACCTGCCCAGGGACCAGATCCAGCAAGCGCGGCGGAACGCGCGTACTTTTGCCTGATCCTGGTGGCGCCGTCAGCACCAACCGCCGACGCGTGCGCACAGCGTCATCAATGGCCGGTAGAATCGCGTCGATGGGTAAGGTTTGCACGGGCGCGGATACTTCATGCTGGCAGAGGAAAACCAATCGCAGCTCCCAGCCGCCCGCCGGAAGTGTGGTTTCCCGACCTCCCCCTTGGCACCGGGCAAACCGTGGCCAACGTCTGCCGCCCGGAACGGAAAAATGCGCTACCAAACTGACGACGTTCGCATCGAAAAACTCAAGCCCCTGTTGCCGCCGGCAATCTTGATGGAGGAGCTGCCGGTCAGCGAACGGGCGTCGACCATCGTCGCGCTTGCTCGTCAAACCGTCGCCCGGGTTTTACGTGGTGAGGATGATCGCTTGGTGGTCGTCGTTGGTCCATGTTCGGTTCACGACTTGGATGCGGCCGAAGATTACGCGACCAAACTCAAAGCCTTAGCGCAGGAGGTCGACAAAGACCTCTACATCGTCATGCGCGTTTATTTCGAAAAGCCGCGCACCACTGTCGGTTGGAAGGGTTTGATCAACGACCCCCATCTGGATGGCTCGTTTGCTATCAACGAAGGTCTGCGCAAGGGCCGACGTTTGTTGCGCGATCTGGCTGAGATGGGCGTGCCGACGGGTTGCGAATTTCTTGATCCGATTACGCCACAATTTTTAGCTGACTTAGTCAGTTGGGGCGCCATCGGTGCGCGCACCACCGAATCGCAAGTTCATCGTGAGCTGGCCTCTGGTCTGTCGGTTCCCGTCGGTTTTAAAAATGGTACGGATGGCAATTTGCAAATCGCTATCGACGCCATTCGCGCAGCAGCAAATCCACATCACTTTTTATCGGTGACCAAAGAAGGCCTGGCTGCGATTGTCGCTACGCGCGGAAATCCTGACTGCCATGTGATTCTGCGCGGCGCCAACTCAGGCCCGAATTTCAGCGCTGAACATGTCGCCAAAGCCAGCGAAAACCTCATTAAACACGGTCTTCCTTCGCGGGTGATGATCGATTGTTCACACGGCAACAGTAATAAAGACTACCGCAATCAGCCAGCCGTCGCGGGCGTGGTTGGCCAGCAAGTCGCCGCCGGTTCGTCGACGATTTTCGGGGTGATGATGGAAAGCCATCTGGTCGCCGGACGGCAAGATCTCAAACCGGGCTGTGCGCTGACCTACGGACAAAGCGTGACCGACGCCTGCCTGGGCTGGGAGGAAACCATACCGGTCATTCATCAATTAGCAGAAGCGGTCCGCCAGCGACGGATACGACGCGGATAATGTTTTTCGCGTCGGCTATTGGTCGGCTCCTCGTCGGCTCTTCGTCGGCTCTTCGTCGGCTCTTGGTCGGCTCTTCGTCGGCTCTTGGTTAGCTTTTGTCGCCGCTTTTTTTCCATGCTCGCCTCATCCGTTTACGAAACGCGGCACCCTGCTCGCTAAAGGTTGGTTATGGTTGAAGAAGTTGACTCTGAGGCGATTCGTAACGAAGTCCCGGTTGAACGGGTGCTGACGGGAACCCATCGCATTTTGCGTTTTACCGTTGGTAAAGTGAACGGCCGCGATTGGCGACTCGACAAATATCTTGCCGCGCTGATGCCAACCATCAGTCGCACGATGATTCAGCGCTGGTTAGAAGCCGGCTCAGCAACTATCGATGGCGAGCGCGTCACTGGTCGGCCGCCCATACGGCCTGGGCAACACGTGGTGTTGACCGCGCCGTTGCCGCAAAGCGACGATGCTCAACGCTATCCGCAGCCGTTGGAGATTCTTTATCGTGATCAATGGTTGCTCGCGGCCAATAAACCGCCTGGCCAATTAGCCCATCAAGCTGGCCGCACGATGACCGGCACGCTGCTGAATCAGGTCCAAGATTGGTTTGAAGCGCAGGGCGGCGATCCGCAGCAAGTGCGCTTGGTCAACCGCATTGATCGCGATACTTCAGGCATCGTGCTGGTGTCGCTGGACGTCAGCGCCCACAGCATCGTCAGCCAAGCGATGGAAGCGCGCGATCTGGATAAAGAATACCGCGCGATTTGTCATGGCTCGCCGCTGGGTGATCACGGCGATTGGCGCGATCCTATTGGCGATGGCCCCGATGAAACCATTCAACGCGCCGTGCGCCCCGATGGGCAAATCTGCCATACGGAATATTTTGTTCTTGAGCGTGCGACGAGCACCGCAGCGAAAAACACCGAAGCGAAAAACACCGAAGCGAGCGCAACGTCACTCGATCATCCAAACACGTTTTCCTTGCTGCGTCTATTACTGCACACCGGTCGCCAACATCAAATCCGCGTGCACGCCGCGCATAACGGTTGCCCGTTAGTCGGCGATTGGGTCTATGGCACAGCCTGTGGCGACCTCAAAGGCCAAGCCCTGCACGCGGCGATGATGGAATTCGTTCACCCCAAAGAAAAACGTACCGTACGCATCGAAGCGCCATTTCCGCGCACGTTAGCGAATCTGTGGGCCAAGCTAAAGGCTGGTGGCAGCTTAATTCCCGTCGGCCTCAGCGAAGAACAGCAGTCAAAGCTCGGTTATGTAGCACCAGAAGAAACCGTGCGCCGGCCGAGTTGGTTGACGGCGGCGGAGTTTGAGCAGCTCCGTTTGGAAGCGGGCGAATAGGTCGTCACGCAGCGCCTCTTTGACGGGCGGTTACGAGAGCGTGGCGAGTTCCGTTCCCCCCTCTGGCTCAATTCGTTCCTCAACATACGGTCATCGCCCTATGCCGAACCACATTCAGATTCGCATCATCTCTTTGCTGGAGGAAGCCGCCAATAGTTTCGAACAGTTGGAGACGCTCGCTAATCGTACGTTGACTCAGATTCCCGGCGAACAGGTCGAAGCGGTCGAGCTACGTTCGATTGAACGCGATTATATGACCAACGAAAATGAACCCGGTAGCGAG
Source organism: Planctomycetota bacterium (assembly GCA_043775355.1). Classification (GTDB taxonomy): domain Bacteria; phylum Planctomycetota; class UBA11346; order UBA11346; family UBA11346; genus BOG-1363. The sequence continues at coordinate 32,689 of JAYVSL010000037.1, forward strand.
ATGGATCATGTGGTGTTCATCCGTTATCGCAGCGACAAGAGCGAAGATACCGCCCCCGAGGCGTGATCCATCGGCGCAGCTCTCTGCCGTCCATCGCCGTCCTTGCGCCCAACGTCGTCCTTTGCAGCAACGGCGGTGGATGGGTCATGAACACGGCCCAAAGGTAGGGCAGGATTACAGTGTTCAGCGCAAGCGTGCTCGCTAGTTTTTCACGGCGAGCGAATGACTAGTGAGCGATTTAACCAATCATAATAAAGACATCCCCAGCGACCAAGGCTCGCACGAGACCGCAGCGCTGTACGTTCCGGCAAATCGGCTGGCCAAAGTCGATGTCATTGATGTCTTCACCCCGCTCGCGAATCGGGTGATGCCGCGAGATCAGGCGTTAGCTCCGACGGCGTTGCACAATAAAGATAGTACCCTGCGTATGGGCGGGCCTGAATCGCGGGCGGCCAGCGCCAGCGGTACGATTGCCACTTCGGTACTGCAACGTCTGCATGGCAGCAACTCAGATGAATTATTTGGCGCGGCGCTGCGCTCAAAACAAGATTCGCTGATCAATAGCCAAATACCGCGCTTTTCTTTAGTCGGGAAACTTGGCGAAGGGTCACAAGGGATTGTCTACCGCGTCAATGATCGCGACTGCCATCGCGAGGTCGCATGCAAAGTTTTATCCTATGCCACCACCGATCCGGAGGAAATAAGTCGCTTCATTCACGAAGCACAGGTTACCGCTCAGCTTGAACATCCTGGTATTGTGCCGATTCACGATCTGGGCGAATTGCGTGACGGCACGGTTTATTACACCATGAAACGCGTTGACGGGGTCAGCATGCAAGACCTGCTGACCACGCGCAGTGGCAAACCCGAACACCGTTTTGAACTGCTGGAAATGTTTCTGCGGATCTGCGAAACCATGGCCTTTGCCCACAGTCGCGGCGTTATTCATCGCGACTTGAAACCGCGCAATATCATGGCCGGTCCTTTTGGTGAAGTCTTGGTGTTGGATTGGGGGTTGGCGAAAGTCGTCAACTGCATCGATGTCGCACGACCAATGGCCAGCATGCGTTCGTTCCCCGAAGCGGACGCCTATCGCACGCTCAATGGCACCGCGGTCGGAACCCCGGCGTACATGTCACCAGAACAAGCCATGGGCGAGGTCGATACGCTGGATCGACGCTGCGATATTTATTCGCTTGGAGTCATCCTGTACGAAATCCTTGCGGGAGCATCGCCGTACGTTCGTGGTGAAGCACGCAAAGTGATGCATCAGGTCAGTCACGGAATGTGGACCCGACTTGATGCGCGCAAAACCAGCGAACGCCTGCCGCCAGCACTGATGGCGATTGTTCATCGGGCGATGGCTTTTGAGCGCACGGATCGTTATCAAACCGTTGAATTATTAACCGCTGATTTACATGCTTTCATCGCTGGCGGTGCGGTCAGCGTCTATCACGAAACCACTCTCGAGAAATATCTGCGCTTGCTCAGCCTGCATCAACGACAGGTGCGAACCGCACTCATCGTTGCTGGACTGGCCGCCTGCCTTGGCCTCGGCATTTGGGGTAACCAATGGTATGAAAATGAACGCGTCATCACCGACCTGCATGCGAAACTCGAAGAACGCCTTGCCAGCAATCAATATGTTGAAGCACGCGACGTCAGTGAACGTATTTTAACGTTACGTCCGGATGACCGCCGGGTTCGTCGTCAAAGCCCTCAAATTGCTGAAGGAATTGATCGATTAGAAAAAGCGCGCGTGCAGGCCGATAAGCGAAAAAATGCTGACGAGCTCATGGTTGAGGCGAAAAAATTGGCTGCCGTCAGCGACGAGGCGAGCCTAAAAACGTCAGGTGAATTGTACATGCAGGCGCTCGGTTTAGTTGGAGAAGATCCTGCGATCCTCAATGCGTATGCTGATGTTTTGCGCCAATTGACCTTGCTTGAAGCCAAAAAAATGGACGGGAAAAAATTAGCCGCCGCTCGTCGCTCGCTTGATTCCGCAGAGCGCGATCTCCATTGGGCAAGGCCTAAACGCAAAGAACTTGCGGATATGATCAAAGAAGCCCGCCGCCTTGAAACCGCTAGCCAAAAAGATAACGACCCAACATTACGCAGTCGCTTACACACATTGGAGGGAGATATTGGAACTTTGCGTACCGATCTTGCTGCTCATGAAGGGCGAGCCGCGGACAGTTTCGATATGGCCGTTTCTTACGCGCCAACAGACGCCGTCGTGCGTCAGGCCTTAGCCGCATATTACATGGAATTATTATTGGATTGTGAGGCGCGAGGAGATCTCGCCGGAATCGTGAAAAACGAAAGTCGTATCCGCATGTATGACGATCAACGTCAATATGATAACGTGCTGAGTGGGCAATCCTGGATCAAAGCCACCAAAGGACAGCACCTTACCATTCAAGCCTTGGTTGAAACTTCTGATCGTACGCTTGAACCCGAGGCCCTGGTTCAAGCCATACCGTTTGAGCAAGAACTCACCCTGCTTCAAGGGCGGTATCTGGTGCGCAACGCTCTCGGTACGGTCAAAGCCATACAGCTGCGACGAGGGAAACATCAGGTACTCAATCTTCCTGCGCCGCCGAACTTACCCGAATCCGTTGCCTTCATTCCCGCTGGCACCGTTATCGACCGTGACGGCGACCCTTCACTAGAAATTCCTGCCTTTGCCCTCGCGCGTCGAGAAGTCAGTTGCGGCGAATGGTTGCGCTTCCTCAATGACTTGCCCAATCATTTCCTTTGCGCTGAAGCGGAAGCTCGTGGAGGTGTGATTTTCGTGCCACAAAAAAATAATATCCCGTTATGGCCGAAAGACACCGAGGGTAACTACCGTTTGCCTAATGCCGCTGACGGCGGTGCGGTTGATCCTTCCTGGCCGATCTGCCACATCACGGGCCGCGATGCGCTCGCCTACGCCAAATGGCGCGCGCGCCAAGATAACTTGGAATGGCGCCTGCCAACCCACGGCGAATGGATGCTGGCCGCACAAGGTGGCGATGGGAGGCCATATCCGTGGGGTCTGCGTGCCGATATCGGGTTCAGCGCCTCTGCCCTTGGCACCACGCAAGACAAGTGGTGCGCTCACCCGGTAGGCAGCCATCCCAAAGACCGTTCCGTTCAAGGGGTTTTCGACCTTGGCGGATCCGTCGCAGAGATGGTCTTCGTTGAAGGATTCGTGCGCTTGGCAGCCGGTGGTAGTCATCGTGATCGACAACCGGAAGTTTTTGGAGTATCCTCAACCCGCGATGTCATCGATGACCAACCAGATCCTGGGGTTGGACTCCGACTCGCGCTCACGGTGCCTCCTACGGCACGGTAGCTGAGCCTCACCCTTTGGCCGGAGATTGCCTCATGCCTCGCTTCATCCTCCTTCTCACTTTAGCTCTTCTGGCCAGCACCGCGCGAGCCGCCGATCCTGCCACCCATTCTTACAAAATTGCCATGTGTCCGTGGATTGCCTGGGCACCCATAAATGTTGCCGATGCGAAAGGTCTGTGGACTAAACGCGGACTTAAAATGCAAATCGTCAATCAATTAGGAGAAGATACCGGCGCCATTGAGCAACGTCGCGTCGATTTAGCCATC
>JAYVSL010000038.1:0-25489 GCA_043775355.1 Planctomycetota bacterium
AAGATTTTTGGGACATCGCCCCAAACTACACAAGTCCTGACGCGTTAACAGCTTCTATATTTCCACGGCAGGCGGGGGGGTAATGCAATCGCCCTGCCGTGCCGCCAGTTGGCGTTGCACCAACCACCGCTGGGCCACATAGTCCCGCGCGATGAAACCCGGCTTCCTCACTTACCTTGGCGCGGCGTTTAACGCTCGACCTTTGGGCATGCCGATTCCGCCGAACTGGTTGGGTTTGGCGGCGACGGGATTGCTTGGGTTGGTGGATCCAGGTTTCTGGCTGATCGGCGCGGGCTTGGAATTGGGCTATTTGTTACTGCTCACCACCAATGCGCGTTTTCGCCGCACGGTCGATGTCATGTATGCGGAGTCGGCTAACGGCATGTGGGAAACGCGGCGCACAGCGTTGATTGAGCGATTGCCGGCTGCGGAACGCCAACGTCAGGAAGCTCTGGAAGAACGCTGTCGGGCCGTGCTCACGCAGGCCAAGGGCGATGACGACGGCGAAGCGCTTGGTGGTCAACAGGCGGAAAGTTTGGCCCAACTGGCCTGGGTTCATTTGCGTCTGTTGTTGTCGCGTCAACGCTTGCTTCAGGTCGTCGAGCAAGCGGAAGCGCCGGCAGAAATGGCTCGGCGCATTCGTGAGTTGGAACAACGACTCGTTGATAGCGGCACCAGCGATGGCCTGCGCAGTAGCCTCGGCAGTCAGCTGGAAATTTTAAATTCTCGTCGTGACAGTCATACGAGCGCACGCGATCAGTTGGCCTTAATCGATGCAGAGCTCGAACGCCTGCGCCAGCAAGTCGAATTGGTGCGTGAGCAAACCGCTTTGTCCACCGACGCCAGCGGCGCCAGTCGCACCATCGATGCGCTGGGTGCGTCGCTTGGTGAAACGGCACGGTGGTTAACCGATCAACGCCAAGCGCTGGGTGAAATCGAAGATTTGACCGCCGCGCCACCGCCTGCGGCATTATTTGCTGAACGAGCCAAGCGTCCGGCGCAACGGGCATGAACTTTATCATCACGTTTCAAGGAGCATTCCCATGAGCCAACTTCCTCGTCGCGGCGCCGGCCTTACTGGCCTGGGTGCTTTCATTTCTTTTCTGATGGTCGTCGGACTCATCGCCTTGGGCGCGTATGTACTCATGCAACCCGCTGCGATGTCGGTCAAACGTGAACCAACCGGCGGTGGGTCAGGCGCGACGGTCAACGAAGCGCATGCCACTGGTGAAGCCATCGCCGGTGCGCCGATCGCGCAATTGATTGAACCAGCAACGACCGCTCCGCATCTGGATGCCGCTGCGCCCTATACGCCGAAGAACAACATCATCGAAATCGACATCAGCGCATACGCCGGATATGCCGGTCTTATCGCGGCGAACGGCGGTCTTGAGCCGAACTCTGAATCCATCTTCACCAAACAATTTGGCGTCCAGGTCAAGTTGTCGCTGAGTGAAGGCGAAAACTGGTCGAAACTCAATAACGGAAAATTCGCAGCTTCTGCCACGACCGTTGATGTGTTAGCAGTCATGGGGCGCCAGTTCCAAGTCACGGTTCCTGTTCAAATCGGTTTCAGCCGTGGCGCTGATGGCGTGGTGGTGGCTGAGCGAATCAAGAAGGTTAACGATCTTGCCGGACAGATAGTGGTCGCCACGCAATTCAATGAGGCGGATTTCTTCATTCGTTATCTGGCGCAAGAAGCTGGGCTTGAAGTCGTGGTGTTGCCCGACTTAACCATTGCACCGCCCAAAGACCGCATTGGTTTGGTTTTCTGTGAAGAGGCAGATATTGCCGGTGATGTTTTTCTCAAAGAACTATCGTCACCCAAGCCTCGGATTGCGGGTTATGTTGGCTGGGCACCGAAAACATTCGACGTCATCGAAGCCTCCAAAGGCAAAGCCAGAATGTTGGTGTCGAATAAAAATCTCTTAGTCGTCGCCGATATATTGGTGGTGAACAAAGGTTTCGCTGACGTGAATCCCAAGGCCGTGCAGGGTCTCGTGGCTGGACTTATCGCTGGAAATCAAGCTCTACGCGATGATCCGAAACCATATCTCGCGGCAATTGCCAAGGCTTTTAAGTGGGCCCCAGAAAAAGCGAAAGAGGAACTCACGCGCGTTCATTTGAGCAATCTCCCAGAAAACCTCGCCTTCTTTAATGGCACTATTGACGCCGCCGGAAGTTTCGGCGGGATTTACCAATCATCAGTGTTGGCCTACGGCAAACTTATCACCAACCCGGTTGACGCTGAACGCTTCATCGACGCGGCTGCACTCAAAGCAGCCGAGGCAAGTGGCGTATTTACCGGACAAAAAATCGCCATCGCACCGATCAAAACCGGCTCTGCGAGCGCGATCGAAGGTTCGCCGTTGTTAAGCAAAGACATTCGTTTTCTCTTCCTGCCGAACTCGTCAGCGCTCAACATGGATGCGCCGGAAAACCTTAAATACCTCGACACCATCAAAGGATATTTGCAGATCAGTCCAGGTTCGATGGTGCTGTTGCGTGGCCACACTGACAATTCGTTGGTATCACAATTCCGTGATCAAGGTGGTGAAACCCTGGTGCGCAACATGGCGTTGAAAGCGGTTGAGCTGTCCAAAGCGCGCGCCGCTGAAGTACGCAAAGCGCTGATCGAACGTGCGAAGATTGATCCTAAGCGTATTGAAAACGTTGGTCGCGGTTGGGAAGAACCCACTGGCACCGATGCGGAAAAGAACCGCCGCGTCGAAGTGCAGTGGTTTACGTTAGAATAATCATCACCGCTCCAACGAAACGAGGCCCGCCATTTGGCGGGCCTCGTTTCGTTGAAGCAGCTAAGCAGAAAGCGTCAGATCTGACCGAGGCGAGCCGCACGACGTGCGTGAACGCGCAGCGGTAACGCTTGCAGACGAATGAAGCCAGTGGCGTCACTTTGATTATAGGCGCCGCCGTCGGCTTCCATCGAAGCGATCGCCGCGTCATAGAGCGAGTGCGCGCTCTCGCGGCCAGCCACCATGATGTTGCCGCGTTCGAGTTCCATAAACACGCGTCCAGTGACGTGGCGCTGACTGGATTTGAGGAAGGCGTGGAGCGCTTCCATTTCTTCGCAGTACCAGAAACCAAAATACGCCATCTGACTGAAGCGAACGGCGAGCTGATTCTTGGTGTGCAGCAGATCGCGGCTGACCGTCAGTGCTTCCAGATCTTGATGGGCAGCGAGCAGAATTGAACCACCTGGGGTTTCGTACACGCCGCGTGATTTCATGCCGACGAAACGCGACTCGACCATATCGATGCGACCAACGCCGTGTTTGAAACCAATGGCGTTCAGATGCGCGAGCAATTCCGCCGCTTTCATTTTCTTGCCATCGACGGCAACGGGAATGCCTTCAACGAAATCGACGGTGATCCGCTGGCGTTTGGCTTTCACTTCCGACAAGGGCAATGAGCGCTGATACATGCGATCCAGCGGACGCGCGGCAGGGTCTTCTAACATGCCGGCTTCGAAGCTGATGTGCAGCAAGTTGTCGTCAGAAGACCACGGATCTTTCTTCGACGCCTTAACCGGAATGCCCCATTTATTGGCGTATTCGATGCACTCGGCGCGGCCTTTAATATCGGTGTTGAATTCCGGATCGCGCCATGGCGCGATGATCTTCACGCCTGGCAGCAAGGCATAAGCGGTCAGCTCAAAGCGCACTTGATCGTTGCCTTTGCCGGTCGCTCCGTGAGCGATGTATTCGGCATTTTCTTGCTTGGCAATTTCGACCATGTGCTTGGCGATCACCGGACGAGCCAAACTGGTGCCGAGCAGATAACGACCTTCATACTTCGCATTCCACGCGATGGCGGGGAAGACGAAATCGCGCACGAATTCTTCCTGCACATCGCGAATGTAGCATTTCACCGCGCCGCTGTTCAGGGCCTTCTTTTCCAGATCTTTGTACTTCTCGACCTGACCAACATTGGCGCAGAAGCAAATGACTTCGTAGCCTTTTTGTTCCAGCCAGCGAACGATCACCGAAGTGTCGAGTCCGCCCGAATAGGCCAGCACCACGCGATTGGCTTTAGGCGCTTTCGCGGTTGCTGAACGAGCCTTTGAAACGGCGGTTTTTGCCGAGGCTTTTACGGAAGAAGCAGCTGCGGATTTCTTATTGGCTTTAGCCATGGGATGGACTCCTGAACCTGGTGGGGCGCGGAGCCTAGAGGACGACGCGCCAACGGGAAGAGGCGGGAAAGGCCGGGCTATTGGTGTCCTTGAAGGCGACCTTTTGCGACCTGGAAGGCAGAATTGAATAGGAGGAACGGAGGAACGAAGGACAGCCACGAGGTGATCAGTTTTTCTCATCGTCACACCGCAAGGTTTCTGTCTTCCTCCGTTCCTCCGTTCCTCCGTTCCTCCTGTTCAATTTTTTGGTTTGATGTTTTGCGCCGCCGCAACATTTCTATTTCGAATGATGCGGTGTCCGATCTTTTGGCTTCCTATGGCGAGTCATGCAATCGTCCTAAAACCTGCTCTGTTCGGTCTTGCGATGTGCCGCCTCACGCAGACAACGCCGCGATGCGTTTGACTCTTTTGCGACATGGACCGGCGGTTGATCAAGAAAAATGGTCCGGCGCTGAAGCCGATCGCCCATTAACCGAAGTCGGCAGTGAACTGACGACTGAGACCATCAAGGCCACGCGTAATTTGATTAAGGCCGTTGAAATCTGGACCAGCCCGTGGGTGCGTGCGCGTCAAACCGCCGAACTGGCGAGCAGCATTTGGAAGTTGCCCTTACGCGAAATGGATTGGTTAGCTGGCGAAGCAATGCCCGCACCGGAACGTGCCGCACGTCTGCAGCCGCACACCGACGTTGTGCTGGTCGGTCATGAACCGGACTTCAGCGACCTCGTCCGTTTTCTGTGTGGCGCACGAATTGAACTGAAAAAATCCGGCTTGGTGGTGCTCAAAGGCACGCCACGACAGGGCGAAATGGTGCTGCGCTCGTTGATGACGCCAAAGCAGATGATGGAGTTGGCTGACGGGTGAACCGTTGGTGCGGAATCATCGTATGCTAGAGCAAAAAAACTTGATTGAACTTCTTGGTCATTCGTTTGCCAAACGACCTACGTATTCTTTTTTGGACAAATCAATAATGGTTATGTCATTACTAGGCATCGCTGCGTCAGTAATATGTGGTTTCCTGTACTTCTCATCGTCAAATACTTACATCCAAGCACTCTTTATACTAATTCCTATGCTGTTGTTCGTTATACTTATTGCAGCAGGGACTCTGTCGGCGAAATGTACTCAATGTCATCATGGCATTAGATGGCATGGCTTTATTGCAAGCCGGGATGAATCGATAAAAATACGTAGCGCGGCTATCAAATTCGGCCTCAACATAATTTTGCCAAAGGCGCAGAACGGAGAGCTTTGTCCTCAAATGGACTTCGACACTTTTGTTTGTGATAAGTGCCGTATTATATACTTAACCAATGTCAGCGATTCATCAGACGGCACTTCATCATAACGAGTCGATGCACGGGAGCCGCCTCAATGTCTTTTATCACCCTTTCTCCCACCCCGTGACCTTCATGATCACCCGCTCCCGTCTTTTTATTCTCCCACCGCTGCTGGCATGGACGCTGGTGGTGCTGGCGATTCTGCGCTTGATCGATTGGTTTCCGTGCGACACCGCGTGTCAGGGCGGTGGACATTACCAACGCCTTGGGCCGCTCTCGTTGATGGTTCCAGCATTGGGTGCGTACCTGTTGTTGGCGATGCTGACGACCCGCGATGCGCGTCGTGGCGGATGGTGCCCGTGGACGGTTCGCCTCGCGTGGTTTCTTGGCGGAGGCGGTTTATTCTTTTTCGCCATCAGCGAAGCGCTCGGCATCGTTTGTCCGTTCTGTATCCTTTGTCATTCGTTGACCCTTGGCGTCCTTCTTTTTCTGTACCCATTTCCCAATGGTGTTCGCTGGTGGCACGCCGTTTCGTGGCTTGTCGCTGGAATCTTGGTTTTTAACGCTGCTTTTCATCACACGCCGGTTGCCGACGTCGCGCCGACGACGCCCACCACCAACGTGGTTCCACCAATAGCCTTGTCTGAAGCGGCGAATCGCGGCCGCAGCTACGGTGTTTCAACGGCGCCTTACACTTTGGAAATCGTCATCGATCTGACCTGTCGCCACTGCGCGGAACTCTATCGGCCATTGATGGAAGCGCTGAAGCCGAAGATTGCGGCTCAACGAGTCCAAGTGATCGTGCGCCATTTGGTGCGTCCAAGCCAAGCGGCTTCGCAGCCAGCCACTGATCTGGTTCTTGCTGCCGCAACCTTCAGCGAACACGCTACCGCGATGGAAATTTTACTGGGTAGTAATCCTGACGCAGGACTTGCGGGCATGAAAGCACGGCTCAGCGAGGTCTTGGATGCGAGTAAACTCGACGCCGCGTTGCTCAGCCAAGGCCCTGCAATCGCTACGCTGATTGCTGCCGATCAACTTCGTATAAGCCAATTGGGCATGGGACCACGAACTCCATCCGCCGTACTGACGAACCACGGCCGCGTCACCCAGCGTTGGAGCGGTAGTTTGCCGGTCGCCGCCATCGTTGCGGCAATGGATGGCGGGTTGTGACGCGATCATCAAGCGGTACCTAAACAGCCATGGCTAAAAAATCTCCCACATTCGCCTGCACCGCTTGCGGCGACACTTTCACGCGTTGGTCGGGGCGTTGCACCAGCTGCAATGAATTGAACACCGTTAAAGAGATCAGCGCCAACGAAGCCCAGGTCGCTGCGAAAGGTCGCGACCAAGTGCGCGCCGCTGCGACCCTGGACGCAGAAGCCGCTGATGCGCCTGCGACGTCAGAGCGTCATCCACGGGTGAGTTCCGGCATGACGGAAATCGATCGCGTCTTAGGCGGAGGCTTGGTGCCCGGTGGCGTCACCTTGATTGGTGGCGAACCAGGAATCGGCAAGAGCACGTTGCTTGCGCAAATTTGCGGCGCGGTGGGACGGTCTTTACCGGTGCTCTATGTGACCGCAGAAGAAAGCATCGCCCAGGTGCGCGCACGTTTGGAGCGGCTGTCGTCACTCGCGCCGAAACTGAAATTGGCTTCCACCGGCGACGCCACCGTGATTGCTGGAGCGATCAACAGCGGCGAATTTGCTTTAGTGGTGGTCGACTCGATTCAATTAATAACCCAAGAAGGTATTGAAGGCGAACCCGGCGGAGTCGCACAGTGTCGTGCGTGCGCCGCAACGTTGGTCGAAGCCACCAAACGTTCTGGGCGTGACGGTCATCAGCCAACGGCGCTGATGATCGTCGGTCACGTCACCAAAGACGGTGGTCTGGCCGGACCGCGCATGCTCGAACATTTGGTCGACACCGTGCTGTCGTTTGAAGGCGATCGCTATCAGGATTTGCGCGTGGTGCGCGCGGTTAAAAATCGTTACGGCTCGACTAACGATCTCGCTTTGCTGCGCATGGGCGGCACCGGCTTAGAAGAAGTCGCGGATCCCACCGGTCTTTTCATCGTCGATCGCGATCCAGGAATTGCTGGCAGCTGCGTCGTGCCAACCATCGAAGGCAATCGTTGTTTGTTGGTCGAAGTGCAAGCGTTGGTCAATCAAACCGATTACCCACAGCCGGTGCGCAAGGTCGCTGGCGCTGATCAGAATCGTGTAGCAATGATTTTAGCGGTGTTATCGCGGCGTCTGCGCATGCCGTTGGGCGCTTGTGATGTGTTCGTCAACGTCACCGGTGGCGCGCGCATCCAAGAACCCGCCGCCGATCTCGCTATCGCTTTGGCCGTGGCCAGCGCATGGCGTGATATTCCCGTGCCGGCAGATCTTGCCGCGATCGGCGAAGTCGGCCTTGGCGGCGAACTGCGCCCAACGACACGCTATGATTTACGCGCCAGCGAAGCACGGCGTTTTGGTTTTCAACGCCTGATCGGCCCAGGTGCCGGTAGCGGTCGCGGACGCGTGGTGGTTGCGCGTCTTGGCGATGCGATTGAAGCCGCCTTGGGCTGAGGTGAAAAAAGTCCTGCGCTCGGTAGACACCATGGTTCGGTCTTGGTGGCGAGCGCTCAATCTCGGTTGCGGTTGGATCAATCTACGGATGCTGCCGACCCTTCACCGAAGGGAATCTGACGATGCCTATTCATGATCAACTTGCCGGATACCTCGCCGATAATCCGATCAATCAAGACGAGCGCGAAGCGGTCGTGACGCTGATGTTAGTGACGATGTATGCCGATAAGCGTCTGACGCGGGAAGAAAACGCGACGCTGCGGCGCTATGAAAAAGTGATCAAGTGGGAATCGGGTCGTTCGCTGAGCGATTTTTTTGGTAACACCATCGCCACCGTTTGTAGTGCGATGCGTGACGAAAAGAAACATACGGAATTGATCAACGGTGCTTGCGCTCGCATTCACAGCGAGGCGATTCGCACGCTGACGATCAAAACGTGTAACGATATGGTTGGCGCTGATTTTAAGCGTGAGATCAGTGAAAAGGTTTTGCTGCAACGTATCGTTACGACCTTGGGCGGTTAACGTGGCAGATCTACTCGCCACGGCACAAGCGTTGGTTGATCCGTTGCCGCTTGGCGAACGCCGCAGTTTATTAGTGCGTTGGGCTGATCGCATCGAACGCCAACACGAAGCGCTGGCGCGGGTGATCACCCAAGCGACGGGCAAACCCATTCGCTTGAGCCGCGCAGAAGTGGATCGCGGAATCATCACCATTCGCGGCACGGTTGCCGCGATGGAGCGATTAACGCCACACGTCGTATCATTGGATGCTTCAGGTTCTGCCGAGATTCATCACGTTCCGCTGGGGCCGGTGCTGGCGATCACGCCATTTAATTTTCCGCTGAATCTGGCGCTGCATAAATTGGCTCCCGCGATTGCTGCGGGATGCCCGGTTATCTGGAAGCCCTCGCCGCAAGCTCCAGGCGTGGCGGAAATGTTGGTCACGCTGTTGATGAATGCCGACGCGCCAGAGGGCTTGGTGCAAATCGCACACCTCAGCAATGACCACGTCGCCGCGATGGTGCGCGATGAGCGCTTGGCGGTGTTGTCATTTACCGGCTCGCAAGCGGTCGGACATCATTTGCAAGAAATCGCTACGCGCGCAAAAGTTTTGCTCGAACTCGGCGGCAATGCGGCGGTCATTCTTCATCAACTCAAAGATCCCGCCGCCGTCGCTCGTCATATTGCGCTGGGCGCATGCGCTCATGCCGGGCAAGTCTGTATCAGTGTTCAGCGTATTTTTGTGCCGGTGGAACATCCCGAATGGACGGCAGCACTGATCGCGGCATTCAAAGCCTTGCCCAGTGGCGATCCCAACCTCGACACCACGCTCAACGGTCCGGTTATCAGCGAAGCCGCGAAAGAACGCATCAGTGCCTTATTAAAGCGTTATGAGGTCCAAGGCGGTAAAACATTATGCGGCGGCACGTGGGATGGCCGCGTGTTGGAACCAACGTTAATCGGTAATTTACCAGCGATTGCCCCAGGCGTTTATGACACCGAGGTCTTCGCGCCCTTGGCCACCATCCACGAATACGGTGACATCGACGGCGCCATTCATCTCGCCGAACTCACGCCCTTCGGTTTGCAATGCGGGCTGTATACCCATGACGAAGCGGTGATCCGTAAAGCCTTCGCCGCGATCAATGTCGGCACACTCGTGATCAACGATGTGCCAACGCGCCGCGATGATCGCTTGCCCTACGGCGGCATGAAAGCCAGCGGCACTGGCCGCGAAGGTACGCTCGATACCGTTTTGGATTACACGCAGCCGAAAGTTTTGTGGCGGGCAGAGTAAGGCTATCACCGGCTACCGGCTACCGGCTACCGGTTCGTGCTGCGACGTCGTGCAAAAACCTGTGGTCCGCTAAAGAAAAACGCAGTTACTCCAACGTTTCAGCCAGGATCTTCTTACGGTTTTCCTCACGGTAATCTTTGAGCTTTTGCGCCAGAGCAGGATTGCTGGTTGCCAAAATCTGCACGGCCAACAACGCAGCGTTAATTGCGCCGGGTTTACCGATGGCGAGCGTGCCGACGGGCATGCCCGGTGGCATTTGCACGGTCGATAGCAACGCGTCGAGCCCTTTGAGCGCCCAGCCTTCCATCGGCACGCCGAGCACCGGAAGAATCGTGTGCGCCGCACAAGCACCGGCGAGATGCGCCGCGCCACCGGCCGCAGCAATGATGACTTTCGTGCCGCGACCCTCAGCAGCACTGATATAGGCTTCCGCCTCTTTCGGCGTGCGATGCGCGCTCAATACTTTGCTTTCGCAGCTGACACCGAATTTCGCCAGGGTTTCTGGGGCGCTCTTCATCACCTCCCAATCAGATTTACTACCCATCAAAATGGCGACGAGGGGACCGGTACTCATGACGATGACTCCTGTTTCGTGGTGATGCGCGCGGAAGTTGTCGACTTCATCTTTTTGCGCAACTCCACATTTCCTAATTGCCCACACGCCGCCATGATCGAGCGACCTTTCGTGACGCGGCGGCGGACGGGTAGGTTTTCTTCACGCAGCCAGCCGATGAAGCGAACGATTTCGTCTTCTTCTGGTGCGCGGGTGAGCGGTGCGTTACCGGGATTGTAGGGAATCAGATTTATCAGCACGCGTCCAAGCGGTTGGCAAAAAGCGGCGATGTCGGTCGCATCCTGACGGGCGTCATTCATGCCGGGCATTAAGCAATAATTCACGCCGAGGGTAAAATTGCGGCGCTGCGGATAGGCGGCAAGAATCCTTTGCAGCTCGGCCAGCGGAGTTTTGCGATTGACCGGCATGACGCGTGAACGGGCTTCATCGTTGGCGGCATTGAGGCTGATCGATAAATTCAGTCGTTTCCAACCGAGTGCCGCGAGCTTGGCCAAACCCTCCGCGTGACCCGCTGTGCAAATCGTGAGGCGCTCTTGGCTGTAGTGTAGACCGCGTTGGTCGGTCAGCACTTTGAGCGCTTGAATAACGTGGTCGGCGTTGTCGAGTGCCTCGCCCATGCCCATGAAAACCAGATTGCGCACCGACCAGCCCAGCTTGGCACGCACCGTCACGACTTCGGCGACGATCTCCGCCGCCGTCAGATGACGGATAAGTCCCATGCGCCCGGTTTCACAGAAGGTGCAGCCCATCTTGCAGCCGACTTGGCTGGAGAGACAGAGGGTGTAGTCGATCTCATCAAGAAGCTGCGAGTTGGAACGGAGCTGCGAGCTACGAGCTACGAGCTGCGAGTCGGACAGCCCAGAGTCGGGCGATGATCGCTGCAGATCGGTTGGCGAACTCGTAGCTTGTAGCTCGTAGCTCGTAGCTCGATGCGCTTGTAGCTCGTAGCTTGTAGCTCGATGCGCAACGCGCATCGGTATCCGTACGCATTCGATTTCATAGCCGTCGTGGGTTTTGAGAATCGCTTTGGCCGTGGTGCCGAACTCGCCGGGTTCTTCGACCACGCGAACGATCTCTAAAAGACCGACGGTAAAATGTTGCCGCCAGGCAGCCAATGATTCCGCTGCGATAGGAAATTCTTCTGGCGCGAAACGTCCCGAATCCATCACCTGTGGATATAACATCCGCGCAATTCCGTGGCCTTTCGGTAACACGAAACGCGCGGCTTCTAAAAAAGTTTCGCTGGTGAGACCGAGGATGTCGGTAGGAAGAGGCATGTTTTTCAGGTCCAATCGAGAGCCAAAAACCAACGCAAGCCATCGTCTACATTTTGCATGAATTTAACTGACAGCATAGCTACCTGGGTTTCGAGGTCGCTACGATTGAGCGTAATGATTTGTGACGCGTTGAAGATCGTGTCACGTGGCAAACCAGTTGCGCGTTTCGGCAACAGGACGTTTCCTGGTGCTCTTGCCAGAGCGATATTGCTCGTCAGTACTCCCACCACCACGGTAGAAAGGCGACTCGCGCTGACTTGATCACGTTGCAGCACCAATGCGGGATGACGAAAACCTGGCTCAGATCCTGCTGGTTCGCCAAAGTCTGCCCACCAGATCTGTCCACGCTGAAGAGTGCTCATGACATTGAGCGAATACGCTTCTTCGCTTGCCGCCGCGCTATCAGCGCAGCTGAATCGTCACCTGGCTGTCCGCCTTTGGCTATCGCGTCATTCCATGCCTCTGTCGGATCCATGGGAGTACGATGCCGCTGGAGGTATTCGCGCAACGCCGCCGCCACTAAACCGCTGCGGCTCAGATGTTGGCCGCGGGCACAGGAATCTGCTAGACGAAAGAGGTCTTCCGGAAGAGAGATGGCAATCTTCATGAAGAAGTCATACCAGTCATACCATCCGAGCAAGCTATGAGCCTGAAGAGCTTATTCAGGTCTCAGCGAGCCCACGAACCATCAAGATCTTACCGGAGCGTACCAGTTCGATGATGCCGAAATGCTTAAGCAGGCCGATGAAAACATCGATTTTTTCGGTTTCACCAGAGCAACGCAGGATCACGGAATCGGCGCCGAAATCGACCACCTTGGCTTTGAAGTTGTCGGCGATTTGCAGGACTTCGGTGCGGTCTTTGAGGCCGACTTTGATCTTTAATAGCGCGAGTTCGCTTTCGATGACGGCTTGGCCGGTGTGATCGATGGCATGAACCACATCGATCAGTTTTTCCAGCTGCTTGATAATTTGTTCGAGCGAGTCGGGATCACCCGAACAGGTGATGGTCATGCGCGAGAATTCACCAGGCGCAGTGCCATCGCCGACGTTCCAGAGTGCTGGCGAAACCACCAACGATTCCAAGTTGTAACCGCGACGAGCGAAAACCATCGCGACTCGGCACAGCACGCCGGGTTTATTACGCACCAGCAAAGAAATCGTGTGGAGCGGTTGAACGATCACATCAGTGACGATGTCACGATGCGGCGATTTGCCCGGATCGAGTTCGAATTTTGCGCCGCGTTGTTCGATTGAAGTAGCCATGGGGGTTTTTCCTATGCGGATTGGGGGAGGAGCTGCTAGCTACGAGCTGCTAGCTACGAGCTTCGAGCTTCGAGTTTTCGAAATCTTGGGTGAGGGTTCTTTGGTGGAAATGGACGTAATGAATGAGGTGATCATTTTGCCGATTTGCTCCGCTTCATTTAGTAGTGGCTCCGTCTGCGCGTCGCTTAAAAAGCCTAGATTGCGAGCGATTATTAGCTGCGTTTCTGCCTCACGCAGGGAGCCACGAGCGATTCCTAGAAAATGGCGAAATTCTGCTTCGTTAATCCGACCGTGACCCTCGGCAATATTGCTTGCGATCGACACCACCGCTCGGCGCACTTGAGAAGTAAGAGCGTAGAGCTCTTCTTTCGGGAATTTAACAGAGACCCGGTAAACGTCCGTGGCCCACGCCACGGCTCGCTGCCAAATCACCAAGTCCCGATAAGTCTGCGCCATGGCTGTGTTTCTCTCAACTCGAAGCTGTTAGCTGTTAGCTCGTAGCTCGTAGCTCGTAGCTCGTAGCTCGTAGCTCGTAGCTCGTAGCTCGTAGCTCGTAGCTGTTAGCTCGTAGCTCGTAGCTCGTAGCTCGAAGCTAGTGACGACCGTCAAGTCGAGCCCGATGGCTTTTCCATCTTCGCCTTCGGTTTTTCCGTGATCATTCCGGACAGCGGGGCGCCGGCGGGAATCATCGGGAAGACGTTGTCTTCTTTCACGACTTCAGCTTCGATTAAGCACGGACCTTCGTTGTAGGCCATCGCCCACTTGATCGCTTTATCGACATCACCGGCCCGCGTGATGCGTTTGCCTGGGACGCCATAAGCTGCTGCCAGCTTGATGAAATCAGGGTTTCCTTCGAGGTCAGCGCCGCTGATACGGTTGTCGAAGAACAGTTCCTGCCATTGGCGAATCATGCCCAGGTAGCTGTTGTTGATGATCAGAATCTTCACCGGTGCTTTTTGCAGCGCAGCTGTGGCGAGTTCACAAAGCGTCATTTGAAAGCCACCGTCGCCCACGACGCACCAGGTTGGTTTGCCAGTGGCCATTGCCGCGCCGATCGCCGCAGGAAAACCGAAACCCATGGTGCCGGCGCCACCGCTGGACAGCCAATGACGATTCTTGGTCGTGCGGCAGAACTGCGCCGCCCACATCTGATGCTGGCCGACGTCGGTGGTGATAATGCACTCACGTCCGCCGAGTTGGTCCAGACGATCAAGTACGTGCTGCGCACGCAGGCCGCCTTTTTTAGCATATTTCAGCGGATATTGTTTGCGCCAGCCGGTGATATCTTTCAGCCACTCGCTGGTGTCGATCTTGCTGACCAGCGGCACCAGTTCTTCGATCGCCAGGCGCGCGTCGGCGGCGATGCTGACATCGGGGCGGACGATTTTGTTGAACTCGGCAACGTCGATGTCGACGTGGATTTTGGCCGCATCTTTGCAGAACTCAGAAAGTTTTCCGGTGATGCGATCATCCCAGCGGGCGCCGATCGCCATGATCAAATCGCAATGCTGCACCGTCCGATTGGCGTACGCCGTGCCGTGCATGCCGAGCATGCCTTGATGCAGCGGGTGATCTTCTGGGCACGCGCCTTTACCTAACAGCGTGTTGACGATGGGCGCGCCGAGTTTTTCGGCGAGCTGCATGATCGCTTTGCCAGCGTTCGAAATCACCGCGCCGTGACCGACGTACAACACCGGTTTCTTGCTCTTCATCAACAAAGCGGCGGCTTTTTTCAGCAAGCTGGCATCAGCGCGACCAGGAATGTGATAGCCAGGCAGGCTGATTGCCGTGTCGACGAACGGCGCGGTGCATGGACCCTGAGTAATATCTTTGGGCAGATCAATCAGCACCGGACCTGGGCGGCCGCTGGTGGCGATGTAAAAAGCTTCTTTCATTACGCGTGGAATATCCGCCGCGTTCTTGACCAAATAACTGTGCTTCACCACCGGGTAGGTGATGCCCGTAACGTCGGCTTCTTGGAAGGCGTCTTTGCCGAGCATGGAGGTAATCGTTTGGCCGGTGAGAACGATCATCGGCACCGAGTCCATCAGCGCGGTCAGCAAGCCGGTGACGCAGTTGGTTGCGCCAGGGCCGGAGGTCACCAACACCACGCCGGGCTTGCCGGTGGCGCGAGCATAGCCATCAGCCATGTGCGTGGCGCCTTGCTCATGACGAACGAGCACGAATTTGATTTTGGAGTCGACCAGCGCATCGAAGATCGGCATCGCGGCGCCGCCGGAGTAGCCGTAAATCACCTCGACGCCTTCGCGTTCCAGGCATTGAATAACTTTGTCGCCGCCGGAGGTGGTCTTCTGAGACATAGCTGGTTTCCTTCGCTGAATCGATGTGGTCGTCAAATCACCAACCAAGAAAGGCCATTCCTGAGAGGAAAGCGGCGCTCTGTTGTACGGTGGGGTGCGAAACATGCCAAATCGGCAACGAAAGTCCAGCTTGAGCTTTCGACATTGGCGTTATCTGGGCTTTCGATCAATCAACTAGTTTAGTAGTTGTTAGTTGGCCGACTCATCAAGGAAAACCACTCTAGATGTCCGATGTCATTTCTATGTCCGATGTCGAACAGCCAAAGGCAACAAACAGCCTAATCCCAGCACCAATGACCCCCAAACAAAAAGACATCGGACATCGGACATCAGACATCGGACATCGGACATAAGAGCCCGTATTGCAGCCCCTCCTTATTCCGCCATCGTGCCGCGCGTTAGCGAACTTCTAACTGAAATCCCTCCCAACAAAGGTTTCCCATGGCCAAAGTCGTCATCAATCCTCGTATTCGTGGCTTCATCTGCCTGACTTCGCATCCAACTGGCTGCGCGGCGAACGTGCGCCAACAAGTCAGCGTCGCGACCAAGGGCGGCCCCGGCAAAGGGATCGGCAATGCTTTGGTCATCGGCTCCAGCGCTGGCTACGGTCTGTCATCGCTGATTACGTTGGCCTGGGGACACGGCGCGAAAGTGTTGGGCGCCTGCTTTGAACGTCCGGGCGCGGGCGAAAAAGCCGGCTCTGGCGGTTGGTACAATTTGGCTGAGGTCCATCGCTTGGCCAAAGCGCAGGGTAAAACGATTGAGACCCTGAATGGCGATGCGTTTGCTGCGGCCGGTAAACAGGCGGCGATCGCCGCGTTGAAAGCGCGCTTCGGCAAATTGGATTGCGTGGTGTATAGCGTGGCGACTCCGAAGCGCACTGATCCGCTGACCGGCACCACCTATAGCAGCGTGCTGAAACCGATTGGTCCGGCGTATGCCTCAAAGACCATCGACTTGGATACCGATGTCCTCAAGCCGGTCAGCATTAATCCTGCCGTCGATGCGGAAATCGACGCGACGATTAAAGTCATGGGCGGAGAAGATTGGCAGCTGTGGATGGAAGCCTTAGCCGACGCGGACCTGCTGGCTCCAGGCTGTCGCACCGTCGCCTACAGTTATATCGGACCCGCGCTGACCACGCCGATTTATACCAACGGCACTATCGGTCGCGCGAAAGCTCACGTCGAAACCACCGCCAAAGCATTGAATGCGGGCGTGCTGAAAAAAATCGGCGGCGCGGCATATGTCAGCGTCAACAAAGCCCTGGTCACCCAGGCTTCCAGCGCCATTCCGGTGGTGCCACTTTATATTTCGCTGCTGTATCGCGTGATGAAAGAAAAGAATTGCCACGAAGGAACCATCGAACAAATGGTCCGTCTGTGGGCTGATCATTTAGCACCAGGCAAGACGCCAAAACTGGACGAAGCCGGTCGCATCCGGGTTGACGACTGGGAAATGCGCAGCGATGTCCAAGAAGCGACCGCCAAATTGTGGGAACAAGTTACCAGCGAAAATCTGCTACAAATTAGCGATTACGCCAGTTTCAAACGCGAATTCCGTCAACTCTTCGGCTTTGAAGTTCCAGGCATCGATTACGCCGAAGCGGTTGAGGTTGAAGCGACGCTCAATTAATTTCTACGATCGAGCAGCGGCGCTTTTCTAACGCTGAAAACGCGGTCTGAGAAGCTGTCGCTGTTGCCTGCTGTTTGATGATCAGGGTACGTCGTTTGCTAGGTAAGCTTTATTATCCCGCGGTAAACCACTCGGGCCGGGATCGACCATGCCTGGACTGGATCCGCGTGGTTGACCGCGTGCGGCGCCCGCTTCCATGCAGCTTGCAAGCATTGCTGTCACGGTCATGAGCAGAACCAACTTCAGGATGTGAGGGATGTGAGCGCGTTTCATGCGTGAGAGCCTAGATGCCGATTTGACGGTGCAGCGGACGAATCCCTTTGTTCAGCGCATGTCTTTGACGCACTGCGCTTCACCGCGTTTGGCGCTGTTTACTCGCAACTATTCCACGCGCAAAGAAGTGGCGCTGGTAACCGCCCAGGTGGTTCCGCCAGCAAGTCGTACGAGCAATCGTCCGATGTCATCAATGCCGGCGGCGGTGCCACTGAAGCGTTCACCAGCGGTTTCGACGTGCACGGTGCGACCTGTCAACCAATCACGTTGACGTAGTTGTGGGAGCAATTGATTCCATCCACCGGCGGCCAGTAACCCGGTTGCTTCGAGCAAATAGCGCCGCAGGGCTGTCAACATGATGAGCGGTGCAGGCGGTGGATCGCAGACTTCTGCCACACTCGCCGGAGCTTGCGCTCGATCCGTGGCAAACAGCAATGTTTCCGGTGATTGGTCCCAGCGCGGATCGAGGTTCAAGCCAATGCCGATGACCACGCGATCATTTTCGCCAGTTGCCGGGCGTTCGCACAACACACCGGCTAATTTGCGTCCGTTGAGGTAACAATCATTCGGCCACTTTACCTGCACGACGGCTTCAGGCGCGTGGTCTTCGACCGCATGGGCAATCGCCAAGCCCGCACAAAGCGATAAAAACGATACGGAAACCTGCGCCGGTACGGGGACAATAAAACTGGCGGTCAATACTCCCGTCGGTGAAAACCAGCGATTATTTCCACGGCCACGTCCAGCCGTCTGCCGTTCGGTCCACACGCACGAACCATCGGCTAATTCAGATAAATGTTTCAGCGTCCAGGTATTGGTCGAGCGACACGTAACCAGTTCAATCAACCATCCAGGACGAGGAATCGGAGCTGAAGCCATAGTCAGTATGCTGGTTCACTACGCAAAACGACAATGGTCAAGGATTGCTGGGGCGGTGTACAGCAAAACAAAAACCCTCGACCGAGAGAGGACGAGGGTTAGTGACATTTTGAACCGAGTGATGACATGGACTAACGTGGGGCGCCGTTTTCACGGCAGCAGCATCATCAATCAAGCGACTCAGGTTTTAATACCAGAAGATAAAGATATTAGCGACGGCGCAGCAGCGCTTTGGCTTCCATCTTTTCTTGTAACAAGCGCTTTTCGAGCTTGCGCGACTCACGGCGCTTCGTCTCGCTCGGCTTGTCATAGTACATGTTCTTTTTGATGTCCTTTGTCAGACCTTCCTTTTCGCAACGCTTCTTAAAGCGGCGGAGGGTCTTTTCGAGGGGTTCACCAGAGCGAGCTTCGACGCGAATCATACGAACCTTAACTCCTTAGCAGGGGCGGGCACGCTACAGGTCTTCCATTTTTCGCAAGTCATTCCTGGGCGCCCCATCGGATGGCTGCTCATAAGGCTGCAACACAGCGATAAAGTAGTGACCACGGGCTTCAGGCTACGGACCACAGGTTCGTGCCGCGACGTCGCATAAAACCGGTAGTCCGTAGTCCGTAGCCGGCAGTCTCGCATCAGCCTAAAACCCGGCGTTATTGAGTCAGGCCCAAAATTATTCGACAATTTCAACCGCCGTTGGGCAGCGATCGGGGTGTGCCAGCATTTGGTAGAGCTCTTGGGCTTGCGGGGTATCAAGGCGCACGCAGCCGTTGCTGACCTTGGCCTGCATCTGGGGATTGGGTCCGGTGTAGCCGTGAATGCCGAGCCCATCCTGGCCGAGTCCATCGGCTGAGAACTTCATCCATACCTTGCCGAGGATGTTGCGGGGATCATCGGCTTTGTAGACCTCATGGGTTTTGGGATCAGTCCAATCAGGGTTAAGCACGCGATCCGTGAGTTTGGTTTTGCCGACGGGGGTTGGCGTTTCGGTCGCGCCGTGGCTGATGACATAGCGGCGGGCAAACAAACCGGCGATGTAACAGTCGAGATAGAAATCACTCTTGTCGATGTGCAAGAAATTGCCGCCTTTTTCCCGTACATTGGCAACTTTCATGACGTCACCGGGACTCATGCGAGAATCACCGGTATCGCGACCGCGCATACGATTGAGCAGCTCATGCGGCATGCCGTATTTTTTGGCGATGGCGTCAGGACTTTCACCGGGTTTGACCTCGTGCGTCAGAAAAACACCAGTTTCATCGTTCAGATAACGCGCCTTGCTGAAAAACAGCGCGTCGCCCAGTGGCGTCAGACGTTCACTGATGATTTTGAGCTCAAGCTCTTTTTGCGAGCTTTGGTTATAGACGCCGCGCAGCACAGTGCTGTAGAGCTTATTCAACAACGGCGCTTTCGGCGACAACACGGGATTACTGCTGTCTTTGGCAATGTCAGTCCACAAAGCCTCTGCTTGGTCATAAGTGGCCTTCAGATCGGCTGGCAAAGGCTGCGGCGCGACGATCACACCAAAGCCAGTTTGCTTTGGCGCCGTTTCTGAAGTGGCAGCGTCGTTCCCTGGGATGCTGAGAGCAGGTTGCGCTGCAGTCGCGGGAGCCAGCCACTTCCAGGCGGCAAACGCGGCGACAGCAAGCACGATCAGGATGAAAAATGCGCGCATGGAGTGCCCTTAAATACGCAATGGACGTGAGGATCGGGGGCACCTTGCCAGCATGACACGCGCATGCAAATCGATTGAAGCAACCGAGCCTGCACGTGAACACAGGTGGTTCACAGCAGTGAGCGATGAGTGAGCTATGAGCGAGGCATGAGTGAGCCGACAGCCGACCATATCATTCTCTCGGCATGCATTGCGCCCTGCCTTGTCGAGGTTAGCGTGCCCGCCCTTAGTAGCGACCGCACCAACCGCGTGGTCGACGAATTTTACCGTAAGGCCCGCACTATGATGCATCGCCCGCTCCTGCTTGTCCCTGGTTTGGTCCTGCTCGTCAGTACCACCGCGATGGCTGCTGATCCTCTGGTCCCAGGCTCCGGATTAGATTCCAGTGGTACGCTGAGACAGTTTGAGCCAGGCAAAATTCAAAGTACCTCGCGCAGTGTCTTTTTGCAGGGATTGATTGATCTCGACGCCATCCAGCAAGGCAACTACACGGACGGCAACGGAGACCTCAGCGATCATCGTTCGCAAGGCTGGTATCGTGCCGAACTGGGCGCGCGAATTTCGGTCGACGAACGAATCGAAGTGCAAGTGAGCCTCGCTGGCCAAGGCATCATGGGCGGTAATTTGCCCACCGATAACGGCGCTATTTATGGCGTTACGAACACCAACGGCCCAAACAACGGTCAAACCGGTAACGCGGTTATTGACGACGCTTTCGTCAAGCTGAAAGACTTCCTTAATTATCGCGAACTTGCCCTGGACGCAGGTCGCATGCCGGTGTCGTATAATTTGCGCCGTGATCACGCGGCATTCCTCTACGACAGTCGCGCCGACTATCGTACCATCACCAGCTGGGATGGTCTGCGGGCGGCCTATAATTTGGATTCGGTTAACATTCTTCCTTACGTCTATCGCTTACCCGATAACAGTCAGCTCTATGGTCTTTCTTTGGAATGGGAGCCGCCAAAATCAGGCAATGATCGGTTGTTCTTCCAAGGTTCAGCAAACTTAGAACGCAACGTGTTGTTGCACGATGGCACCACCGGCGATTCGCTGCAAACCTATTATGTTGGCGGCGACGCAGACCTTGGTGATTTCGAGCTCTTCGGCGAATTTGCGATGCAGAGTGGAAAACAAACCGACTCCGTGAAGTTTAAAGGCTTCGCCTTCAGCGGCGGTATTGACTGGCACATTGATAATACCGTCGTTGGCTTTCAGGGTGATTATTTTACTGGTGACGACAACCCGACCGACGGTGAGAACAAAGCCTTCATCAATAATTGGGAAGGCATGAGCGACACTGACATTGTTGAGAATGAAAAGTACGGCGAAATGAGCCGTTTGCTCACCGGCAATCTTCATGCTTACAAGTGCAAGATTGAAATCGCGCTCGACGACAAGAAGCGCGTGCGCGTCAAATCGATATACGCGATGTATAAGACGGACGTGAGTTTGGCAGGGTCTGGCAGTAAAAATTTCGGCCAAGAAGTGGACATACATTTGGCGTGGGATTACACCAGAAACGCCACCATCACCTTGTTGGGTGGCGTCTTCAAACCGGATGACGCCTACAAAGCGGCCAGAACCGCCGCGCCAGCACCCGTCGCTGCAGGTACGGATTTGATCTACTTGCTGGGTGCAAACCTGCTGGTGAAGTTCTAAGCTAAGGTAGAAAAACGCTGTGCTTATGCGACAGCGAAGCTGCCGACGAGGTCCCAGCGATTGTCTATTTCCACCCGCATTGGCGAGCTAAGGTAAGACGACTCGCCTCTGCGGGCTTACTGCTATGACCGACTTTACTCACCTGCATCTGCACAGCCATTACACGCTGCTGGAATCGCCGATCACCGTCGCGCGCTTGCTGAAAAGTGTAAAGGCGAAGGGCATGGACGCGGTGGCATTGACCGATCGCGGCAATTTATTTGGCGCTTACGAATTGTATTCTCAGGCAAAAGACGCTGGCGTCACGGCGATTATCGGTTGCCAAGTCAACGTTGCTCCGCTGGGCATGCGCGAAAAAGTCCGCGATTGGCATCAGTTGGTGTTGCTGGCGCAGAATGAACAGGGCTATCGTAACCTCGCCAAATTAGTCAGTCGCGGTTGGCTCGAAGGTTTCTATTTCGAACCACGCGTTGATCTGGAAGCAATCGCGGCACATGCCGACGGGCTCGTTTGTTTAACTGGCGCGGGAAAAGACGGATTTCTGAATCGCCACTTGATGGCAGGCGCCACCGAAGAAGCGACGCGTCAGCTGGCGTTACTCAAAGGTATTTTTGGTCGTGAACGGCTTTTCGTCGAGCTCAGTGATCACGGCGCCGATGGCACATTGAATCATACCACGGCCAATATGGCCTTGGCTGATGCACAGGATGTGCGTGTCGTGGCCACCAATTGGGTGCATTATCTCGAACAAAGTGATCATGACATTCACGATGTTCAGTTAGCGATTCAAAAAGTCACCACCGTTGACGACACCCATCGCAAGCGGATGACGAGCAAAGAATATTATCTCAAGACGCCAGACCAGATGGCGACCCTGTTTGCCGCGCGGCCCGATGCGATTAGTAACACGCGCGTCATTGTTGAACTTTGCAAAGAATCGAAAGTTCCCACCGGAACCTATTATTTACCGTCGTTCCCGTGCCCAGAAGCACAGACCGAAGAAACCTGGTTGCGCGAACTGTGCGCGCGTGGAGTGCGCCGAAGATACGGCGATCATCTCACCGACGAAATTCAAAAGCGTCTGACTTTCGAGTTAGAAACCATTCTAAAAATGGGCTTCGCCGCGTACTTTCTGATCGTTGCCGATTTCATCAACTGGGCCAAAGACAGCGGCATTCCCGTTGGACCAGGGCGTGGGTCAGCAGCGGGATCGATTGTCGCATACGTCCTGGGCATCACCGAAATGTGTCCTCTGCGCTATGGACTGCTGTTTGAGCGTTTTATGAATCCGGGCCGTAAATCGATGCCGGACATCGACATCGATTTTTGCAAAGATCGCCGTGGCGAAGTTATTGATTACGTCGCAAAAAAATACGGTCACGAAGCCGTGACGCAGATCATGACGCTGGGCACCATGAAGGCGCGCATGGCGATCAAAGACGTCGCTCGGGCCTATCATTGGACGCCGGAAGAATCCCAAGAACTGTCCAATTTAGTCCCGGAAGATCCCTCAGGAAAATATGATCTGCAGGTGTGTTTAGGTCGTAAGCCGCTCGATAAAGACAAGAACGAATTCGGTGCCGTCGACGGCATGGTGAAACGTTACGACAGTGATCAGCGCACCCGCCAAGTCTTGGATGTCGCGCTGCAACTGGAAAAACTTGGTCGTTCATTGGGCGTGCATGCGTGCGGCATGATTATCGCGCCTGGCCCGGTGTGGAATTATGTGCCGGTATGTAAAATTAAGGATAAGGCGGCAACACAATTTAACATGACGCAGATTGAAAAATGCGGCCTGTTAAAAATGGACTTCCTTGGGCTCAAGACCATGTCGATTTTAAAGAAAGCGGCAGACATTGCCAAGGCCAGCGAGGGTATCGTCATTGATTACGGCGCTGTGCCGCTCGATGACGCTAAGACCTTTGCCATGTTGGGCGCGGGCCGCACGCTCGGCGTGTTTCAATGCGAATCATCGGGCTTCCAAGAGCTGATCAAATTGCTCAAGCCCGACCGCTTTGAAGATTTAATTGCTCTCGTCGCGCTCTATCGCCCAGGCCCGCTGATGGCCGGCATGCACACCCAATACTGTGATCGCAAACATGGCCGCGAGAAAGTCGATTATCCGCATCCGGTGTTGGAAAACGTACTGAAAGAAACTTACGGCCTCTACATCTACCAAGAACAGGTGATGTCGATCAGCCGTGAATTATGCGGATTTTCGCCAGCAGAAGCCGACGATCTGCGCAAAGCTATGGGCAAGAAAGACATCAACGTCCTGAAAAAAATCGAGGACAAGTTCATTGATGGCGCGTGGAACAACCATCAATTTGAACGTAAGAAGTGTAAGGAAATGTGGGAGAAAATTCTCGGCTTCGCTTCGTACTGCTTCAACAAATCACACTCCGCATGCTATGGTCTGATCGCGTATTGGACCGCGTATATGAAAGCCAACCACTACGCCGCTTTCATGACCGCCAACTTGATCTACGAAATGGATAACAAGGACAAGATGACCAAGTTCGTTGAAGAACTGCGCTCATCCGGCATTCCTGTTTTGCCGCCGGACGTGAACGAGTCCGGTTGGGAATTTCGCGTGCTGAATAAACGCGCAGGACAAACGTCTCCTGAAGCAGCTCAATCTATTCGCTTTGGTTTCGGCGGCGTTAAAGCCGTCGGCGAAGGCTCAGCACAATCACTCATCCGTGAGCGTGACGAGCACGGCCCATACGCAAGTCTCTACGATTTATGCGAACGCGTCGACACCCGTACGGTGAACAAACGCGTGGTTGAATCGCTGATCAAAGTTGGCGCGCTCGATAGTTTGCATGTAAATCGCCGGGCATTGTTCGAAACACAAGATCGTGCCTTCGATCGCGGCAATCGTCTGACCCAAACCAAGGCGCAAAATCAACAGACGTTATTTTCCTCTTTTGAAGAAAACGAAGACTTCCGTCAAGAAACACGCGGTTATCCTACGGTTGCTGATTGGAGTATCAGCGAGCGTCTGAGTTTCGAGAAGAGCCTCACGGGTTATTGGATTTCAAGTCATCCGGTCACAGAACAACGTGGCGCTATCGGAGCAGTGGCAACACACACCACCAACGATCTTGCCGCACAAGCGAACGGTACGACGGTGGCAATCGCGGCAGTGGTACTGGATAAACGCGTGATCCGCACCAAAGCGGGTAAAACCATGGCAATTTTGACGCTGGAAGATCAGTTTGGCCGTTTCGAAGGCGTGTTGTTTCCCAGTCGTGAAGGTCGCCGTGGAGAAACCCAAGCCGGTGCATTTGAAAAATTCGCCCACGACTGTGAGCCAGATTTAGTCGCATTATTTTGCGGCACATTGGACCGTCGCGAACGAAAACCGCCGCGGCCCGTGATGAACAGCGACGACGGTGGTGAAGTTCCACCAGCAGAAATGGAAGACAGCGGCGAAGCCCAAGCAGAAGTATTACCCAACCTGCGCATCAACGACGTCATTCCGGCGGCCGTGGCGGTCGAACGTCTGACGCGTGAAGTCGTGCTCCATCTCGATGCTGCCGCGCTAAAAGATCCGCAAGAGCAAAGCCGCTTGTTGGCAGCCAGCGAAACAGCATTGAAGGAACACGCTGGCGCGCGACCAGTGACCATGCTGATCCACACCCCGCAGGAAGTCCTACTGACCCTGGCCCTGGGCGAAGCTTGGCGCGTTCACCCCAGTCATGAATTATTAGAAAAATTGCGCGCCATTTGGGGCGCTGGAAATGTCCGCGTCATCAGCGCAGGCCTGGAAGAATTGCAACCGGCCGAATCGCGTGGCCAAGGTCGCAATCGATAAAACAACGGAGCAGACCGCGAAGGTCTGCCCCGTTGAGGATATCCTTGAGAATCTACGTCGTTTAGCGCCGGTCTCCGCGCCTCCTGTTCGTTATTTTTCTTTTGGCTGTCCCATGAGATTGAACCCACACAAAACGACGCAAAGCCTCTTATTTATGAGTGTTGTGAGCGCTACTGACAGTCACTTCTTCATCGCGATCTGCCAGTCGGTGATGGTCAATATCAGATGAAAACGCGATGAATATTACCATACCTGACGGCCCATACTTCTGCTGCTTGACATGGGAATAAGACACGGGATGCCCTCACCC
>JAYVSL010000039.1:0-10062 GCA_043775355.1 Planctomycetota bacterium
ACCAAACAAACGTTCTTTCAAAATCGGGTCGCGCCCATTCCACATCGCCAAACCAAAACACAGACGACACTCACGATCAGTGATACCGAAAATTCCATCTTCGCCCCATCGATATGCCCGACTGCGCGCGTGTTCATGTGGAAAATATTCCCAGCACTCGCCGGTGGCGGAATAATCTTCGCGCACCGTCGCCCACTGCCGCTCCGACAGATACGGTCCCCAACGCTTCCAGTTTTTTGTTCGCTCACCGTCTTCATGAAGGCGTAAATGTTCAGGCGTCGCGTGTTCGTTCATGCGGCTAGCGTGCCGAATCCGGGCGTCTCTGCCAAGGACCAGAGTTTGGTCACTGCTCGCTGAATGAATTCACGCAGAGATCCCCGGCGTCATTCGCGGATGCTACTTGGCCGTAGTCTTTCGACCGCTCGGACGTGAGGTCGAGCGCACCACCAGTTCAATCGGTAATTGCAGCGAAAATGCGCTATGATCGCGCTGTGCTTGTTCGCTCGTGCGCTTGATCAGCGCACTGATGGTGCGTGCAGCCCAGGCACCGAACTCAGCCATTGGCTGACGAATGGTCGACAGACCGATGACATCCATCAACGGCTGATCGTCAAAGCCGATGACTTGGACATCTTCCGGCACGCGACGACCGCGCGCGCGGATTTCTTGGAGAGCTCCGACTGCCAACATGTCGCTGACGCATACCAGGCCGTCGACGTACTGATGTTTATCGAGCAGACGTGCGGTCGCTGTTCGACCGGCTTCAATCGTTACCTCATTCGCCCGCACCTGTGGCGCCTGTGCCCCAGCAATGGCGACAAAAGCTTCTTCGCGCTGACGAAAAGCCAACGCCGCCGAAGGACCAGAAATAAGTCCAAGATGCTGACTGCCACCGGCAATCACATGACGCGTCGCGATGCGACCGGCTTCAAGATTGTCGACCGTCAGTGCCGGTGCGCCCACTTGTGGATAATCAACGCAGACCAATGGCACGCCGATTCGTTGTAACTCCAGCAGGCGTTCTTCGCGCACCCCCATACTAAAAAGCGCGATGCCTTCGCAGGCACGCTCGGCAACCATGCGATCAAGCACACGATTTTTGTGATCCCGGTCTTGAATATTATAGAGCACCAGATCGATGTCGTCGGCGATCAAACCAGCAGACAGTGGCGCAGATACCGCGTAATAAAAACTGGCTGAAAAGAACGGCATCAATGCTGCCACGCGTGGTCGATTTACTCCGCCAACCGCAAGCCGTCGAGCTGCACGGTTCGGACGAAAATCCAATTCTTGCATCGCCTTCAACACCGCTTGCCGAGTCACCTCAGCAACGCGATCGCTGCCGTTCAGCACGCGACTTACTGTGGCGATGCCAACCCCAGCGCGTTTTGCGATATCGTAAATAGTTGCTGCGATCGCCATGAATGCGCTTTTCTAGGGCGAGAAGCCGAAGTCTCAAGGCGGTTCTTCGCCTCATTTCGCCTGAAAAATCGCTGGTTTTCCGTTATCGCTCTGGCTCGACCAGATCCGCCGCATCGCTACCGCTCACGGCAAATACACCCGCTGGCATGCGTCGTTGGTCGTCGCGATGAGACTGCAACAAGTCTCCAGCAAGCGCCACCGGCAAACCAGCCCCCGCCAAAACGTTCGCCACCGCGTCGGACTGCACCCCAGGAGCATGCGCACACAAGATCACCAAACCATTTGGCGCGAGAACTCCTGCCAATAGATCAGCGAGCGCCTGCAATTGTTCTTCTATCCGCCACATTTGATCTTTGGTTTTTCCATGCCCCCACGCCGGGGGATCGGCGCAAATCACATCATAGCGAAATCCTTTGCGACGAGAGTGGTCAAGGAACGCCATGCAATCTTCATGCACCCAACGTACCGTGCCGTCACCCAAATCACTCGCATCGGCGGATGATTTTCCCCAGGTCAACACGCCTTTGGCACTGTCGACGTGAAATACTTCTGCCCCCGCCGCCGCCATCGCCAACGACGCAGCGCCAGTGTAACCAAAAAGATTCAATGCCTTACAACGACCCCGCGCCGTCACCGCACGATGCAACAAACGCCACACCGGTTCCTGCTCCGGAAAAATTCCGCAATGACCAAAGCTGGTAAAGCGCAGCAATAAATTCAGCCGCCGCTGACCAATCTCATAAGCCAAACGCACTTCCCCAGGATCACGCTCACGCCATTGCCAATTCCCACCGCCGTCCGCGCGCCGCTCCACCCGACCCGCCGCGCCAGACCAAACCTCCGCCGCCAAACGTGGTCGCCACAACGGCGCTGGCGATGCCCGATCGACCAATAAACCAGCGATTTCTTCAAGCTTACGCCCGTCACCGCTGTCGATGAGGGCGTATCCTGGGAAGGGTTTGGCGATGAGATCAGTCATGAGATTCCAA
The DNA here is from genome assembly GCA_043775355.1 of Planctomycetota bacterium. Taxonomy (GTDB): domain Bacteria; phylum Planctomycetota; class UBA11346; order UBA11346; family UBA11346; genus BOG-1363. The sequence continues at coordinate 2,412 of JAYVSL010000039.1, forward strand.
TGCTGAAGCGGCGCAGGGGCGAGCGCGAGTCACCCGTGTTTGGGAAGCGGAGATCATCACGGAATGGGCGCCGTTTTTTCCGTTGGTGTTTGCCAAAGATCCTCGACCTTCGCCCAATCAGCAAGTTCGATGCCACCATTTTTCGCTTTGGGGAGGGCTGCCAGACGAAGCGCTTCTTGCCAAATGCGTTGCGCTGCGGGCGCTTTGATCCACTGCACATGAGCATCGCCAAAGCAAATATTTATACCGGTGCCCTTATTACAGGCGGGATCTTCCAAGAGCACCGGTTGTCGTGACGAGGGATCTTTAATTGGAGTGACGAACAGAAATGGATTCACTACTGACGGATTACTTGGACTACTGAACAACGCCTTTGGAAGGCTTTGTGCCTTCGCCAATTCCGCGAATGATGGCGGTGGCCAACGATCATTCGTGACGCTCCATCCGATCATGGCGCCATATATATTCGTCAAAATCTTGCCGCTTTGCGCGCGCCGAGCCATTGACCGCGCCATACCGATGGCTGGCAACAGTATGCCTGCCACGACCGCTGTTTGCATCACCGTTACCGTCACGTTATTGCCGCGAATGGTGACTCCATTTACGTCCTGTTCGACAAATCCAGAACTTGCAGGAAGATGCACGGAGAGTGCCGACATGATCTTGGCTACATCCGAAATCTTTGACTTCACCGAATCAGCGCCATCACCACGGACCTGTGCGAGCAGAGGCGCCAACATCGGTAAGTAACCAAGCATCGTGCGCACCACGGCTTTATTATCCTGCATGAACAAACCGACCGGAGCACTGCCCTTCGGCACATTGGCAATACTCCATCCACCGGCGGTGCCTGATTCAATGGCATCCATCACTCGTTGATCGGTCGACATCACCCACTGGGTTGCTGTGCGACGGACCTGAATAAGCACAGGGAAATTTGGCGGCGTCGGTAAAACGACCGCTTCTTTACGCGCATCTGCCAAGTTCACCTGACCGGCTTCCGCTAATTTTATCATCATCGCATCCAGCTCCGCACTTCCTGAAAAACCCACGGTCACGGTGGGGAACGGCGCGCCCGGACTTATGGCGAACCACAGCGTACCCTTCCATCCATGCGCCAACGGCTCCCATGTAGAGTAGCCATTTATATCGGCCTCTTGATCAAACGCACTCAATCGTGCGGCGAGCGCGGGGAAATCTTGCGACCACGCTTTCAGTAACCGCTCCAAACGCGCACCATCCACGCCACAGGCACCAACCATCAGTTGATCGGGCGGCAACATCGACAATTCTCGTAAATCGACAGCCATCAATGGCGGATGACAATCTGATAACCTTGTGACTTCGCTGGTTCCGTGTTCATCAAAACGAATGGATTGAGTCATTGCTGGCAAAGTGAAAGCATGCAAACCGGCAAGCATGTCTGGAGGAAGCTTCGGATTATTTAAGGCTTCAACCAATTTCGTCGAAGCCATCGAGCTAGAGACATCCGCCTCACCTTTTTCATCGCCTCTGTCTTTGTCTTTAGGGGCGCCTGAAATGGCCAACTCCGCTACGTCTTTTGGTACTGGCCCAAACACCACCCATTCGCCAAGGAGCGTCGATGGAAACAGTTCTTTCTGTTTCAGCGTATCTTTGACCAAGGCTTGCTGAACGGCTTTGGCGTGATGTGGAAAATGGAAAGCGATGGTTTTTTCCGACGACGGTACGCCAGCAGCATCTTGAGTCGCCCCCCCACGAATGACCACGCGGCGCAGATCGGCGAGTGCGGTGGGGAAATCAACTCCTGTATCCTGCATAAAGCGATTCGCTTTTTCGGCGATCAGATCACGCATGAATGCCAGTTCCGGCAGACGCCAAATAGCGCCATAGGGACCGGCATTAAACCGCTCAATCAGCTTAGGGACATTCGGCAGAACCGTCTCGTTGAGCGGAGCCGTTGCACCCATCGCCTGCCCGACAGCGAAGGAAATAATGAAAGCGCTGCTAATAATCCGGTTCATTGCCGTGACTCCTGAGGTGTTTGTTGGGCGTGGTCGTCACAGTGAATCGGCTACGACACCGTTTCATTTCGCGAACGCGCTGACTCGCGCTCGCTTATTCGTAACTTATTTGCTCGCGCCAATAACCCCCTGCGCGACGCGTGGACCGGCGTTGCCTGCGGGTTGCGAGGTTAAGTCGTCTTCTTTTGCATGGATGATGACGCTACGGCCGATCACGGGGACTGCGCCGCAGCACAGACTCAAACCTTTGATGACGATTTCATAATGTGCGTTGCCCGCCGCATCAGCGGTGAGATTGCCGAGATCACCGGCGTGGTGGTGTTCGGCTTCGGGTCCGCCGTGCGGGTGTTTGCCTGGGTTATAATGGCCGCCAGCAGCGGAGCCGTCTTCGGCGCTGACGTCGCCGAATTCATGCAGATGGAAGGCGTGTTTGCCGCTCGGAGTAAGCCCACTGATGTCGGCGACCACGCGCACGCCTGCGTCAACGGCAGTGAAGCGAACGGTACCGGCGACCTGATTTCCTTTCGTCGGCTGCATCACCGCGATGAGGGCCGCAGGTACTGGGCACGTTTCCGTGACCTTGGCCGCGCCATGATCGTGAGCACCGGCGACAGGCTCTGCATCGCAAGATGCACAACGTTCGCCACAACATCCAGCAAGGCCGATGAGGGTGGCAGTGAACAAACCAACAAAAGCTGCGGTACGCATGGGATGATCCTTTAAGTGAGGTGAAGTGAGCGAGAAAGGTGACTGAGGAATAATCGTTAACGTATGGACGGCAACCGCCAGCAGTTGGATCCCCGTAAAACCTAAGCGGCTAAAGAGTCGCTGATTTACTGCTTTTATCCGCGTTTTCCTGAGGCTTCGTTGGTAATCTGGAATACGCGGCAATCACGGCTTGCGCTGAAGGCCAGCCATTCCAATCGCCAACAGTGGTGCCGAGGTCGCTCCATGGCCGGGTGCGGCCGGGTTCGGTCAGACCAAAAATTCCGAGGACTGGCACTCCGACCGCAGCGGCTAGATGCATTGGTCCAGAATCATTTGCCACCACGCGTGTGGCTTGGCTGAGCACGGCGGCATACGCGCCGAGGCCAAGACCGGGGAGCATCGTTGCGCCGGGAAGTGCAGCGGCGGTGGCGGCTTCTTCGCCAGGACCTGGGCAGGCGACGACACGGATGCCTTGTTCGATCAGTCCACGACAGAGCAACGGAAATGATGGCCATTGTTTTGAGCGGCCGCCGATAGTGCCGACGGCGAGTGGGCAGAGCACGACGTATGGCGCGCTCACACCCGCTGCGATCAGCGCCTGATCAGCTGCCTGACGATGCGTGGCGGTAAGCGGCAGTGGACTCCAGGGAATTTGCTCTGGCGCGCTCAGACCATGGCGTTGCAGCACGGCAACCGCGAGTCGCCAAAATGAATCGACTTCGTGAATGCGCTCGACGCGCGGCAGACCCTGAGCCAGAAACGGACTGCGAAATTCTTTGCGATAACCAACGGCACGTACGCCACCCCAGCGCATCTGCATGGCGCTGCCGAAAGAATTGGTAAACAACAAACCTTCGTGGCAACCGGTTTCACGCCACGCCGCTGCAGAGGCGCGCAATCCTTTCGGTAATTTTCCGACGGTAATTGGTAATCCCGCGAGCAAATCGACCGCCCAGCCTTTTCCTAAAGCGTGAATGGTGAAGCCATGTTGCACCAGCAGTGCCAACGCTGGCAAGGTCATACACACGTCGCCGACCCAATTGGGTAAACGCACAGCGAGCAAACGCGCGGGGTTCGCTGACGGAATTGGCGATGGAGGAACGGTCATTTTGAGACGGCTGCTGACTCAAAGTCCCAGCACGTGATCCATGGTGTAGCGTCCTGCTTTTTGGCGTCCCATAAAGGCGGCCGCGCGCAGTGCGCCTTTGACAAAAATATCACGGCTATGAGCGACGTGCGACAGCGTCACGCGTTCACCATTGCCGACGTAATGCACGGTATGATCGCCGACCACGTCGCCCATGCGCAGCGCGTGCACGCCGATTTCGCCCTTGGTCCGCGCGCCGGTTTGACCTTGGCGGCCATGACGCAGATCGCTGCGCGTGCGATGCGTCGCGGCGCAAATGGCGTCGGTAATGCCGAACGCGGTGCCGGACGGCGCGTCGACTTTTTGATTGTGATGGGCTTCCACCACTTCGATGTCGTATTCCAAGCCCAGCGTGCGCGCGATCTGCGCGGCGACGCGGAAAACCACGTTGACGCCCACGCTCATGTTTGGCGCGTGCAGCACCGGCGCCGATTTCATCACTAAACTGATCCCCTCTTCCAATTCATTCGGCGAAATGCCGGTGGTGCCGCTGACCAACGCCATCTGATGCTGCGCACAATGAATCGTGAGCGGTTTCCAACCTTGATGACTGCTGAAATCGATTACCACGGCGCCTGCCTCGACCGGCATATCGACCAACAATGGCGCATCGCTAGGAATACCCAGATCGCGCAGGCGACCCTTCACCTTGTCGACTCCAGCGACGATACGCAGACCGGGCTCATTCGCTGCCAAGGTCAAAATGCGGCTGCCCATGCGTCCGGCAGCGCCGTTGACGATGATGGGAACTGGCTGGTTGGCGGTCAAAGCGGTAAAACGATTGGATTGGTGGATGGCCATGGGCGGGGATAATGGAGGGACCGGGGAAACTGGCCAGAGGGTTTGAGCTACCCGCAGCGGCGGTGACTACAAACCGGCGGCGAAACGATGCGACAGCAAGTGAACTGTTAGAGACGGCCCATTCTGCGGTCCGCCAATTGACCACCTGCTTCCGCCGACGATGACACCCACCCCAACGATGGAGGGATGATCATGGATTGGGTCTCATGGGTAATGCTACCAACGGTTGGCGGAGCAATCGGCTGGGCGACCAATTGGGTCGCGATCAAAATGCTGTTCCATCCGCGCAAGCCGAAGTGGGGCCTGCATGGTTTATTGCCGCGTCGGCAAAACGAACTGGCCGCCAGCGTGGGCGATGTGGTTGGCAAAGAACTGGTGCCAACCGACGAGCTATTGAAGGGACTCGACGGTATTGATCTGACGCCGCACCTTGGCGAACTGCTTGACCAAGCGATCACGACCAAACTGGAAGACATCAAACGCATTCCGCTGATCGGATCACTGGTCACCGCCGAACGCATTGCTGGCATTCGCGATTCGGTGCTGCGTCAACTGGTTGAAAAACAACCCGTGTTAATCGCGCGCTTTAAAGAAGTCATCAAAGAGCGCATCGATATCGGTAAGATCGCCAAAGAAAAATTGGCGTCGTTTGATCTCGACCGACTCGAACGCATCGTCAACCACATCGCCAGCAAAGAATTTCGCGCTATCGAATGGTGGGGACTCGTTCTCGGTTTTATTATTGGCCTATTTCAGGCAGGTCTGTTGGAGTTCATTCGTTATATGAATGGATGATGGAGTCGCAGACAGCTCACTCATCAACCAGCGACCGATTTCCAACGATATCAAAAGAACCAAACCGCCGTTTACACGGCGGTTTGGTTCTTTTATTCACCTTGATTCGTCGGCGATACATCGCCGACGAATCGTTATTCTATTTATAAGCCGAGATTGGTTTCGCCACGACGCCGAGTTCCTTATAGTCAAAGCCCGTATCGATTGGCTTATAGGTGCCAATGACATCAACGCTGCGAGTTGCGGTAATAGCTGATTCCATTCCCATTCCCCAATAACCAGCATTGATGACGAGTCGGCGCAAATCAGCGCATTCAAAATCAGTGCCGCTGCCCATGGTGCAATGAAATACGCGGGCGGTTTTGCCGTCACTGGTCTGCCAATTCTTAAACCAGACGACTGGCAGTGGTTCCAATTTAGGGTTCGGTGCATCGTCGTGTTTGCGGCCCATGAGGGGCTGGCCCCAAATCAGGGCGGTACAATCAGCAGGCAGGCTACCGCCTGTTTTGTAAGTCCGATACACGTCAGATGGGCCCCAAACGTCGGTCACGCCGATCAGAATCGGATGATCTTTTTGTTCAGGTACGATGATTCCGCGCGTAGAGTCAGCGTGATAGCGGCCATGATGTCCCATGAATGATCCGCCAAGCAGTTGATTGCCCCAATCAACCTGCTTGCCGTTTATCTTGTAAGGCAACGACGCGTGAAAACCGTGGTTGGTGGTACGCAAGGCGATGAAGGGTTTTCCCGAATCCACATACTTCACAATAAGTTCGCGTTCCGCCATCGGCAGCGTCAGCAGTCGAGTAAAGAAAATGACCAGATCGGCAGAGGCTAATTGTTCCAGGCCAGGAATATGATGTTCCTTAAGCTTCTGACCTTTTTCAGGGTAGACCGGCATGGTGGGATCGACTTCACCTTTGTCATTCACGGCGAATAATACCGTGCAATCGAAACCGTGATGCGTGCTCAGAATTTTCGCCATCATCGGCATCGACTGTTCACTGCGGTATTCTTGATCGGCAGCGATCAAGACGATCTTCTTGCCCTTGCCTGGCCCCTCGCCACCGGCGTAGGTTAGCCATTGCACTTCGTCTTCGGCCTGGGCATGAGCGCAGGATAAGATGAGAGCAGCGAAACAGAACAAGCGTTGAAAATAATTGATCATGGTTGTACTCGAAGTGAGGGTCTATTTTTTCGGTATTTCGTTTACCGTATAATAGGCCTTATTGTGGACCAGATGGCGAGCATCTGGCGAGATCATATTTGTGAGATCGAAGGCGTGGATATGGTCTTCCATTATTTTTTCCAGGTGCACGTACACGGAAAGCCCATCCGCTGACGGGACCGCCTCTGTTACGCGAGCGGTCGTATGATCGACCTCCGGGCTGCCGTAGGCCCCATGGTAAATGTAAGTAAAAGTGGTGACTTTGTAGGTGTCGGTCATGGCTGCGACTTTTTTGTCGACCGGCTTGGTAAAGGTCAGCAGGAAGCCGTCGGGCTTAATGTTGATCTGTTTGATTTCAAACGGCACCACGCCATTCCAGTCGATACGCTGCAGCGAAAATGGTTCGGTTCCACGCACCGGCCATTGCGTATTGGTGGTGAATCCACCGACCACCAGCTGGCCCTTAGGTGAAAATTGGACATTCATAATTCCGGATGCCAGGCCCTCACGGAATGGATAGCAGGCGCCTTGCCACACGCCGTTGATTTGCTCGGTAGTTACACGCATGACGATGCTGAGCGAATAATCGCCGATAAATATTTGGTCATCAAAGGGACCAAATTTACCGCCGGTGTTATTCAGCCGGAAGCCAGAGACGGATCGCCCCATCTTGATGTAAGGGAACATCACCACTGGCGGAACTAACTCTTTCACTCGTTTCTTTTCAATGCCCATGCGCGAATCGCTTTTGGGCGTGAACTCGGGAACCTTAACATTTGGGGCATATGGATACCAATTGTAACTTGCAGGATGTCCGAGGAAGCCCCCCTCTTTCAGGTGCTTCAACGAACAACAGCCATTCCATGGGCCCTGGCTCTCAATCGCCAACATGACACCTTCTTTGTTCGCGCTGACACCCGCAGGACTTCGCAGTCCACTGCACACCGGAATCATTTTTCCGTCTGGCGTCACTTTGACGGCCCAGCCACGAAACAGATTGTGCGATTCATAAGAGCTGCTCAGTCCAAG
>JAYVSL010000040.1:0-17739 GCA_043775355.1 Planctomycetota bacterium
TCACCTCAACCAAACCGACGTCGAATACCCCGGCACCGGACTGCGGCTCAGGTACGCCTTGGTCTCACCGACGATTCCGGGGGATCCGGGGCCCTGAAAATGAGTTCACTGAGTTGATTGCTGGTCTGGCGTTCGTCGGGATGCAGACGCACCACCAAATCATAGCGGCGGATGCCGTCGTTAACCGTGGCGACGTGAACACCTGAGAGCGCTTGTTCGACCTGCACCGCCGCATCAGCGGGCGAAATACCTGCGCGGGCTAGATCATCATGGCGATAACGCACCGGCAGGGTTTCGACCAAGATTTCGCGATTCGCGATCACGTCGCGCGTGCCAGGAACGTTGGCCAACGCGCCTTCAATGTCCTTTGCTCCCGCCCGCAATTTATCGAGGTCTTCGCCATAGACGGTGATGGCAATCGCCGCCGGAGTACCGGATAAAATGTGCGACAAACGGTGTTCAATCGGCTGACCAACGCTGGTCACCACGCCGGGCATCTGCGCCAGAACGCGGTCCAATTCGCGGCGCACGGCGTCTTGTTGGCCGGGCTTAACTCCAACATTGATTTCGGAGGCCGATGGCGGCTCAGCGTGCGCGTCACGTTCCGCACGACCGGTGCGTCGCGCAATCGCGGTGACACCGGGCAACGTGGCAATACGCGCTTCGATGCCGCGCACTAAGCGATCGCTTTCGATCAACGATGTTCCCGGCGGCGCCATCACCTGCACTTGCCAAGTGCCTTCTTTAAAGGCTGGCAAAAAGCTGGAACCAAAAGTCGTCGCCAAGGCGAGGCTCACCACGGCGAGTGCGACCGATCCCAGCACCACCGTACGTTTCCAGCGCAAACTGGCGGTGAGCAACGGACGGTACGCGGTCTTGATCCAGCGCACCAAAAAACCGTCGCGCTCTTCTCCTTTCCACGTCATGCGCGTCAGCAACAAACGGCAAAGTGCGGGCGTGACCGTCAACGCCACCAGCAACGACACCAAGGTGGAGACGATGTAGCTGATACCCAGCGGAGTGAAGAATCGTCCTTCCATGCCCGCGAGAAACAGCAACGGCACAAACACCAAAACGATGATGATGGTGGCGAAGATCATCGGGCTGGCGATTTCGAACGATGAACTTTCAACCACCGCCACCTCGTTCAATCGCAGGTCTGGTGACCGCTGATGGTTCTCACCCAAACGTCGAAAGGCGTTCTCAACATAAATGATCGCATCGTCCACCAGTCCACCGAGGGCGACCGCCAAACCGCCCAGCGTCATGACGTTGATGGTCATGCCGGACAGCGCCATGACGATAAACGCGCCACCGAGCGACAACGGCAAGGCGGTCAGCGTAATGATGGTGGTACGCACATTCAGCAGAAACATCACCAATACGATGGTGACGATGACCGCCGCTTCGATCAGGACTTTTTTCAGGTTATCAATGCTGTACTGAATAAAATCCGCTTGGCGAAAGACGTGACGATTCAGCGTCATGCCCGCCGGCATGGTGATGCTGGACATCGCCTGATCCAAAGCCGTGGTCAGCGTCAGGGTGTTGGTCGCGGGGCCTTTTTGAATCGACAACACCACCGCCGGCACACCCGCCTCACTGGCTGCTCCGCGCGATTGCGCCGCCGCCAACGTGACCTCTGCCACGTCACCGATGGTCACCGGCGAACCGTCATGCCACGTGACGATGGTACGTTTGATGTCGTCGACCGAACGGACCTGCGCGGTCTGACGGATGGGCACTTCTTTGCCTTCTTGGTTGGCTAAATATCCCGCGCTGGCGGTCGAATGCGCGCCGCCCGCAGCTTTCACCACGTCGGCGACGGTCAGTTTATAAAGCCGCAAACGTTCTTGCCGCGGAAGCACCTGATATTCCGGCAATTCGCCACCGATGGCGACCACGGCGGCAATTCCTGGGACGCTCAAGATGCGATTGCGCAAATCGAATTCGGCGAATGCACGTAGTTCCAATGGCGTGCGCGAACGGTCCGGTGACGACACTGACACCAACATCGCTTCGCCAGTGATGGAAGTCACCGGAGCGATCTCCGCATGAGCGCCAGGCGGCAACACTTCTTTCACCGCAGTGAGGCGTTCCGACACCTGCGTGCGGGCGCGCCAGATATCTTCACCCCAGTCGAACTCGATCCACACGATCGACAAACCCAGGGCAGAGGACGAGCGCAATCGCCGCATGCCGGGCATGCCGTTGACGCCAGATTCGATCGGCACGGTGACGTATTGTTCGACTTCGTCGGCGGCCAAACCACCGGCTTCGGTCATGATCACCACGGTCGGGGCATTGAGTTCCGGAAAGACGTCGACGGCCATGCGTGGGATCAGGTAACCGGCCAGCGCCAGCAACACGCCAGCACAAATGACCACCGATTTCGCGTTTTTGAGCGACCAAGAAATAAGGGCGTTGAACATGGATAGCTCCCGCCCTTCTAGTGTTTGCCGGTGTGGAACGTGCCGTCGGCCTCGAAATGGCCGGCTTGCGCACCACCGCCTTCCTGTTGCGACAGTTTCAGCGGATAAATGCCGCCGACGACCAATTCATCGCCTTCTCTCACCCCGCTTTTGACCACCACCCAACGACCATCATTCACGCCCAAGTCCGCTGTGACCTTTTCGACAATCTCCGGATTGGTGCGATTGCGTTTGAAGAAAATAATGTTGAGTCCATCGCGAATGGTCGCGGCCAACGGGATCGCTAATTCTTCTTCCGCGTTGCCGGAAATCACCACTTCGAGGACCGCTGCGACCCCTGGGCGAATGCCAGCATGCATCGTCGCACCAGCCATCGTCCGAGCGATCAGATCAACCGAACGATCAAGCGCATCAGCGATCGGTGCCAACACCATGGTCGCATCCAAGCGCAAAGCATCGTGCGGATCTGCACCAACGATGCGCGCGGTCAAACCATCGCGCAGTTTTGCGAGATCAGATTGTAGCGCGCTGGCGCGCAGACGCACACCTGCTGGATCGGTTATGGTCAACACGGTGCCGCGTGCTTCCAACCACGTACCGCTGCTGGCGACGTCACCTTCGACCACGCCAGGTGCCACCGCGAGAACCAGCAGTTCGTCGATAGTTTGCCAACGCGGACGCCCGCCGAGGTCTGCCGTCAACGCTGCCACTTCCAAACCCGTGATGCGCGCCGCCATCGACAACAAGTGTCGAAAACGCGTTGCCGCTAGACCAGTCCCAGGCACGCCACTGCTGCCCTGCGCTTCATGTTTTAACTCTGCCAAACGCGTGCGTAATTCGGCGTGCTTCACCATCAACTCGGCAGCGCGTCCATTGGCTTCTGCCAACTCGGATGATTTACCACCGACTTCTTTACGTAAACTGTCGAGATTCACCACCCGTTCACGCCACATCGTTACGGCTTCTTCAAGCACCAAGACATGGGCCTGCGCCGAAACGTAACGTTCAGTGGCTAACGTCACGGTTTCCTCAGCCTCTTCCAAATCACGTTGCAGCGTATTCCATTCCGCTGACGCGACGCGATAGAGCGGCTCACCAGTAGCGACGCGTTGATAAGGTTTCACCAGCACTTCCACGCGGCCCGCGAGCGGAGCTTGATACGCCCGACGGGCGCTGGGCTCTGACTCAAATCGTCCGGGAATTCGCAGCGTTCCTTGCACCACGCGGTATTCCGACTTGGCGAAAGTGATGCCGAGATTCTCACGCACGGTGGCCGTCAACGCGATGCCTTCATTACCGTGGCTGTGGCCCGCGTGATCATGGCCAGCGTGTTCGTCTGTCGCCGCCACAGGAACACCATGATTGTGGCCGTCCTGACCTGCGTTCGGCGGGCTTTCATGAGAACCGCAGCCCGCAAGAAAGAGTGCCAGAATCGGAGTAAGCCAGACTCCTCGTCCACTTAACCAACGATCACGACCACTCAGAGAAAAATTGAACAAGAGGAACGGAGGAACGGAGGACAGCCACGAGGTGATCATCCTGCTATTCTCGTCATACTGCCATGCCGCTGGGGTCCTGCCTTTCTCCGTTCCTCCGTTCCTCTTGTTCAATCCATTAGTTTGTTGTTGTTCAACTTCGTGAAGCTTTCCCCTGAAATGACGACGAACCATAAACCCTCGCAAACCGCGAGAAAATAACGACGAATCATTCATGGCTGGGCTCCTGCACTGCCGACCGCTCCGGTGGCGGCCAACAAGCGCACCTGCGCTTCTGCATGCCGACGGCGCGCAGCGAGCAAATCGCTCTGCACTGCTAATGCCGCGCGGCGTGCTTCGAGCACCTCCGCCAAACTGGCGTCGCCACCCTTGAAGGCGATGGTGCGCAGACGCATGGCCTCCTCCGCCACCGGGATGGCCTGATCGCGCAAGGCGATTACTTCCGCAGCGGAAGCAGTCCAATCACCAAGCGCAGTGATGCGCTCACGTTCGAGCGCTAACACCGCAATCGCGCGTTTTCCCGCCATTTGCGCACGTTCGGCCTCGGCCTCGGCGATGCGTGCGGAATTGCGATCCCACAAAGGAATTTCAAAACCAAGAGTAACACCATACGTATCTTTATCGAATTCGCGGTTACCAAATACCCCGATGGTCACATCCGGAATGCGCGACTGACGCGCGGCATTGGCCTGAGCTTCAGCGGCACGTTCGGCTTCAAGAGCCGCGCGAATGCGCGGATGTGTGGTGGTCGCAAGATTGATTTTTCCGTCAGCGCCAGCCTGCGGCTCGGTGAATACATCGCTGATCGTTAGGCCATCCACCATCGCATCGCTGCACCAAGCACGCAGCACCGATAGCTCTATCGCCACCGTTCTGACCGCCGCATCATGACGCAACCGCGCGGTGGTGGCCTCCAAACGAATGCGCGCCGCTTCGCCGCGATTGATGTCACCGAGCGCGATGCGTTTCTCCACCACGTCGGCGAGTTCCAGGGCCAGAGTCGCCTGTGCAGCGGTCTGTTCAGCGATGACCTGAGCGGTCGCCAGCGCGATGGCGGCAAGCCGAACCTCGACTTCTAAATCCAACAGCGCAGCCACGGATTCAGCTTCGACAGCGGCGACCTGTGCGGCAGCAACCGCAACGCGAGCACTGCGTTTGCTCCACCATTCGACGCGCTGCGACAACCGCGCACCGTACGGACGATCGACCGCCACATCCGCGATACGCGGATTGGTTCGCCCATACGTCAGCTCGACTTCCGGATTCGCCCACAGCCCAGCCTGAGCTGCACGGGCCTCTGCTGCCCGGCGCGCGGCCGCAACCGCCTGCGCCGTTGGATGACGACGCTTCGCGGCGTCGACCAACGTCGCCAGATCAACCACGCTCGCGAGCGCTGTGGTTGGCGGCGGCGTGGTTGCCGCCGACGCTGACGAATCAGCGACCGGCGCACGAACAGCCAGCGGCGTGTCAGCGCGCGGCGGATTGCCACAGCCGCTCAGCGCGACTAAGCCGACAGCCAAAGTCAGCGCCGGAACAAGAGTGAAGGACAGGTACCGACAACGAGCCGAAAGTGGCCGTGCGTCGCGTAAAGAAATAAGCATGGGATCCCCAAAAGCTGGTCGCGGACCGTCGAATGAACAACATTCAACGATGGTACCTCGTACCGGCAACAGCCGGTACGTCAGTGGACTCAACCCTTGGCAGGCGGGGGATCTGGTTGGTAAGAAATACCGTTATCGCTTTGCACGACCGCTAAAAAATTCAGCGTCAAAACCACCGATGCGGCAATAAATTCAGCCCCAGCTGCGGGAAGATCGCTTACTGGCGCTGGGCAATGACAGTGACCACAGCCATCCGGATCGACCTCCGTCAGCGGCGGATGAGGCTTATGTCCCACATGCCCACAACCAAGTCCGGGTTGATCGCCAACATCAAATTTGGAAATGACATCAACCCCATGACCCGGCTCAACATGCAGATGCAAACCAAAAGTCAGCGAAAAAATCGCGAAAATCGCCGCCAAAATCATCAAACAACGTCCGGCCGCCAAGCAGCGTAAACCAAAAGCACCAAAAGTTGGCAGGCGTGGCATTGCGGTTACATGGCTCAGACGCAGATACTTGTCAATACTTACCACACCAACGCCTCGCCGCCCGTCGCCGCCCCAGCATTGCCCTGCTCATCTACCCTCCTAGGCTCCCCGCCCTTTCCGAACCTGAGGATTGCGCCATGTCTGATCTACCAAATTCGCCTGCAAAGCCTGAAAACCCTGACGTAAAGGGCGATAAAGACGATGCCAAAGGCGGTATCGCGCTACCGAAAAATCAGCAGCTGAGCACCACGCAAAAGGTTTTCATTTGGAGCATGGTGGTGTTCGTCGGCATCTTGTTCGGTGCCGGCCCGATCACCGACCAGCTGCTTGGTCAGGGGCGCCAAGGTGCCTACGTGAATAATGTCAGCGAAATCGACATCATTGCCCGGCAAGGAGTGGCTCGTCGCTTGCAGGACGCGCTGAATCCTCAACGCGTTACGTATTTCGGCGGCGAGATATTCGAACCTGCAGCCTATGACCGCTACAATCGCCCGCAGAACGTTCAAGAAATCTGGGCCGAACGCATCAAGCTGGCCCGCTATGCCGAATCACAGGGTTTGCTCCCTGATGGCGCGGCGCTTGATACTTTGCTGAAAGAATTTTTGAATAAGCCGATGCCAATGAATTCAGGGAAACGGTATGCCGATGTGCTTTTCGAATTACAGGGTCGTGAAAAAGCCGTCACCGTCGAGCAAATCAGACAATACTTGGCGGAAGCACGCGCCCGTGAATTACTCGAAATCGCCAAGGTCGTGACGCCAGCCGTGCCAGTCGCAACGGGAGACATGATCAATGCTTTGGAAGCGATGACCCGTGCTGAGCAGCAACAAGGGAAGAAAGGTGATCAAGTCGTCGTCGATGAAGTCATCTTGAGTGCCAAATCTTTATTGGCACCGGTGAAAGATGACGACGCCGAGATTCAGCAAGAATTTGATAAATTGAAGGACAGCCGTTTTACTCGCGCGCTCGCTCTGGAAACCACCGTGGCCTACACGGATCTGAAAGATCTGGCGGCCAAAGCCCTGGTCGCCGACAGCGATATCGAAGCGTACTACAACGCACATAAAGAAAATTATCGTAAAGCTGTCGCGCCACCACTCGCGCCACCACTCGCGCCACCAAAAGTCGAAGAAAAAAAACCGGAAGTAAAAACTGCCGACGCGGCTACGCCTGCCCAGCCCAAACCCGAAGAAAAAAAACCGGAAGTCCCCGTGGTTGAATACCAAGCGTTGGCCGAGGTCAGCGCTGAGATCAAGGTCATTTTAGCCAAAGAACGCGCCGTCGTGGCCGGCAAAGATTTGGTCAACAAATTTGCCGCCATGACTGAGCCATTGCTGAATCTAACGAACAATACTGAGTTCAAGGCCGCAGCAGCCAAAGCTGGTTTGGTAACGGCTGAGAAATTTTTCATCGAAGCACCAAAAAATGGTGGCCTGTTAGACGCCGGGATGTTCGGCAATCTCAACGAAACCCAACTACATCTCTTCAATCAAGAAAAAGGCTCGATCACTTTAGCCGTACAAAGCACCGGAGAAGGTGACAAAGCCACGTGGTTAGTCCTGCGCATCGACGGTCGCCGCGAAGCTGGCTTCCGTGATTTATCAGACCCCAAGGTCAAAGAAGAGGTCAAGTCCGTGCTCGCCGGTAAACGTGCCTACAAAGAGTTGCTGACCAAAGCCGAAGAAATTCGTGTAGCAGCAGAAAAACTTGGCGCGGGCGGCTTGAAAAAATGGGCCGAGAGCGAAGAAGCCAAAAAGTGGGACGCTCCATTAACCACCAATACGCGCTCTGCGCTCACGCAAATTGATCCGCCGCCGGTTGAACTCGGTGCCAGAACGCTGGTCGAAGGAAAGCTGCTGGCAGCTATGGCCATGCCTGAACGTGTGGTGGCATTAAGCGATTCGCCATCGCAAGCCGATGTGCCAGCCGTGCGCTTAGTCCAAGCTACCGATTACCAGCCCGCACCGAAAACGACTGGGCAGGCACGCATCGATCACGCCAACCTCTATCGCGAAATACTAGAAAACTATCGCTACGGTATGTTTCAACGCGAATTAACCGCAGAAATGCAAAAGAATTAAGTCATGACTACGACCGTTCCCAACGCCATTATCACTACCAATTGCCCAGCATTGAAGTTGCTCGCACGCGGCAAAGTCCGCGATGTCTATGAAGCATGCGATCAGCACCTGCTGTTTGTCGCGACCGATCGCATCAGCGCTTTCGACGTGGTGATGGCAAACGGCATTCCCGGCAAGGGCAAGGTGCTGACGCAATTGTCGTTGTTCTGGTTTGAGCTGTTGAAAGACCTTTGTCCGCATCATTTGGTCACGGCCAATGTCGATCAGATGCCGGCAGTGGTCCAGCAATATCGCGACCAAATCGAAGGCCGCGCGATGTTGGTACGCAAACTGAAAATCTTACCCGTGGAAGCGATCGTTCGCGGTTACCTCACCGGTTCTGGTTTGAAAGAATACAAGAAGAGCCAAACCGTGTGCAGTATCCCCTTGCCTGCGGGCCTGGGTGAAGCGAGCAAGCTCGCTAGTCCACTTTACACGCCAAGCACCAAAGCCGAAATCGGCGCGCACGACGAAAACATTCACCCTGATCAAGCGGCGAAGCTGATCGGCGACAAAGCTGAGACGGTGAAAACGTTGGCAGTGAAGCTCTACAGCGCTGCGCGCGATTACGCCGCGACCCGGGGCATCATCATTGCCGACACCAAGTTTGAATTCGGTACGGATGCGAGCGGCAAAGTTATTTTGGCCGATGAAGTGCTGACTCCTGACAGCAGTCGTTTCTGGCCAGCGAAAGAATATAAACCAGGCGTGGTGCAAAATTCTTTCGACAAACAATACCTGCGCGACTACCTGGAATCAGTCACGTTCGATAAAAATGGCAAAGGCATCGAACTACCAAAAGACGTCGTCGACCGCACCTTGGCGAAGTACGTCGAAGCGTTCCGCCTGATCACCGGGAAAGAACCACAGCTCTGATTTCTCTGTCTTATGTCCGATGTCCGATGTCCGATGTCTTTCATGGACATCGTCATTTGAGATCAGGCTCCATAGAATGACCAAAACGACGTAAATACTGCATCGGACATCGGAGTCGCTGATGCTTAGGTGCGCATGGTGGCGACTAACTTTTTCAATTCGACTGCCAGCTGGCTCAACTGAGTCGCAGCGCGTTGGGTGTCGTCGGCACCTTGGGCTACCGCACGTGACGCATCTGCTAAGCCGCTGACTTGCGCGGCGATTTCAACCGAGCCTTGGCTGGCTTGGGCAAGCGTTCGCGTCATTTCACTGGTGGTGGCGGATTGTTCTTCGACCGCAGCAGAGATTGATTGCTGACTGCTGTCGAGGCTCGTCACGGTTTGGGAAATGGCCGCCAGGGCCTGGGTCACGCCTTGAACATCGGCTTGGATAGAGGTGATTTTTTGACGGATATCGCCGGTGGCAGTGGCGGTTTGCTGAGCAAGATTTTTGACTTCGCTGGCAACCACAGCAAAGCCACGACCACTCTCACCCGCGCGTGCGGCCTCAATGGTCGCGTTGAGAGCGAGAAGATTGGTTTGTTCCGCGATGGCGCTAATGGTATTTACCACTTCGCCAACCTTCAATGAGGTTGCGCCTAATTTGGCAATCAGACTATCACTTTGCTTGGTCTGCTGGGCAGCTTCATTCGCGACTCGCGCGGTGGCGGTCATGTTGCCGGCAACTTCTTTGACACTGGCAGACAGTTCTTCCGAACCAGCGGCAACCGAGGAAATATTAGATGAAACATTTTGCGCTGCGCCGGACAATGTATTGGCTTGAGCGCCGGTCTGCGTGGAGGTAGCCACTAACTGGGTTGCAGTAGCGGATAATTCTTCGGCTGCTGCCGACAACGTCGTGGACGATTCAGCGATACGACCGACCAGCGTCCTAAGATTGGTAATGGTATGGTTTGCGGCATTCGCAAGTTGTCCCACTTCTTGACCCCCAATCAGTTCGACTCGGCGAGTCAAATCACCTTGCGACACCGCCTCCATCGCCTGTTTCACCGCATTGATGGGACGAACAATGGATCGCGCAAGCCAGACACCAATGAGAGCTGCGCCAAGAACCGCGATCGCGCTCACGATTCCTTCGATTAAAAATAATTGATAGACACCGGCTAAGGCAATTTTTTGATCTTGGCGTATGAGAACACTCCATCCATATCCAGGAAAACCCAACGATTCTTTACGCCAAGCCCAGCCATTGATTTGTGGTTCTTTGCTACGCTTATTTATTTCGCGGGTGTAATTTTTTGCTGATTCACTTTTCAACGCGGCACTATGAGAGGTCGCTTGGATCGCTGCTTCGACACCCAGCGTTGCTAAATTGGTATCCAGCTTCATCGCCCCCTTTGCATCATTTCCATCGATCAAAGCCCGACCTTTTTGATCAAGTAAAGTGAGTGTAATGCCTTCATCTTTGATGGTCGCAATCGACTGCTCAGTAATCGTTTTGACGATGCGATTCCAACTGGCGTAGTTTGTCCACAGGCCAACCACTTTTCCGTCACGCCAAATGGGCGTGGAAAAACGCAAGACCTCGCCAGAAATTCCGCAGGCTTTGGCAACCAGCGGATTTATTTCAACGTCAGCATAATCGGTTATTCCCACAGCCGCGCTCAACGCCGTCTTGAACCACGGCTGTGACGCGAACGATTGACCAATCAATTCTTTCGCTGCGGGTAGTGGTTTGCCATCAAAGTCGGTGGTGTTGGTCGCCACGATCTGGCCTTCCGTATCGGTGATGATCATCACGTCATAAAAGTCATACAAATCCGTATACGCATTAGCCACCGATGTCAGACTGGCCACGTTCATTGCCACGGCGGTAGGATTCATGGCAAAAGCCTGAACATCGCCATAGCGCTCAAAAAGATTCCGATAGATAATGTCCAACGTGGAATCGGCCACCTGTGAAAGCGTGGTGCCAGATGCGCGCTCATTCTCTTTCAAGGCAGCCTGACTGGACAAGGTGATGACCAACGCCATCGGCAAGGCCGCCATCGCAATGAAGGCTACTGTCAACAACGTGGTGAGACGACGAAATTTAAGCATGGCGAATGTCCTCGGCGAGAAGGGTACACCCAAAAAATACCTAAACGCAAGTCCTAGATCCCATCCATCGCCATCCATCGCCCAGTAGCGCTTGCCCCTCACGCCTAGCCACCATGCCCGCGCCATGAGTATCGGTGCGGCAATCTTAAACTCGGCCACGGTTCACGGCTTGGCGGTAAACCACAAAATAATGACACGGTGCAAGTCACCATGAGGGTACAGTAAACCTCATAAATCCGTAGAGCACTATTTTACCGCTGCGGTTGAAGTTTGAATTCCTACCTTGGTTTCACGGTTGAATGCGCACTGATCAAATTTCTAAAAAATCACCACTCCACGCAGACTACCGACGAAGAGATCTGTACGTGCGCTGTCGCCGCCGGGGTGGGTAAACCACTGTAAATCTGGTTGCAGGCTGAACCAACCTGCGGCTTTGAATGAATAAAATATTTCCAACACGCGTTCGTTAGCATCGGTTGATGCGCCAGTGACGCGGCTGGTTTCTAGCCACGATTGACTGATGCCGATGGCGTCACCATCGCGCGTGGGAATGAGCCCGCGCCAAATCAGACCGAGCGCCAAATGCCGGTGATAGACGCTGAAGTTTTCATCACTCAAACCCAGCTGCATCCAACCGGCCAAACCTTGCGGCGTGCGCGTGCCAGCTTCGTTGGTGAGTCGCAGGTCACCTTGCAGGTAATATCCACGCACATCGGATTCCGTACGTCCATCAAAACCGCTGAAAGTACCGGTGTGTTGCCATGCACCAACCACCATGCCGGATTGATGACCGCGACGATGATCTTCGTTGGTAAATCCTGCCTCCGCGATCATAAACACATCGCTATCAGGAATGTCGAGCCAATCAGATCCGGTTTCTTTGCCCGTCGTCACCGAACGTCCGTCGTACATACCAAAGCGTGCTACCCAGCCGCTGATATTGAGCGCGGCCATCGCCATGGTCGCGCTATCGGGAAAGGTAGGCATCGCATACGCGGTCGGCTCACTTCTTGCCGAGGCATTGAGAAATTCAGAGGCGAATGGATTACGCGCAAAATCGCGTACGACCTCGTCCTTGCCTGCCTTCAGGATGAAACCGCCGTCAAAGAATGGCTGGACGTAAAAGAGCCGACCGACCTGTGCCCGATTATCCGCGTTAAGCCACGTTTCACGCTGTAATACGCCGGTTTCGCCGTGCAAATCATCACCGGTCAATGATTGCCACGTAGCGGTCAGACTTCCCGCGCCAGCAAGACCAATGAATTTTTCGAAGTTCATAGTCGCGCCGGCTTCGATCAGATAACGTATGCCCTTGCGTTCACCGGTCACCACTCCATCGCGCGAATACGCTGAACCATCGGCAATAACACGTGCTTCGAATTCCAAGCCGTGCTGAGCAAATCCCGAACGCAAGCCACCAATATCACCAAGTAACGTCGGGCCCTCCAACGGTCCGGTGCCATTGGTCAACGCAGGGATGCTATCAGCCGCATGCATATTCAGCAGCGGAGACAGCAGCACCGTTGGAATGATCACCTGATAACGCCGCAAGAAATATATACGTGGCTGCCTGCCAGCTCTTGCCAGAACACGTGTCAGAACACGTGTCAGAACATCACCACGCAGCGGCATCACTGGCGAATCTCTAAAGGATTATGATACAGTTCATCTTCTTCATCCCAGGTCACGCCGTTGCCTTTCAGTTGTTCGATCCAGTCATCCCAAGTGCGAATGATTTCGCGTGGCGACGTGCCTTTTTGTGGACCAAGAAATCCGAGATCTTCGAGTTGCTCGACGTAAGCAGTCGCCTTGTTGTAGCCGATATTCAGTTTGCGACGGAAAAAGTCAGCGCCAGAACGATTGTGCCGATACATCGCTTGCACGGCTTCATGGAACTGACGGTCGCCAAGCCATTCACTGCCTTTTGATGAACCACTGCCGCCGCCACCTTCCATTTGAACCGCGCCGACTTTGAGCACGTCTTCATTGTAGGTTGGACGACCCTGAGCTTTGGCATGTTCGATAATGGCGTTGATTTCAGCGTCTTTCAGCCACACGCCTTGACCACGGATCGGCGCACTGGTACCGGGCTGCAGGAACAATAAGTCACCTTTGCCGAGCAGATTTTCCGCGCCGCTGACGTCCAGCACCACGCGTGAGTTATTCTTATCAACCACGCGGAAACAAATGCGCGAGGGCAAGTTTGATTTGATCAAACCGGTGACCACGTCGGCCGACGGACGCTGCGTGGTTAAGATCACATGGATACCACACGCACGCGATTTAGCGGCGAGACGAACAATCGATTTTTCAACTTCTTTATTCACCATCATCAAATCGGCATATTCGTCGACCAGCACGACGATGTAAGGCATTTTCGCGCCGCCGGTGGGAATATCTTCGAGCTTCAGTTCACGCTTCGCCAAGCGGAAACGCATCTCGTCTTCACTCAATTCATTGTAGGATTTAATATCGCGCACGCCGGTCTGACGCAGCGCTTCATAGCGTTCATCCATGGTGCGACAGGCCCACTCCAACGCCGCGTGGGCTTTGGTCATCTCCGTAATCGGCGGAGCAAGCAAATGCGGAATATCTTCATAGCCCGCCAGTTCGACCATCTTCGGATCGATCATGATGAACTTCACCTCATCCGGTGATTTAAACAGCAGGATGGAGCAGATCATCGCATTCATACACACCGACTTACCCATGCCGGTGGCACCAGCGACCAACAAATGCGGCATTTTTGCCAGATCACCCAGCATCGGTCGGCCAACCACATCGCGGCCAAGCACGATCGGCAGCGCCATAGTTGATGGATCGATTTCTTCGACCAAATCGCGCATCACCACGGCTTCTTTGACGCGATTTGGCACTTCGACGCCGATCGTCGTTTTGTTCGGTAACGGCGCAACGATGCGAATGCCTTCCGTAGCAAGCTTCATGGCTAAATCTTTTTCGTAACCTTCAACTTTTTGCACGCGCATCGCCTGATCGAGCAAACGAATTTCGTACTGCGTCACCACCGGACCACGCGTGGCGTTAACGACCTGCACAGCAACATCGAAGTGCGAAAAAACTTCTTCGATCGCACGTGAAATTTGGTTCTTTTCCGCTTCATGCTCAGCCGAACGTTTTTCTGGCATGTCGTCGAGCAAATCAACCGGCGGCAAGACGTAAGCGTTAGGATCGTTCGACGTTCGTTCGCGTGGCTTGGGTTTCTTCTGCGGCTTGGGTAACGTTGGCGTCACTGGCACCGCCGCATTCAGCGCGGACTCTTCAACGGCAGATTCCACCGGCTGTTCGTCATTTGCGAACACATCGGCTTTTGCCACCGTCGCACGGTGACCAGCGTTCGTTTGAGTAACCGACGGCGTCAATTGAAATGGTGCGACAGCCTCACTGTTCGCTAAACCCGCTGAGCCCGCTGAACCCGCTGAGCCCGCTGAAGTGCGACGTCCGAGGGCCTGCTTTTGTAGACGGATTTTATCCAGTAATTCTTCCGCATCATGCGGCAGAGCCGATTCATTTTGCGCTATGCGTTTGGTGACTTCTTGAATGTCAGTCGTGGCACGACCTTTGAGTGGTTGAATTTTCGCATTGGGATCAAACGCCGGCTTGACGCGGCCTGGACGTTCTGGCATTTCCAGCGCAGGAGCTTGTTTCCACGTTTGCACGGCATTCCATGAACGTTTGGCCAACTGCCTGAGTCCCATATTCATGATCAACAACGCCAGCGAACCCAGCGCGAATAAAACTCCAGCGGCGCCCCACACATCCAGATGACGCACAAGAATACCCGTCGCGGCCTGATCATAAATACCAGCATGCGCGCACAGAAATCCACCAAGGCTGCCGCCCAAACCACCAAACTGAAAATGATCCCAACGAATCAACAGCCAATCGAAGGTCCGATTGAGTGGCAATAAATGCACTAAACCACACATGGCCGGCACCAACAATGCTGCTCCGGTTAGCCGACGACCAAGATTTTCCAATTCCGCCTCTCGCCAAATCGCTATGGCGTAGCCAACTAATAAAAGCGGAACGTAAAATGCGACCAATCCCCACATTTGAATGAAGCCCAAGGCAATCCAAGCACCCAGACCACCAAAAAGATTGTGCCCCTCGCCAACGGTTCCCGCGACTTGGTTGTGCGCATACGTCACGAATGACAGCACCAGAAATCCGGCAACCGCAAGTAAAAGAAGTGCGATAATAACCCGTGTGGGGCGTCCCATGCTCATCATCCCATGCATTGAGTGGGAACGTATAGCGCGACACCCAATAGAACCAATGTGGTACCTGGGGCGGCTTGTCTGGGATGTGCCTGGGAAAGACGACGCTGCTGAACAGCAGATCGCAACCGTGTAGTGAAGTGGGTCATCGGGCCCGACGAGTTGAGAAGGGCTACAGACTACCGGCTACAGATTACCGGTTTTGTATACGGCGTCGCCGCCCGATCCGGTGGTCCGTAGCCGGTAGCCGGTAGCCGGTGGTCCCCTAGGCGCCCCGCCCAATCTCAGGTCAAAAAACCCAATTTGAGACCGTGCTCCAAAGGCTCTTGCCAAGGATCTGAGTTCCGGTAGCTTGCCGCCCCTTCAGTAGAACGCCTTCACCGCATGTCTTAGCGAGGTTTTTATGGCTCATAAAATGGGTACCGGCTCGACCTGTAACGGTCGCGACTCCAATGCTCAACGCCGTGGCATCAAATGCTGGGGCGGACAGTCCGTCACCACCGGCAACATCATCCTTCGCCAGTGCGGCAGCAAGTTCAAGCCAGGCCGCGGAGTCGGCCTTGGCCGCGACTTCACCCTGTTTGCGCTGCTCGACGGCAAAGTGGTTTACCGTAACCGCTTCGTCGACGTGATCGCGGCTCCAGTAGCCGCGCCCGCCGCGACCTGAACCCGTCTTCGCCTGTACAGCCTGTACAACTGTTGAACCACCGTGGATTTCCACGGTGGTTTTGTTGTTAGGTTTCCTGCCAAATCGCCAGCAAATCCTGGTGTGGGAATTTTAGCCAGACCAAACTCTTGATTGACACTCATTATGTTTGTGTTATTTGATATTTCAGAAGAGACAGAAATGAACGCCGACCGCCTTTCTCCCGTTGTTCGCACCTTCGTCACCCACTGGGGTGAGATGGGTACTCGCTGGGGAATCAATCGGACGGTAGCTCAGATCCACGCTCTGCTGTACATCAGCGAACGACCACTGAATGCCGATGACTTGGTTGATGATTTGGGGATCGCTCGCAGCAATGTCTCCATGAGCATCAAAGAGCTGAGTGGTTGGGGACTGATCACCTTGGTGCACCTCCCCACTGATCGCCGCGATCACTTCACTACTCCATCCGATGTTTGGGAGCTTTTTCGTGTGATCGTTGCCGAGCGTAAACGCCGCGAATTTGATCCTACACTGCAAGTGATGTTGACCCTGGCAAAAGAAAGCGACGCGGAGTCACCTGAGGTCCGAAGGCGACTGAAAGAGATGCATGGGTTTATGAATTCCATGGCTGAAGTCATGGATCAGACCCGCTCTTTGCCGCCCAGTGCTTTGAAGGGATTGATCGGCGCAGCAGGTTTCATTGGCAACTTGTTACCTCGGAAGCCCAACCCTTAACTTTTTTTTGTCCTGCTATTTCAGTTTATACAGAAACTTCAGATATAAAATCATCGGTCTGTAACCTGCGGAATAAAACCGCCTCATTTGGCTCACCTCAGCTCGCCCCTCACCTCAGCTCACCCAAGGAACCTTCCATGATTACTCTCATCACCTACCTCATCTATGTGATTATCAGCGTTGGTATCACCATATGGGTGGCCGAAACCCTACGCCGCAATGGGCGGATTTTTCTCGTTGAGGCCTTCGGCAAAGAAGAAGTGGCCGACAGCGTGAATCATTTGCTCGTGGTTGGTTTCTATTTGATCAACATCGGCTTCATCAGCTTGTTCCTGCGCATGGCAGAGAAACCGCAAAACGCCGTCGAAGCGGTCGAATTCGTCAGCTTTAAAATCGGCGTGGTGCTGGTGGTGGTTGGAGCGATGCACTTCTTCAACGTTTTCAACTTCGCCAAGATTCGCCGTAAGGGAAAAGAACGTCAGCTGCGCGATGAACTCCTCGCAAATCGCATTGGAGCGAAACTCGATCCAGCGTGAGTGAGGACAACGCATTTAAATCCTGCGTCGGGCATCAGAGCAATAACGCTGACTGCTGATGAGTGGGACCACAGGTTATAGGCTACGCGGGCCACCGCTTTTATACACGACGTCGCAGCACGATCCTGTGGCCTGAAGTCATGTAGCCTGTGGTCCCCCTGCGTTCTTGGTTTGCCCCCTCAGCCATTGGGCCGCGAGTGCCGCTCCGAAATCGGTTTTACCCGCATGAACGTACCGGTGTAGGTCGTGTCAGGCAGAGGACCGATGCCATGGTTCATCTTCACCGCGCTGCCGTTTGCGCGCCGCCACCATTGCAGCAAGTAGCCGATGCAGCAAGTAGCCGACGTCATAACCGGCCGAATGTTTACCGCTACGAGTTTACCGCTACTAACTGCCGCAACTTCGAGTTTGAGTTTGTCGATCTCCACCATGGCCTGCCACACGAAATCACTGGGTGAGCACACCA
>JAYVSL010000041.1:0-1832 GCA_043775355.1 Planctomycetota bacterium
TTGGTCATGGAATTCGCCAATGGCATCACGCTCAGCCAATTGAATCCGTCGACTCTCGATACCGCGGAACGTCGGCGGCTCGCCGATGTATTAATTGATAGTTTTCTTTTTATGTTACTGGATGAAGGCTTCTTCCACGCCGACCCGCACGCTGGCAATTTAATTTACGACCACGGTAAATTCTGGCTGATCGATTTTGGCATGACGTCCACCATCAGCCGAAAAGAAACCGAACTCTATCGACGCTTTCTTGATCGGCTGCGCGACAACGACACCGATGGAATGGTCGATGTACTTACCGATTTAGGCTGGACGCTGCCGACTGCCGACCGCGCACACTTAAAGGGCTTAGCGCGCGAGGTGTATGATAGTTTGGCGCATCTCGATCCGCAGACATTCAAAGGTTCGCGTCGCCAAGCCGAACTCGGCGCAAAAATTAGCGAATTCCTCCGCCGCATGGATGGCATTGTCTTTCCACAACACACCGTACTTCTTTCGCGCGCGACGAGCCTTATCGAAGGCGTGTGCATGGAATTAGTGCCCGGAAATAATCTGCTCGATTTAGTCCGCCCGCGACTGGGGAAATTAACCACGCTGCGCGGCCAATTGCGCAACTTACTTGCCGAAGCCAAGGATATCTGGAAAGCCTATCGCGGATTACCAGAAAAAATCGATGCTCTATTAGCACAGCGTAAGACCACCTTTCCATTAATGCCCATCATGGGAGCGCTATTTTTGATCGCGGCACTCCAACTGCAGGTCGACCATGAGCAGCGCGCCATCGCCGTGTGGATTTCCGCAGGACTCATCGTTCTCGGACTCTTACGGCACCGTTAAGCTAACTCTCCGGCCAAGAGCGGTGCCGATGACACGCCATTATCGCAAGACATTGCTGCCATCATCTGGCGCGGCGGGTTTATCGCGCAACGTATTGCTGCCGTCGTCTGGCGCGGGCTTGGTTCCGGTCGCCGATGCGGGATCAACGGCTTTCCCCGCGCTTGCTGGAATGAGCGTTTCTGACGCGATTGTCAGAAAATGTGCTGGATATACCGTGCGCATCGCGGTTAAAACTTCACGCGCTGCATCCGCCTGACCACTGCGAGCACGCGCTAATACTAAATAATAAAATTGACGGGGATCTTTATTCTCTTTAGCCGTTAGGCGTTCTTCGAGCGTCTTCCATTCCTTCGCCTCAGCCAACTGAGCCAGTTCCGCATCTTCATTGCTGGGGGCGGCATCCGGATTCGTTGGCAGACGCGGACCGATAACTTGAATAATACCAGTAATGGCGCCCGCCAATGGATCGCCGCCTTTACCCGCAATTGAAACGTGATTATCAGTCCGGCCAATGCTCCAAATTTTGCTATCAAGAATTTCATCTCCACCAGAGCTGCGGCGATCAAGACGAATGACTACCAATTTTTTTTCCGTTGCGGTCAGATGATTGGCGATGGTCGGCGAGATGACTAAGTCCTGTGCCTTGACGCCAAAAGTTTCCAGCCGTTTGAGCGCATCTGAGCCAACCACGACTTCAACTTGTTTGCCGCCGATACGAGCGAGTTCATCGCTCACCGCCTGAGCTGACTTTTCGCCACTGGGATCTGAGAACAGCACAAGAATAAGGAGAAGGTGGGACATGCGTGAGAGCATGACGGCCTCATCCTGAGATGCGAGTGCGCACAAGGGGCAATCAAAATCGGCGTTACTGCCACTGACTGAAACCATGAGGCCCGACGCTCGTCGCCGGTAGCCGTCCGCGTGATCGTGCGCAGATTCCGCTTCATCACCTGCGCGGATTCCACCGTGCCATAACCCTCAGGAGCTGTTATGAT
>JAYVSL010000042.1:0-45558 GCA_043775355.1 Planctomycetota bacterium
GTCGGGCGATAAAGGCTTGAGTTTACGCTGGCTGCATTTCGATCCGGGCGAAGAAGCCAAGCTCAAAAGTTTGCTTGAGGGTTACGCTCGCGCTCGCGCAGGAAATCAGGCGCCGAATAATCAATCGGGTACGCGTCGGGTGATTCGTCCGAAAGGTGATGCTCAGCCAGCTACGTCAGATATGCCGCCATCAGCTCCTGGCTCTATGACTCGGCGGCTGGTGCGTCCGACGGCGTCAGCCATCACGCCGTTTAGTGATGTGCCAGCGACGCCTTCTTCGTCGACGTCAGCGTCAACTGCAAGCGCACCTGATAGCGCTTCGAGTGCTCGGATCGGAACGCGTCGTGTGGTGCGGCCAAGTCAGCAAGCGATGACGCCATTTTCCGATGTGGTCAGTGAGCCGACGCCAGCCATTGGTGAAGATTCGCGGACACATCAAGTGGTGATCGAGCCGACCGATCGCTTCGAAAAATTGATTGATGTTGGCGAAGAAAAAGCGCGTTCTGGCGCGTCTGCGGCAACGTCAGCAGTGCAACCGCTCGTGCAAACGCCAGTGGCTGGCAGTCCTCTGGTTCCTAGTTCGACTAGCAGCGGTGCGCCTGCCGCAGCGGCAAAACCGGTTCGTGATGACAGCGGTTCCCAGTCGATAACGGGCGGAAAAACCGCAGTTTTGGGCAAAGATGGGCGCATGGATATTGGCGCGTCGATTCGCAGTCACGCCAAAACGATTCGGGCGTCTGAACTGGCTTCTCGTCATGAGCGCGTGCGCGTGCTCAATATGGCGACGATTAAGAGCCTGATCACAGAAGCGGTTGAAGAAGCGGCATCAAGTCTGACGCGGTCGCTGGGCGAGGCCGAACGCAAACGGTTACTTGAAGAAGCCGAAGAAGGATTCCAAGAACGACTCAAATCATTTCAGGCTGAAAAGCAGTCGGCGGATGAACGTGCGAAGCGCTTGAATGAGCAGTTGGAATCTGCGCGGAACTTGCTGCAAGAAGAACGTAAACGCTCGATTAAAGCCGATCAATTCACGGTTTCGGCTGAAGGTCTTGGCGAGATCGAAGAGCGCTTCCAGCGTTTCCTCGATCGTACGCTGGCTGCTGGCAAAGTGCCGCCAGATGTGGAAGAAGATTTACGCCAAGTCATCGGGCGTGTTCTTGACAGTGAACGTGAACGCATCCGTGCGAAAGAATTGGAAGCGCAGAACGCCAAGATCGAATTGCTTGAGCGAAAAATCAGCCGCTTAGCGGGATCGCTGGAAGAATCCGAAAAGCAGCGTGATGAAGCGCAGCGCTTCTCGGCGTTCCTTGAATCGCAGGGCGGTGGAGCACTGCGCAATGTTTATGATGCAGGTATCAAATCAGAAGATCCGAACAAGGAGAAGAAACTCGCCTTGATGAAGAAGATCTTGGATGAAAATCGCGCGCTTCGTCAGTCGCTTGGCATCCAACTGAGCGAGGTCAAAGACGAGCCAAAGGTTGAGACGAAAGCAGAAGTAAAAACAGAAGCTCCCCAAGTCGCCGTCGCTGCTCAAGTCGCTTCGGTTCCTGCGGCAGACGTCGCGCCGGATAGCGAAGATGATGCAAGCACGCACGAATCGACTGATGCAGAAGGGGCGGAAAATGGCGGCGAGCCGGAAGTCAATCCCGATGACGAGGTGTGGGAGGTCAAACCGTTGGCCAACATTACTGAGGGCATCAATCAGTCGGGTATTAAACGCATCGATGTTACCAACGTGCTCAACAAAGGGCCGCCACCACTGGAACGTCGCTGACACCGTTCGCTCGTGACCATCAATTCCTGGTGGCGTCCGCCGCTATGATCAGGTATTACCCCACCACTCTTCAATCCATCACCACCACATGGTTGTCACTCCCGACAGCCGCTGACCACTCCAGCAGGAGTTTCCTATGTCTGAAATCGTTTATCTTGGCATCGACCTTGGCACCAGCCGTACGTCGATCACTTCGTCCACCGGCGTCCGCACTACGGTGTGGTCCT
This sequence comes from Planctomycetota bacterium, assembly GCA_043775355.1. GTDB lineage: Bacteria > Planctomycetota > UBA11346 > UBA11346 > UBA11346 > BOG-1363. The sequence goes on from JAYVSL010000042.1 coordinate 2,002, forward strand.
ATGTGGGCTATCCGAAGGACCACGTCGCGAAAAAGAAAATGGGTGGTCGCGAGATCATCTATGGTAAGGAGGCGCTCGATAATCGTATGGCCTTGAACCTCTTCCGTCCACTCGCTGGCGGTTCAGTGAAGGTCAAAGGCGCGAAAGATACCGGCGAAACCCGTAAGGCAGTGAAAGATCTGTTGGAATACGTCGTTGCTCAGGCCAAGTCTGCTAAGGGCTCAACCATTTACGCCGTCATCGGTGCTCCTGCCGAAGCCAGCGTTGAAGGTAAGGCCACCATTTTGGATGCAGCCTCGAATTGCATCGACTCAGTGATCGTGACTTCCGAACCGTTTGCGGTTGCATACGGCCTCGATTTCCTTGACGACACGCTGGTGGTCGACATCGGTGCGGGTACTACCGACCTTTGCCGTGTTCACGGTAAAATGCCGGATCCTGAAGATCAACGCACGCACACCATCGCTGGTGATGCGATCGATCAACTGCTGGCCAACTTGATCAAAGAAAAACATCCTGAGGCGCAGTTCTCCATCAACATGATCCGCGAGATCAAAGAACGCCATGCGTCGGTTTCAACGCGCATGGAAGAAGTGTTCGAGATGTTGCCGGTAGCTGGCAAGCCAACCAAGTTCAATTTGACTGATTTGGTTTACAAAGCTTGCTACTCATTGGTCCCACCGACCATCGCGGCTCTGCAAGATCTGATCGCTACCTACGATCCAGAATTCCAATCCAAGATGCGCAACAACGTGCTGCTGGGCGGCGGCGGTTGCCGTATTCAAGGTCTCGGTCTCGCGATTGAGAAGGCCCTTGAAGAATACGGTGGCGGTAAGGTCAAGACCGTCGAAGAGCCAGAATACGCTGGCTCGAACGGCGCGCTGAAAATCGCGCTCGATATGCCAGAAACGTTCTGGAAAGAATTCAAGTCAACCAAGAGCGAAGCCGCTAAGGGTTAATGAAAAGACAAAAGGGGGCGAAAGCCCCTTTTGTGAAAGAGTGAAAGAATAAAACAACTCGACCCGCGCCAATGGCGCGGGTCGAGTTGTTGAATCATGACCCCAAGGTCACCAAAGTGAAAAAACCAATAGTGATTATTTGCCTTCCGGGCTTGGTGCCGGAAGAACTGGTGCGGGCGTCGCTGAAGCCGATGGCGCCGCTGGAGTGCTCACCGGAGGAACCTCAATCGTTGCTGCCGCAGGCTGTGCGCCGGCAGCTGGAACTGAAGCTGCTGGCGGTTCGGCAATCACACCAGTCGCTGGTGCGGGAGGCGTCGTCACCGGCGGTGCAATTTTGCGGCGTTTGAGCGCCCAGTATTCGCTTTTTGCGATTTTTACTAACATGGTGGCATTCGTGTCACTTCGAGTGATCACACTTTCGAGTTTGGTGATCGCGTCATCGATATTGCCCAGTGCTGCCATGCTTTGGGCGGCTCCGAGAGTGGCTGCGATTTGGCGGTCCGGATATTTCGAGCCGGCGGCGCGTTCAATATTGCGATAGCGAGTTTCAGCTTCGGTAAAGTTTCCGTCTTGGAAAAAGACCGCTGCTTCACTGAGGCCAATGGCCAGATCCAAGTCGGGGTCAGCTGCTTGAGCAGCGAATGAGCGCGCTTTTTCGACGGCATCTTTGGCATCTTTAGAGATGCTGCGATCCAACGCGATTTGGGTGATTTCAATGTAAGCACGCGCACGATAATATGGCGTCACCGATTCATCAGTGGCAACCGCAGTAAAAGCTTTGGTGGCTTCTTCTAATTTGCTCGCCCGGCTTACGGGGTCTTCGGTCTGATCGACGCCGCGACGCGTGATCATCGCGTTCATAAAGTGACTGGCACTTGCGGCGACAGGCGTGTTGCGCAGTGAACTATGTGTTACGACTGCCGCGACAATAATAACTACCAGTGCCAATAGGATTAATCCAAGTCGCTTGGTGATGCGCTGCGCAACGGTTTCTAAGCGATCGTAAATCGGATCGGAATAACTAGTGGTTGGACCGGGGAGGTCGGGCTGCTGAGCCATGAGGGGCGCTTTCACGGACGTGATGGAAATCAAGGACCAGCAAGGTTGGCTGGTCGCAGGCGGAGGCGGATGGTAGTGCGTCCATCGGTGCGTCCAGTCTCAAGAACCAATCGCTCTTGTCCCTTGTGCCACTGGAGTTTATCAGAGTGGCCTGGAGCTGATACCCAACCATTCATGGTCAGATCTCGCTCCATTTCATTTAACAACTCAGTGGGCGACTGTGATTTGGCCGATTCGCGTTGCTCCATGGCGACTTCGAATCGACGAACCGTTCCGCCTGCAACGGTGACGGCCAATTGATCCTCGCCTGGGCTAAAGACATAACCGCGAGGAAGCGGAATATCAGAAAATTGATCAGGAGTAAATGCAGCAGGAGCCGTTGCTAGCGCAGGCGTACGGCGATCATCGTTACAACCAGCTAGCATCAATACAGCGATGAAACCGAGTGAAATCGTACCGCCAAGCCAACACGCACGCACCGTTGTGATCACGCTTGTTTGTAGGTGAATAGGTGTCCAGCGATCGCAATGACATCACCTGGTTTCAGCATGGCGTCGCTAATCGACTTGCCATTGACTTTAACTGCTCGCCAACCACCTGAGTTGATCAAGTGGTGACCGCCCGCTGCTTTGACTATTTTTGCCTGGACCGGTTTTACTAAAAACCCTTTGGCAGGAATATCTGCACCTGGGCTAGAGCCCATAGTGGTCTCATCTTTCAGTAGCGAGACATTCACTTGGCGACCGCCTTGATCCAGACTAATGGCCATACGTTTTTGACCAGCGTCACCATTGGCCATTGCTTTGGCTAAGGCCGATTGGTCGACAAACATCGTCATTTCACCGCCCATGCCGGCGACGGTTTTCTTTTTATCTTTCGGATCAGAGAACCCAACGGCGTCGTACAGGAGGCTATGTTTGCCCATCACCACGCGGTCACCATTATTTAATCGGTGTTTGGTGACGCGTTGGCCACCAACAAAGGTTCCATTATTCGACCCCTTGTCGACAACAGCCCAGCCATCGCCATCTCGCACCACTGAGCAGTGATGCCGTGAAACTCCGAGGTTATCGACCACGATTTCACAATCGGTAGCGCGTCCCACGCGCATTTCATCCTTGTCGAGTGTGAAGTCCCCTTGGGGATCAGCTCCAAACATGACGGTAATCTTAGCCATGCGAGACTCCTGCGAGGTAAGGACCATATTTTGGCGGAGCTGATGGTCAATGTTGGCTCGTAAGGCGTGGCGCACGACATGACTACCGACCAATTGCCAGAGGGGCGTTCGTTGAGTGAAACGAAGGTGTCGTGAGGTTGCATGGACTGATGCTTGCAAGACGAAAGGAGGTCGCCAGCATCCCACGCCTTCGCAAACGGCTCCCATCGTCTAGAGGCCTAGGACACCAGATTTTCATTCTGGCGACACGAGTTCGAATCTCGTTGGGAGTACTTTTTGTAAGCGGCGAAGAAGTGCTGAAAAAGTGACGAAAAAGTGACGCAATGGTCGTCGACCGCGAATCAATCAACAGCTAACATCAACGTATAAGTCACCGATGCAGTGAGTTATCAGTGGCATCCATCCGCGCAGCGAGCTGTCGTCCGAGTGCTTCGACCAGTGGCTCGCGGCAAAAGGTAACATGATCGCCGGGTGATTCGATAAGTTCGACGCCGTCTCTAACCCATGACCGCCACTCCATACGTGGGTCATCTTCGGGGCGCTCTGAAAGGAAAGTGTCCTTCGCTAACACGATAACGGCGCTGCCAGGGAATATTTTTGGTGAGAAATCACGGTAGACATCAGATCCATCTTCACCGCGGACGGTATCTAATGTTCGTCGTCTCACATTGGTGAATCTCTGCCACAAATACGTTATTGCTGAAAGAGGCGAAGATTGGTTCAGTAATTTGCCCAAATGGTACCGCATGCGGTCGTTGAGGCGGTTTTTATCACTGCGAAAAGTAGGGTCTGGTGGATCGAGCAGAACAAGGAACGACGTTTGCTCGCCTTGGCTTTCGAGAAGATTCGCGATGGCAAAGGCGACCGTTGCGCCGAAGCAATGGCCTCCGAGCTGATAGGGTCCACTTGGTTGCACACGTCGCATGGAGGCAACGCATTGAACGGCAATATCGGCAAACGTAATTTTTGTCGTTTTGCGTTCTGCCGGCCAATCTAAAGCATGGACCGGGCGATCGTCACCTAAATGACGTGCAACATCAAGGAAACCGCCGATGAAAAAGAAAGGTCGGCGGTTGCCTTTGGCCCGCACGGTGACCAACAACGGATCTTTCACTGGCGTCGCGGGCGCGCTTCGTTGGTCCACATGGAGGGCAAGTGCGCGAAGCGTCCGTGCTTCGAAGACATCGCGCAATTCCATTGGTATGTGAGAGGTTTGTTTCCATTTAGCCATCACTTTGCCTGCGGTAAGGGAGTGACCGCCGAGGGCAAAGAAGTCGTCATTTCGGTTCACGGTGACGCCAAGTAATTCTGTCCAGATGTTGGCGATAAGTTTTTCGGTGGGCGTGGTGGGTGGTTCGGTAGTGGTTGTTCGATTGGTGAAATTTGGTGCTGGAAGTGTTTTGCGGTCGAGTTTGCCATTGGCCGTTAGTGGCATTTTCTCCAGCGCAACAAAAGCAGAGGGGATCATGTAGCTGGGCAGTTTTTCGAGGAGCGCGGCACGTAGGTGATCGGCATCAAGCGCGTCATGGTCTTTGAGTACGACATAGGCGACAAGCTGTGTGTCTTGTCCTTCCCCGCGTGCGACGACGGCGCACTCACGCACCGTTGTATGCTGCATCAATGCGTTTTCGATTTCTCCCAGTTCGATGCGGAATCCACGAATTTTGACTTGATGATCACTGCGGCCGAGGAATTCGATGCGACCATCGGGGCGGTAACGCGCGACGTCTCCAGTGGCGTAGAGTTTGATTTTGGCATCGCTATGGAACGGATCGGCAATGAATCGTGCTGCGGTTTGATCTGCAAGATTGACGTACCCGTGCGCCAGTCCGTCTCCACCAATGTAGAGGTCGCCGCTGACTCCGATGGGTTGTGGAGTCATGCTATGATCAAGAATATGGAAACGGGTGTTGGCGATGGGTGTGCCGATCAATACCGGTCCATTACCGCTGTCGACTCGATCAGCCGATGACCACACGGTGGTCTCGGTTGGTCCGTACATGTTCCATAGCGCCGCACATCGTGGCAGCAGTCGATTGGCCAGTTCGCGGCTGAGGGCTTCGCCGCCACACAAGAGTTTGATGCGTGGATCGCCACGCCAACCGGCTTCCAATAGGAGTCGCATGGTTACTGGTGTGGCTTGGAAAACCGTTGCTCGGGCGGATTCCAGGAGCGCCGCGAGGAGATGCCCATCGGCAGCGGTATCGCGGTCGGCGATCACCACCGTCGCGCCGGTGATCAGGGGCGTAAATAACTCCAACACGGCAATATCAAATGAGATGGTGGTGACCGCGACGAGTCGGTCTTGCGCGGTGAATCCTGGGCTGGAGCGCATGGCGCAAAGAAAATTTACCGCTGCGCGATGCGGTATTTGCACTCCCTTTGGTCGTCCGGTTGAACCGGAAGTATAGATGACATAGGCAATATCGTCAGGCGTTGGTGCCCGTTGTTTTTCCGTAGTGATGTGAGTTGAGCGGTGTTCCCATCCGGCATCGAGGTTGAAAATAGGTAGCTTGGCCGTGGCGAAGGGTTGCCATTCGTCAGCCTGCGTCAGCACCAAGGCTGGTTGGGAATCTTCAATGATTTGAGCAATGCGGGTGGCGGGATACCGCGAATCGAGCGGCACGTAAGCCGCGCCAGCGGCCAGTGCACCGAGTAATGCGAGCGGAAGCTGAGTGGTTCGTGGCACGCACACCGCAACGCGGCTCCCTGGGCCGATGCCCTGTGCGCGCAAATGCGACGCAAGCACGGAGACTTGTCGTGCCAGTTCTCGATAGGTTAATTGGTCATTGCCCGCAATGACGGCAATACGTTTAGGATTCTGTGTCGCCTGCTCTTCGATGAGATGATGAACACAACGGTCGCTGGGGTAGGCGCTGTGAGTGGCATTCCAGGCCATGAGCATCTGTTGTCGCTCATCAGTCGACAGTAATGAAACGGCAGCGACAGGGACATCTGGAGTTTCGCTCAGCGTGCGCAATATCGCCTGAAAATGCCGATCGAAGCGCACGATGGTGTCCTTATCGAAGAGCTCTCGGTCATATTCCCAGATTGCCTCGATGCGGTCGTCGAGTTGTTCGAAGTAGAGCGTGAGATCGACTTTGGCCGTTCCACTATCGATGGTGAACTTGTTCGCTTTCAGATCATGAAAGTGCAGGCCCGCGACGAAATCATCTTGGAACCCAATCATCGCCTGGAAGACCGGTGAGCGGCTCAGGTCGCGTTGCACGTCAGCGGCTTCGGCGATGGTTTCGAAAGGAAGATCCTGATGAGCGAATGCCGTCATCTGTGCATCGCGAACGCGTTCCAATACCATGGTCAATGTCGGCGCGCCACTCAGATCGATGCGTATCGGCAGAATATTGATCAGCATGCCGATCACATGCTCAACCCCTGGAGCGGTGCGTCCAGAAACCGGAATCCCAACGGTCACATCCTCTTGGCCGGCGTAACGCGCCAACAACACCTGAAAGGCCGTCATCAACCCCATGAAAGTCGTGGTACCGGTACGACTGGTGATGTGGCGCAATCCGTGAACCAAATCACCAGAGATAACGGATTGATGGATCGCCCCACGGTACTGCTGTTCCGCTGGTCGTGGTCGATCGGTCGGCAGATCAAGCGTGCGCGCGCCAGCTAATTGTGTGCGCCAATATGCCAGCTGATGTTTGCGTTCAGCCTCGCTCAAATGAACTCTTTGCCAAGCTGTGACATCGGCTTGTTGCAGGACAATCTGACCAAGTTCTTTACCATTATACAACATCGACAATTCACGAAAGAACACGGACAACGACATCCCGTCGCAGATCGCATGATGAACGGTGGTCAGCAGCGTGTGATCATCAGCCGCCAAACGAACAAGCTGGAAACGCGCCAATGGCCCTTGCTCCAAATCGAAAGGCTTGGCTGCTTCTTGGTGAGCAAATGTATCGAGGCGCTCTTGCCGTTCTGCGCTCGGCAAAGCCGAAAAGTCGGTCACCGGCAAGGCCACCGGCATCGGCGGCAAAATCGCCTGAAGCAAACCATCGTCGTCACTGATGAAAATCGTGCGCAATGCCTCGTGCCGCGCGACCACCTGTTCAACACCATGGCGCAGAGCCTCGATGACCAGCGGTCCACTCAAGCGAATGCCAACGAGGATCGTGTACGCCGTCGTGCCCGGAGTAAGACGCTCGATGAAAAAAATCCGCTCCTGAGCAAAGGAAGCCGGGAACACCGGTACGTCGCCGCCAAACCGAGACGGCCTCGTCGCTGCCCCGCGCCGCATGGAGGCAGCGATCAACAGCGGATCAGCGATAGGCGTCGCCGGCGCGCTTCGTTGGTCCAAATGGAGGGCAAGTGCGCGAAGCGTCCGTGCTTCGAAGACATCGCGCAATTCCATACTGATCGGCGAAACGTGACTCCATTGTGCCATCAGCCGGCCAGCCAGCAGCGAGTGCCCACCGAGTGCAAAGAAATCATCGTTGGCGCTGACTTTTTCCACGCTCAGAAGTTTGGCCCATAATTCGGCGAGACGTTGTTCGGTATCGCCCATCGGTGGAGTATAGGTATTTTGATTCGCGATGAGCGCGGGCGCAGGCAAACGGTTGCGATCGACTTTGCCATTCGGTGAGAGCGGCAAGGCATCAATGGTAACTAAAGCTTCAGGCACCATGTAAGGAGCGAGCATTTTTCCGGTATGTGCGACGATCGCATCAAGATCGATCGTCATGGTTGGTTTGAGTACGACGTAAGCGACCAAACGCATGGCGACTTTGCGATCACCGCAGGCAGCAACGACGCAGGATTTTACTGCGGGATGCGTAGCGAGCGCGGCTTCGACTTCGCCAAGTTCGACGCGATAGCCACGAATTTTGACTTGATGGTCAATGCGTCCAAGAAACTCGATGGTGCCATCAGCTAAATGTCGGCCGAGATCGCCGGTACGATAGAGCCGTTTTCCACTGCGAGGATGGGTGATAAAACGTTCAGCGGTGCGATGTGGATCTTTCCAATAGCCAAGTGCTACGCCCACGCCGCCGATGGCAATTTCTCCAGGGATGAGCGGTGGGCACGGTTCCAGCGCGTCATCAAGAACGTGCATGGTTTGATTACGCAGAGGTCCACCGTACGGGACGCTGGGTGCACGCAGATTCAGGCGATCGGTGGGATGCAGAATCGACCAGATCGATCCTTCCGTAGCGCCACCAAGGGAAAAGACTTGGCAATGCGGAGCAAGGGCCCGCAATCGTCCTGGGAGAGTCACCGCGATCCAGTCGCCGCTGAACATAGCTAAGCGTAGCGTTGCCAGCGCAGATACGTTATCGACGAAAGGCAGCAGCATTTCCATTAATGCCGGCACAGTATCCCACATGGTTACTCGTTCGCTGGCCATCAGTGCGAGCCAAGAAGGCGGATGCCGGAGCGCGGTCCCGACCGGAAATATCGCCGCGCCGCCAGCAGCCAAAACGCCAAAGGCGTCGTACACCGACAGATCAAAGGTTGCCGAGGACAGTGCGAGTACGCGATCCGTTGCGGTCACAACAAAGCGATCATTGAGATCAATAATCGTGTTGACCACCGCACGATGTGAAATAACCACGCCTTTGGGTTTCCCAGTCGATCCCGAGGTGTAAATAATGTACGCGGGATCATCAAGCGTTGCGGGACACGGCGGCAGAGTTGACTCACCATGTTTCAAATCAATTTTATCAAGGTCGATCAATTCGGCTGGAGTAGCACCGAGAACCGAAGATTGCCCACGGTGTGTAATCAATATTTGACATCCAGCACTGGCAAGAATCCAGGCCAAGCGATCGGGCGGATGCGTAGGATCAAGCGGAACATATGTGCCACCTGCCATCATTATGGCGAAAGCGCAAACCACACCGACGGGTCCGTGCTCAGCGAAAATGGCCACCGGAGTCGAGCGACTGACGCCACGTTCTTGGAGTATCCGCGCTAAGCGCGCCGCTTGTTGGCAAAGTTCCTGATGCGTCAGCCGTACGTCGCCACCAACCAGAGCCAAGGCATTGGGAGCGCGAATGCTTTGCGCCCACAAGAGATCGTGCAGACGTTCACCCAGGAGTGGATGAGTCCACTGCGTGGCGTTATAAGTGGATTCTAAAAAACTCTGCCATGCGGGCTCGGCTAAGGATAACTCAGCGAGGCGTGCCTGAGGTTGCGTGATGAAGCGAGTAAGTGTGGTGATCAGGACGGCAAGGACTTGCTCCGCGAATGCGGCGTCCCAGCGCGTCGCATCATAAATGAAGTTGAGATTGAGTTCGTCGCCACCATTGGCTTCGAGAGTTAGTGGCGTATTCGGTCGCGATATCACGCGTACATGTCGACGATTCCAGTCGGCATTTCGGCTACGAAGCGAGGAAATAAAATCGGACGATTCGAACATTAAGATGACGTGAAATAGAGGTGTTCCGAGCGGAACTTGGCTGTTGGCCTGCACGGCAATTAAATTATCTAACTCACGGTGAGCATGATCGCGTTGTTCGGCTCGCAGTTTGGTAAGAAGTTCTCCAACGGTTTGCTCTGCGCTCAAACTAACGCAGAAAGGCAGGGTATTCATGAGCAATCCGACCTGAGTCTCAGCCCCAGATACGGGCGCATGTCGGCAGGCGCGGACGTTGCCGAATGCGATGTGATCTTCCCGCGCATAACGTCCGAGTGTAATCGCTAGGGCGGCTTGCACGCAATTGTTCAGCGTCGCGCCATGTGCGGTTGCGACTGCGCGAAGAGATGCCGTCTGTGTAAGATCGAGACGCTTTTGCACTTGGCCAAAAGCACCGGGAGCCACGTCGATTGGGGAGACGAATGGGGTTGGCAGCGGCGTGGGAGCGCGCAGCGAACCCAGGCGTTGTCGCCAGAATGCGTGATCAATCTGAGATTCGTGTGCACGAACATAGTGAGCAAAGGTTGAAAATTCGCTGGGCGATGGGCCAACCGCCTGACCGGTGGCAAGCGCGAACCAATCATTAAGAACAATGACGATGGAGCGTCCATCAAGTAATGCGTGCGGAAAGCTCCACACCATCGTCCAGGTTTCAGAATCTGTGCGCGCCACGATCAGGCGATGTAATGGCGGAGTCTTGGTATCGATTCTGGCGCGGCGATCGTTGGCTAAATAACGGTTGAGTTCGACCTCAGGATTGGCGCTCCAATCCACAATTGATGATGGAATAATCAGGCGCTCATCAATGACTTGGACTGGGCCTGCATCATCCCATCTGAAGTGACTTCGGAGCACGGAATGACGATCAGCGATGGCACGAAATCCCTGAATGAGTTGATCGGGATGGAGGTCGGTTGGGAAATTAACCACCACTTGCTCCAGATCAAAACCGTGACCTGGGCTGAGCTGTTGATTGATAAGCATGCCCTCTTGCAGAGGGGTGGCTCGAAAGTGGCTCATTGGGTGAACAGACCTTGTTTTGAAGCATTTAGATTCAAGCGGTTCATGGCAGCATGGGATAACATGGAAGTTTTTTAGCCGAAAGGGGACAAGTGTGCGATGTAACGATGTTTTTGATCATGACATCGAGAGTGGCGAGATGGTGAGCTCTTAGAGCCGTTTATGATCGTTTGCAAGTGAACGCGCGCCGAGTGCGGCGAATCGCTAATTTTCCTGCCTCGATAATCGGTCATCAAACGTCACCATCCGCGAGAGCATCTTCCAGGCGTTTGAGCGTTACTAACGCGACGCCGCTGCCGAACACCGTGCCCTGTGCGTCAGCATCGAAGGCGCGGCAGTGGCCATCGCCGGACACCATGCCGCCTTCCATGAAGTGGTAGCCGCGTTCCTGCGGGAAGGTGACCGACACGCCACCGGCCAAGGCCACGTCGCATTGGTAGGACAGCAGCGACTGGACCGCTTGCGTAACCGCCACCAGCGACGTCGAGCACGCGGTCTGGAGCGTCATGCTGGGACCACTGAGGCCAAGTTTATAGCTGATGCGGGTGGTGAGATAATCTTTGTCGTTACCGAGCACCGTCGGGTAACTGCCAACCTGATAGTCGCAGGTCAGACGTTCGAGGAACGAACGATCACTGCTGAGATTGGCCAGCAAATACGTCGGAAAACTCTGGCCGGCGTAAACCCCGATTGCGCCTGTGTATTGCCTGGGATCGCAGCCCGCGTCTTCCAAGGCTTCCCAGGCACATTCCAGCAATAAGCGATGCTGGGGGTCCATGAGTTCGGCTTCACGCGGCGTGATGCCGAAAAATCCTGCATCGAAGAGGTCGGCACCGTAAAGGACGCCGCGGGCGTTCACTTGCTCAGCATCACCTGGATTGCGCACCTGGTCCTGGGCGAATCGTGTTATGGACTCGATCCCAGCCAGAAGATTGGTCCACAATTCAGCAACCGAAGTCGCCCCAGGAAAGCGACCAGCCATGCCAACGATTGCCACCGCGGGGGCACTTGTCTGTTCATTCATGTTCATTCATTTCTGCTATTCATTCCTGCTATTCATTTCTGCTATTCATTTATGCAATTTGCTCATTTGTGGCGCGAGCTATCGAAGCCCTGGTTTGAACTGCTTGGAACGAGAACGCAATTGCTGTTGCTGACGGAGCAAAGCGTTTCGTTGCTGTATTCCACGTTCGGTGGCGCTTGCCGCGACCACCGACGCGGTGTCTGAGGCTAGGTTTTCGGCCAGGGATCGCACGGTGGGATGTTCGAACAGCAGGGTGATGGTCAACTCGCGACCCAACTCCCGACCGAGGCGCTCGTGTACCTGGGTCAGCAGCAATGATGTGCCACCCAGATCAAAGAAGTTGTCGTCGCGGCCGATCTCTGATTGCCGCAAAATCTCGCACCAAACCGCCACCAGACGACGTTCCAGATCGGTGGTCGGCGCTTGATAGGCAGCCGCCAGTTGGGTGCGGTCAATGGCCACTGCCGGCAGCGCCCGGCGGTCCACCTTGCCGCTGGGAGTCAACGGCAGGCGCTCAAGCACCGCCACAGCAGAGGGCACCTGATAGTCCGCTAACGTCGCGGCGCACCATGCGCGTAGGATGGCTGGAGTCGGATGAGCGCCTGGACGTGCCACGACGTAACCGATCAGACGGAGATCACCGGGAGCAAACTCGCGAGCGACTACGGCGGCTTCGGCTACGGCCTCATGCCGGGCGAGGACGGCTTCGATTTCTCCAGGTTCGATGCGGAAACCACGGATCTTCACCTGATCGTCAGCACGACCAAGAAATTCGAGGTCACCGTTGCTATTGAGACGCGCCAGATCACCGGTGCGGTAGAGGCGTTCATCGACACCAGCGGGCGCAGCCGTGACAAAACGCTCTGCCGTCAAGTCGTCACGTCCCAGATAACCCTGCGCTAAGACCCGGCCGCCCACATACAGTTCGCCCGGCTCGCCATCAGCGACTGGGCGTTGATCGGCATCCAGTAGGTGGACACGTGCGCCGGTGATCGGTTTTCCAATCGGCGGCAATTCAGGCCACAGAACGGAATCGCCGCTGAGGTCATGGCTGGTAACCACATGCGTTTCGCTCGGTCCATACTGATTAGCAAGCGTGCAGCCGGGAAGGCGCGCGAACCACGCACGCAACGCCGGAGTAATACGTAGGGTCTCGCCGGCGGTGATGATTTCGCGCAGTGACCACGACAGCCCTGGTGCTTGAAATGCGCTCTCTGCCAATTGCTGCAAGGCGACGAACGGAAGGTAGAGTCGTTCGACCCGTTCTTGTGAAAGGAAGCGCAACAACGCCGATGGGTCCCGCCGCAGGCGCTCGTTGATCAGCACCAGACAGCCGCCGGTAGTCCACGTGGCGAACAGTTCCTGAAAAGACACATCGAAACTGAGCGAAGCGAATTGCAGCGTCCGTCCTCCAGACTGCATGGGCGAAACACGGTTTTGCCATGCGATCAGATGAGCGAGTGGCCCGTGCGGCATGGCGATGCCTTTGGGCCGGCCGGTCGAACCACTGGTGAAAATCACGTATGCTAGGTCTTCTGCAGAGGGTGCCTTTATGGAAGACCACGGGACCGCATGCGAATGGTCATCATCGATAAAAATCTCAATAACACCGAGTGCGCTTAACGAACCATGAAGTGCACGTTGCGTCAGTAAGACGCGCGCGCCGCAAAACTCCAACATGTAGGCACGGCGATCCTGTGGGTACGTTGGATCGATGGGGACATAAGCACCACCAGCCAGCAGCACGGCCAGCACGGCAATGACCGATTCCGGGCTGCGCTCCGCGTGCAAGGCCACTCGCGCATTTCGCGTAATTCCGTGGTGATGCAAAATGGCAGCCAACTGCTCGGCACGCTGGTAGAGCGTGCGGTAAGTTATTTCCCCACCAACTCCAGCGAGCGCCGGCAGGTCAGCAAACGTTTCTGCGCGAAGACGTACGTCCACAATCACGACGACATCGGCCTCGGTTGTTTCAGAGGGCATAGTGCACGAGGGACACAACAATCATTGGGGGAACCACGGTCGAAACGGCCTGGATATCGATAATCAGTGATGCGTTGCCGGTGCCGGTGGTATTGGTGGCCGACAAGTTCGTCGCCGTCACCGAGAACGTCGTGCTGAGTGTCCCAGTCGGAGGCGTACCGCCAACCAAACCAGTGGAGGCATTCGAAGTTAGCCAAAAAGGCAACCGCCAAATTTTTATAATTGGCGGTGTAACCAGAGAAACATGACGGAGAGCAGTAACATGACAGCCGTTGCGCCGAAACCACAACTAGTTCCGCCATTATCAGAGCTGTTTGTTGTTGGCGTTGTTGTTGGTGGCGTAATTGCTTGGGCCAGCACAACGAAGGCGATGTTGGTGACGTTCGTGCCAAGTGCGTTGGTCGCAGAAATGGACGATATGCGATTTTCAATTTGGGTTGGAGTGCCAGTGATGAGTCCGGTGGCGGTGTTGACGCTTAATCCCGGTGGAAGACTGGCAGCATTGTAGCTCGTCGGTGAATTGCTGGCGACGATTTGATAGGTCATCTGGGTAAATTGATAAGCCGTTACGGTACCTGTCCCGCTGATCACCGGAGCCCCGATAACGGCAGCAGAGGCATTAATCGTTACGGTTTGGGTGTCAGCACCGACTGAATTCGTAGCTGTGACGGTGAAGATAAATGCGCCCACGCTCGGTGGCGTACCGGTGATCAGTCCCGTGTTCGCCGTAAAAGTAAGCCAAGAAGGCAGGCCGCTGACAGAATAGCTGGTCGGAAAATTCAGTGCCTTGATGGCATAGGTCATCACGTTGCCGACGGTGGCATTGTTGACGACGGTTGGACTGGTGAGACTCGGAGCGGCAATGGGAGTCTCTGCGGTCATCGACGGCGGAAACACCGCGCCAACCAATAATTGCGTGCGAATCGTCGAGGAATTGACCGTACCCGCCACCAGGGTAGTGACCGTGGTGCCTTCATTCGTGACCATGGCAGCGTTCACGCTGAGGTCAGCACGATCAGGGAAGGAGCTATTAACCGTGAGCCCAGCAAACATCAGGTTGATGGGTACATTGGTCGAGAGGCAATTGAAAAAGTGGGAATGATGATTGCGGTAGTTGGTATTGTTTGATGGATTACTGATGTCGATCCATGTCGGATTCGCCGCCGTGATAACGGCCGTGCTGGATCCCTGGCGGCTGAAGACGCAGCCTTCGAGATTGACGCTAATTCCATCGACAAAGTCAGTGACGCCACTGTTGGTGTCGTCGAACGTGCATCCGACCATATATAATTGACCTTGAGCGAAAACCATTGGATGACCGCCGTTATTCTTAAAATCACAATTGGTAAAGTTGACGCTATTATGTGAACCCATAGAAGCTGCGTAGATTGAGTTGTTTTGAAACAGGCAGTTCACCCAGGTATTTCCGGCGCTCGCGCGGTTGCCGCGTAAATCCAGAGCCCGTTGGCAGCCAACAAACTGACATTGGTAGAATACGTTTTTATCAAGGTAGGTGAGGGTCGGAGTACTGTCGCTAGCCGGACCACTTGGTGCGCGTTGCTTGATACCAGTCGGACACTGGTAGATATTGAGAAAATCGATCCAGTTGTTGTCCCAGGCATAGATGTTTTCTAACCAGATGCCGCTGTCGGCCATATCGCGAATAGTGACATGAGAAATAGTCATGCCCGTGAATTGGGCGCCGCTGGTGGTGTGATGAATACCAGCGAGACCTCCCTGAAGAGTTATATCGGCCAGTAGAATATCGACAGCTCCAGTGCTGTTGCTGGTAATGAGGTCGATACCTGTATTTAGGGCGATGAGCACCGTACGGTCCATGCCCGCACCAACCAATCCTTGGCGTGGGCCAATGGTTAATGGTCCGTCGAGATAGAATATACCTTGGCCGAGAACTGCCACGCCTTTGGTATTGATTTCGTTCTGAATCGTTGCGCGCGAAGAAACTTTACTGGCAAGATCGGCGTTCCACGATGCGCCTGCGGGATCTGGAATAGCGCTAAAAGTAGGGCGTTCCCACGACGGATCGCTGCGCGCCGTGCTGATCGTGCGCATAAGTGCCGCTGCCGGAGTGGCAGCGAGCGGTGGAGTAATGGTCACGCCGTTCAAAAGCCGCGTTGTCGAGGTGCTTGATGTACTGAAAAGCTGAAAACGCTGAGCACTCGCGTTCGCTTCGTCAGACAAACGCATGTCGGGATTAAATTCGGTAATGACCGAGGTCGCATTGGCTGCGCGCTGAATGACCGTCGGCGCAATGAGGGATCCCATTTCGTGCCCATGCAGCCACAGTGAGGTTGCCCCTTGGTCAATCGTGCGCCCAGTTCTTAGCAAACCAGAAGTACCGAAGATCGATAGGTCATCTACTCTTCGTATCGTGAGGGCGTTTTGATCTGTCGTGTAGTATGCCTCGCAATCCATGTAGACCACATTCAAGTCGCGTTGGTCGGCGATGTTTAAGATTTCACCCAACGCACCCAATGAATTTAACCAAACGAATACGTTGCCGTGGCTGAGTGCCCGTGAAGCCGTGCGGCCAGTGATAGTCAGCATAGGCGAGACCGAATGGGCCAAGAAACGCATAGTACGGTTGCCACTCCAATATCCCGACGACGAATGGTCGATTGACCATTGGCTAAAACTGACATCCAGGAATAAATTTCGTTCCAGCGTTCCGCCGAGTATTTGAATATTGGAATAGTTGATATGTCGAAAAAGGTTTCCCGAAGTAATCAGATTAGAAGCGGGGAAGATCAGTTGGCCGTGGACGGCGCTGAGGATAGCATCGGTAGTACCTGGCGCGACGATCATTGTCGGCATGTCGTTACCGAGACCAAAAATGCGATTGCCACTACGGACGGTCAAGCTGGTCAGAGAATTCCCTACCAAGTAATCACCTTTTTCAAGGCGGATAGCGCCGTAAAAATCCAATCTTGTTTGCAGATTTGCGCGGTCTGCAACCGTCACCAGAAACGCTTCTTGGGGATAGAAACGATTATTTGGGACTTCTAGCCCAACGACGGCTTTTGTGGTGAGGACAAAGAGTGCGATCAAAAGTAATGCGCGTTGAGATCTCATGGAGATTTCCTCTTCGAAGTGGGTGGTTGAAAGCCGCTGCTGAGCAACGAAGGGAATTGACTGCCACGCAAGAATTTTGGCTGGGGGTCTGGCACGCCGGGTAAAATGGCCGTCGTTTTACCGGCGATCATAATGGAGGCCTTGGCATTGAGCGCTTTATCGAAAGCAAATGAACTATTGAAGATCACCGCGTTTCGTATCGCCCCTACGGGAACGGCAAACGTGCAGTTGGTCAGGTAACAATTGCGAGCATCAAACGAACGTTGGTTATCTGGGTGAGCAGAAGCAGCGATCCAAACAGGTTTGCCCGATTGCAGAACGGTCGTAGAGGCTTCGGAACGACGGAAGGTGCAGCCTTCTGCCGTCAAGGCGTAGCAATCAATGAAGTCAGTAGCGTTGGCCGTATTTGATTCAAATTGACAACTGAGCAAATAAACACGTCCTCCGGTGGAAACGGTTGGCGCCCCATTATTATCGATGAAATCACAATTGGCGAACATGGTGAGCGAATGATTTTCCAACTTCGCTGCGTGCACTTGGCTATTTTTAAACAAGCAATTTACCCAGGCGTTATTAGCGCTGTTGCGATAGGATTTGAGTTCCAGCGCCTTGCCGCAGTTGATGAACTGACATTGGTAGAATAAGTTTTTGTCCATGTAGCAGAGCACCGGGTCATTGTCAGAACCAAAGTGGTCAGCTACCTGCCGGAAGCCATGGGCGCAGTCGACTATGGCAACGTAGTCAACGAAATTATTGTCCCAGCCATAAATATTCTCGTATTTGATGCCAGAATCGGCCATCGAACGAATGGTCACATGACTAAGGGTAACGTCGGTAAATTGCAAAGACGGTCCAGCACTCCAACGGTGGTAAATTCCATTGCGCCCACCTTGAAGCGTGATGTCGCACAGTACCATTTGAGCCGTGCCATCACTGACAATCAGGTCGATTTCTGCGGATTTAGCAATCAGCACGGTGCGATCCATGCCAGCGCCAATCAGACCTTTCCCTTTCCCGAGCTTTAATGGTTTGTCGAGATAATAAGTTCCTGGCCCAAGTAAGACCATGCCTTTTTTATCCAGCTGATCCTGTAAGAGATCAGAAGACGACGTTTTTTCTTCAAGTCCGACGCGCCATTTCGGGCCAGCTGGGTCGGGTGGTGATTCGAACAGTGGTCGCTCCCAGGGCTTTCCGGCAGAGGAGTCGCAGACCATCCGAGTGATTTCTTTGGCTTGGAGCGCGGTTGGTTGTTCAGCGAGTGGCGCACCATTTAAGATAACTGACTTATTGAAAAGGTCCCCAGAAAAAATTTGCAGACGTAAATCGTCTTTGGTTTTGACGCGCTCGTCGCTGACCGATTGAGTGGATCCGCTGTCAACCATGATGGCGCTGGTGGTCTTTTTTCCGACGAGAACAGTGGGCGGTACGATGGCGCCCATCTGATGACCTTGCATGTATAAGCGATCCGGCTCTACATCGAGCGTCCGTCCGTGATTCATCAATCCGCCACTTCCAACAATGGTAAGATCGCCAGTATCTCGCACTCGGATTCCTGCATCAACATTCCCAGAATAGGCCTCGCAATCGAGGAACAGCAAAGAGAGGTCGCTCAGGCCGCTGACATCCATCGCTCGACCTTGCGGATCGAGAAGATTTATCCACAGAAAAACATTGCCGCCGGAGCGTCGATCGGCGCTGCTTTTCCAATCAATGGCGGGATTTCCCCCGTGAGAGAGATACTTGATGATGCGATTATTACGCAGCCGTCCACTAGTCGTGGTGTCAACTTTCCAGGATTGGTAGGAAGCATTGAGGAAAAGATTATCCTCTAACGTCGCGCCATTGACGATCACTTGGGAATAGGTCACGCGAGTGAAAAGGTTGCGACGTGTCGGCAGGTCTGACGGAGGAAAGGTCAAGGCGGTGTGGACGCTGCTCAGAACGATGCCTTCACTACCCGGCTCAATAACCGTTGGTGGCAGATTGTTGCTGAGTCCGTACAGGCGGTGACCGCTGCGTAGATGGAGTGTGATATTATTGCCGTTGGAGTAGTCGCCGGGTTCCAGACGAATCACACCGTGCTGATCAAGATATTGTTGGAGTCGTCCTTTTTCAGCTAATGGGACCACCGTGGCTTCCGTAGGATAAGCGCGATTGAAAGGGACTTCGACGGCGATCACTTGGTGAGATATTGCCGTCAATCCGGTAAGCGAAATGCCAATGAGCACAGAGAGGAGAGAGGGGAGAGAGAGGAGAGAGGGGAGAGAGGGGAGAGAGAAACTCGATTTGGTTACGCCCATGATATTTCTCAGTTCGTTTTCGCGGTAGGTAAAAATATCCGCTGTACGCGTCCGAGCGCACGACGCATCAGGGTCGTCAATTGTTGCATGACGCGATGCGGTCCAGTGATGAGGCGCCACACATAGTGACGAAGCCATTGCCCGGTGGTGAACTCACGGCGAAAGAGTTGTATAAATATATTCATTTCTCTCCGGCCTTGATCGCCATTTCTAGCCGTCTTGCACTCATCGTGAAGGACAAAGTTACCCCAAGTGGCATTCGTGTAGCAGATCTTCGCCACTCGTGACATGCGCAGAATAAACTCAAGGTCCATGGTATAGCGCAAGGTGATGTCGTAAGGGCCTACGAGTTCATGCAGGCGGCGATCATAGAAATACGCCGACGGGTTCGAGGGAAAGGGAAAGAGCGGAGATTGCAGCATCAAGCGCTCAAACGTCAGCGTGTGAGGTTTGTTGACCGCCAGGATTTTTCCATCAAGCGAGCGCAGGTTGCAGTTGCCGACGAAAAAATGCAGATCGGGGGCGGTTTTGAGTTGGCTCATGACTTGAGCGATGGTTTCTGGCTCAAAGAAATCGTCGACGTTCAGAAAGGTGATGCTGCGGTGTTTCGCTAAGGTTATGCCCTTATTCATGGCATCTGATTGACCACGGTCTGGTTCGCTCACGACGCGCAGATGAGGGTAGCGCTCCTTATAGTCGTCGATGATGGCAATGGTGCGATCACGCGAGGCCCCATCGACGATCAGATGCTCGACTTCGAGCGTGCCGATTTGCTGGGCCACCGATTCAATGCAGTGAGCGATGAATTTCTCGCTGTTAAAACATGGGGTAATGATCGTTAGCATCCCAAACGCTTTCTGACTTTACGGATCGTTTTACTCAGCTGGTTGATGCCAAGGGCATGGCGGAGTCCGTGGATTGCTGCGTGGCGATTCCATTGGTTACGTTCACGAAAGGTATCAAGCAATACATCGATTTGTTTGCTGCCATCGGGCCAATCGCCAGAGTAATGCAAATGACTGATACGCTGGCGTTTCCCAGCATTAAGCGCGTGAATGAGCGCTAGTGGGTTTGCGTAGTCGCCAGCCCAAGAACTGCCCCAATGGTCTGGCGACTTGCAGAGATTGCGTATTCTCCAGCCGCCGATGAGCGCGGCGAGATGAAGTAAGGTCTGGTCATGTGGCCTGACGATTTCGGGATGCGCCTGCATCCAATCGAGCGCCTGTAAGATGTCGGTTAAAAAACGGGGGTCACGACGGCAGAGAAAGTGCCCAGCGGTGATCGCTTGTTCGAGTGCTTGCGGGCCAAAGGCGGAAGTAACTTTATCAGGTTGTTTGAAATTGAAGGCGCCCTTGGTGGTGTATTCTTCGTCGGCATGCACGAGATCTGGAGTCGGGGTTTCAGAAAAACGCTCGAAGAGCTCGCTCCAGTCCATCAGTGCGACAATGTCGTTATCGCTGTATAAAAATGAGTCCCAATCACTAAAAAAAGCAAGATAGCGTAGAACGAAACCGCGCGGACAAGACAGCCCTTTGGCAAGTTTTTCGACCAGCGCGCGGCCCTCGGCAGGAAATGATGATTCGGGCGTGACTTCAACCTGCGACAATACCGCCGGCGAATTAATCGGCTCACCACCATAGGGAATTAATCGGATAGGTAGGCGACAGCCGGTTTTACGGATCGAATGGATAAGATTTTCACAGTGACCTTGGCTGCGCAGATTCGCTACTATATAGATACCGTGCGTCATGTCCTCTCCGCGAGCTTCAAGAGAAAGGGTATGCCTTTGAGATACATCACATGCCGTACGGGCCCGGTAAAATGACGCACGGCTATTTGGCGGTAATCGACGTCGGGTTCAAAAACGAATTGTCGGTCGAGTGAGACGACATATTCATCGCGTCTAAGTGGCTCGCCTTTGGCGATCGACATCATCAACGCGACCAAGGTTTGTTCACTAAACCAACTCTGACCAAGCTGTTCCCAGCCCGTAAAACGCGCAAGAAATGATTCTAGCGCGGTGAGATTGAGACAGTTTTTGGGCAGGACAATCAACCCGGAATTAACCTGATCGGGTAACTCAAGGTGCTGTTCGCGAACCGCTGCAACCACGGCTGGGCCGTAATTACTGCCGTAACGATCAAGCATGTAGAGCGGTTTATCGCCACGAAGTCCGTCGATCAACTGCGCAGGACGATTAAATGCGAGAATGTCGGAATCACTATAGATCGATGGCCCATCCTGGCTGAGCGCAGCGACGAGCGCGGCTTTGCCACCGAGGGGGAAAGCCGAGATGAGCTTGCGGAGTTGCGGGCCAAGATCTTGGCGTTGACCAAGCCACGGACGCAGTTCGTGTACTTCAATGCCTGGGAAATGACTCGTGAAAAGACTACGATGTTCTGCGGTAACGATGCCATCAACGAAGAGGCGTGGTGTTACTTTCCCTTCGAGTACACGCATCCAGCTCCACAGCGACCAGACGGCGTCATCCATGCATTTGGGAACCGTCAGGACGTTGAGGGTTCCCTGGCTTCCATACGTAAAAGTACGACGTACCTGCGCATGTCGGGCAAGTGCGGGATAGGAACGTGAACGTTCGTAGCGCCAGAAAAGTTTTGAAATCATTGACGTACCCGTTTGAGGCCGAGGGCTAAAAAGACGATGTTAATCCCAATAAAGGGAATGTGCGGCACGATGGCAAACGTCAGCATGCCCCGCAGGGTATGTAGATCGAGAATGAGAATGAATGCTGCCTGTGAACAAATAGTGCTGACAATAAATAGCCAAGAGTGGCGTAACCACGCACGAGCCGAATTAATTAAAAACAGCGACCCTGATACCGCGCCAAATCCGATGAGGGCCAACATCATTGGGATATCAGCTTCGACATTGGCATATTGTTTTCCGAGCAGCCAGACGAGATCGCTGCGGAGGAAATAGGCCGTAATCAGAGCGCAGAGCACGAGGGCGTAGTAACTCGAGAGCAAGGCAATAATCATTTGCGTCAGACGCTTGGGATCTTGGCAGCGTCCAATACGAGGCATGAAAAAGCCGCCAAGGACGTCAAAGAAAAATGAAAAGATAACCCCTAAACGACCAATGGCTGCATATTCAGCTATGTTTTGCACGGATCCTAGCCAGGACATCAATAAAAAAGGCACTTGGTCTTGTACTGAACTATAGGCCGCATTCGGTAGCTGCGGAATAACCGTCCGTCTGGCCTCATCCCAATCTTCGGGGAGCATTTCGGCGCGGTGCTGGTGCAGTACGAATCGTTGTACCCGGCGATCTTGTATCGCTACGCACAAGGCGCTGATAACCAAGTTGAGGCTAAGGAAAGTGACGACATTGAGCAGATCAACGGCATAAAAAAGACCAATCAATGCTAAGCGGATACACGTGGCAATGAGTTCGATCACTTGCAGATCGCGCTGTCGCAAAGCGATCTGCAGCATCTCACGACACAGTGTGCCGTGGGCGTGTAACACCATCATGATCAGGCTCAGCGCGGTGAGGCAGGTAATGATGAGCGGATTGCCCACGTCCATCGTCTGACATTGCCACGGCAGCACGACGGCAAGGAGAATGAATCCAACCACAACGAGCCGATTCTGCACCTTTCTGCCAGCAGCATAAATCGAGGACATCCGCAGCGGGTCGTTGACATGCTTGCCACCGACGGACGAGATAAACATACCGACGCCGCAGATGGCGATGTTGGCTATCGCGATGACCACTGCGAATAGTAACGCATAGATTCCATAGTCCCATTTGCTGATGTGATGAATCACCAGCAATCCCTGAATTAATCCGAGCGCCTTGGCGATTCCCTGAAGAAAGACGAACTCGATGAAGCGTCCGACCTGCTGCCTATTCGGCATTAGACTCATGCGTTATCGCCAAGGTCAGCTAACATACGAGAAGGCACGCGGGTATCACGGTTGGCGATTAATAAATCCGCGTAGCGGCGTCAGTAAGATAATTTTGAGGTCGAGCCATAGGGACCAGGTGCGAATATACGTGAGATCCAGATCGACACGTCGACGCATATCGTTAATGGTGCGGGTTTCGCCTCGTGCACCGTTAATCTGTGCTAGCCCAGTGATTCCGGGTTTTACATAGTGTCGGCGCATTAATTCAGCGATCGAGCCAGCGAATTGTTGATTATGACGAATCGCATGCGGACGTGGACCGACGATCGACATATCGCCTTTGATGACATTAATAAATTGCGGCAGTTCATCGAGACTGGTTTTTCGTAAGAAGTTTCCAATCTTCGTTATGCGAAGATCACCAACGGTGGCTTGCTTGAAATCATCAGGAATAGGTTCGGCTTTGCTTCTGTCGACTGGAACTTGGATGGGATCGCGTCGTGCACGACGTATCGCATCGACGTTGACGGTATCGAATGGTCCAACTTCTGGGGAGGCGAATGAACTAGCACGGGTTGGTTCGCGGTGAATTTCTTGGGTGCCAGCCGCAAGATTGGCAGGATTTTTGATGGCATGAAAGCGAACGGAGCGGCGCGACAAAGTCATGGTACTGTCGTTGTCGGATTTAGTTTGGGTTATTTCGACCGGTTCAATTCCTTCATCAGGGGTGTAGTCCGGGTTGGGAGTTGGGAAGCGAGTTGGGGGTCGTGGTGGCTGTGCAATCGCTGCGATTTGATCAGTTTTCACTGCGATTCCAGAACTAAAAGTGACCAAATGGTTTCCCATCGGAGTCGCTTCGTGTATCTGCTGTCGAGTGCCGTTGAGTGCGCTGTTTGGTTGATTGACCGTACTTACGATGGTTGGCGGAATCGCAGACGAAGTTGAGGCGCCTTGGTCAGAAAGACGAATCATTCTGCCGGAAATGCTTTTGTGCTCCAACGCGGGAAGTGTCGGATTTCCTGTCGTTTGCGCGGCAGTGGCAGGTTGATGAATCATGGTACGAAATTTAATGACACGAATGCGACGTCCACCCAAGCCATGACGATCTTGAATAAAGAAGATGGGTCCTGGACTCGTGAGCTTTACCGCGATGGCGACACTGATCATGACGGGACTGATCATGACGAGAATAAGACTGGCCAGGATTTTATCTTCCAACCACTTGATCAGGAGCGCTGATTGAGTGAATGGACTCGATGAAAGATTGATCACAGGACGACCAGCTACGTCACCGATTCGCAGCGTAAACACCGGAATTTGTGAAAGGTCGGGAACGTACTGCACCACCACGGGGAAGGGCATCAGTTCGGTGATTACAGAGGCAACCAAGCGCTGATCATCAAGGCGACCGCAGACCATGACCCGCTGCACGGACAGGCGTTCAACCATCGACACTAAATCGGCGCGAGTTCCCAGGGTGATGTTCTCATCAACTTCGTCCTCCAACACCAATCCGTCGCTGCACAAACCAATCACCTCAATACCGAGTAGCGGATTGGTCGCTACTTGTCGCATAAAAGCTAAGCACTGCGCTGGGTCGCCGACCAGCAGGGTTGATTCTTGGCCGAAGCCGTTTTCTCGGCGCCAAACCATCACTCGATAAGCGACGATGCGCGTTGTGATCATCCATAACACGACGCCGGAAACCCATGGAATCATCACCAATGCGGGGCGTATTTCGTCAATCTGAGCAAAGTGTGCCGCGCTCAGTAATAACACACACACCCAGGCAAAACACCACAGTCCGCGACTAATCCACGACATCAATTTAGGTTGAGTCAGTACCGAATAGGCACCGCCGAAAAGAAACACCATCAAGCTCGTGGCGCCAAGTCCTAATAAGAGAATTAAAAAATGACTATCAGATGCGAGTTCGCGTTGCGACCACCACAGCGCCAATCCGCCAACCACCACCAATACATCGCTGATGATGAGGAGCAGTTGCTTGAAGTAAGCAGTGGGTGAACGATCAAGCATGTGCGGGAGTTAATTCCGTTGGACGTGCATCAAGGTGATGAGGTCATGAGCAAAAGAACGGAGCACCGTGTTGGCCTCATACGTTGCATGGACGAAATGACGACCATTGAGGCCGCTCTGCCTGCGCAAGAGATCATCATTCAGCAGTTTTTCTAGAGCCATTGCTAATTGTTGTGGCTCTTCTGGCTCAACCGCTATTCCGCAAGCTGCCTGGGCAACGACCTGAGCCAGATCACTTCCCGCTGGAGCCGTAACCACCACGGGTTTCGCTACCGCCATCAGATTGAGCAGCTTCGATGGCATCACCAATCCTGCCGCTGCCCGGCGTTGGGGAATGCAATGCACATCGCCGGCAGAAAGGAACTCAGCAAGCCGTTCCGATGGCACCAGTGGGACAAAACGTATGGCTTTTATCCCGAGTTTATTGGCTTGTTGTTCGAGTTCAGCCCGTTCAGCGCCTTCGCCCGCGATGACCAGCAAGTGTGGCGTGCGCACCTTGGTGACGGCTTCCAGCAGTACTTCGATGCCTTGTTTCCGGCCAAGATTGCCGCTGTACATCACCACCAAGGTACGCTCGTCAATCGCCCACTGTTGCCGATAACGATTGAGATCTTCCCACGGTCGCATGCTGGCGACATCGGCCCAGTTCGGAAACATTTTGATCGCTTGACGGGTGTGGCACTTGGCGGTCAAGCGTCGTTGCATAGCGGCGCTGACTGTGGTGACCAAGGTCGCGCGAGCGAGAATGAACCGTTCCAGCCACAGTAAGATCCCGCCAAGTCGGCGAGGTAGCATGCCGAGTTCTAGGGCGGCATCGACCTGTAAATCCTGCACATGCCAACAGAACGGAATGCGATGACGCCATGCTAAGAACATCCCCAAGAGTCCGCCAAGAAACGGTGGTGTAATCACCACGATCACATCCGGTCTTCGTTTTTGGGTGAAACTGCGCAGAAATGTTCGCCACAAATACGACGCATCCAAACGCATGCGTGCACGTCCAGATACTGGTGCGGTCGGTACGAAATGACGAACACGTTGCACTTTCACACCATCCATGATTTCGTCGGCGCGCCCGCCGCGATAATCACGTTTGGCATAGGCCTCTGGCACCTTCCACCACGGGTAATGCGGAATCCCTGCATGCATGGTGACATCCCAACCATGGGCGGCAAACCACGTTGCCATGCCAGTGTTATAAAACGGAATGCCGGTCGGCTCCGGAGCATAATTGTAGGAAATGATGGCCAGGCGCGGCGCTCGGCGAGGGCGAGAAGCGGTCACAACGTTTTTGCGCGCTGACGTTCGCTACGCAGTTCATGCAATTTGGCATCGACCAAAAAGCGGAACCAAAAAGCATGAAGCGTATGGTAAATAAATCCGACCCGACCATCAAGGATGCCAAGTTTGATGATGTAATTGTAGAAAAAGAACAGGAACGGACGAATCAGCATTGGGGCTTTATAATAGAGCTGGTTTTTCAGCCAACGCTTACGCTGACGCGGATCGCCGACCAGTGATGCCTCTAATTGATTATCGGCGGTTTCTGCTTGGAGAATTTCTTGTGCTTCAGCCGTGGACCAGCGATTGTGCGCCGCCGTCCAACGCTCAATCGACACTAATTGTAGATCGTGCATCAGTCCGTGCAGACGACCGGTTGCGCCATCCATGACGAAGTGCTGATCATACATGCGATTCTCACAGGCACCTTTACCTGCGCGATACAAGCGTAGATGCCAATTTGGATTCATGTGGCCGTAGCGGATCGGCTGTCCAAGAAAATAAGTCAACCGGCGGATAAGATATCCATCATGAACCGGAGCAGCGAGCGTGGCACTGATGCTGGCGGCAAGCTCTGGGCTGGCGACTTCGTCAGCATCAAGATGAAGCACCCACGCATCTGGCGCCAGAGCAGCATGGGCCTGTGCCCAATTGCGTTGAGCGGCGTAATGTTCGAAAGGATGCTGAACGACCTCGCAACCGTTTGTCGTTGCCCAAGGCACGGTCGAATCAGTGCTAAAGGAATCGACGACGAGAATGCGACTTGCGATGGCGCGCACGGATTCCACGACCTTGGGCAGCGAGTCTTGTGCATTCAGCGTTAAAATAATGACGGTCAGCGGAGGAAGTCCTGCCATCGTTGATGGTTTCAATGAGGCTTGCGCAAGGTGCGCCGAATCAGCTGTCATGAGATCCATCTTTCATCGTTCGCGGGCGCAGAACTTTGCAGGGGTTACCAGCGCAGATGCTCCACGGTGGCAGATCTTTACTGACCAATGAACACGCTCCAACGACCGTGCCATCGCCAATCGTCACGCCGGGTAAAACAAAAGCTCGTGCGGCAATCCAACAACCCGAACCGATGGTAATCGGTTTCCAGATCAGCGGAAACAAAGGATCGGTGAAATCATGACTTCCGGTGCTCAAGCAGACCTGCTGTGAAATAACGGTGTGCTCACCGATGGTGATGCGCGTATAATTATAGATTTCCGCGTGATCGCCAATCGCCCCGCCTTTACCCATGGTAAGCAGCCATGGTTGGAGGATGCGAACACTAGGAAGAATGAGCGGTCGACCATCGATGGTGGCGCCGAAACAACGGAGCACGAACAAACGCCAACGATTGCCCAGGCGTTTGGGTGTTGGTCGAAAAACGGCGGTGCGAGCTATTGCCCATAGACCACGGCGAATTTTGGTAGTGAGGCTCCAGCGAGTGTTGCCGCGATCGTAGTCAAATGATGGTGGTTTGGTCATGCTTTTTGTGTCACGGAGACAAGGACGTCGTTCAAGCGGGCGGCAGCAGCGTCCATGGCAAAGCGTTGTGCGAAACAGGCGGTGGTCACGCATGCCATGGTGCTGCGCTGCTGTGCGGAAAGCGATGTCCAGCGCTGCAACAGTTGTGTGCAGCCCGGTGCATCATCGCTCGCCACCAAGCCTGCACCGTCTTGCTCGATTTCGCGCCAAATGTTCACCCGGTTCGAGATCAACACGGGCAGGCCGCAGGCCAAGGCTTCAACCACCGCGACGCCAAAGTTTTCTTGATGGCTGGGTAAGATGAATGCTTCCGCACAACGAATCGCGCCCCATTTTTCATCGCCCGCTAACATGCCGGTCCAAATAATGCGCTGGCTGGCAGGTCCAGCCAGCGATTCAAGTGGTGTGCGTAAACCATCAGGATCGGGGCCCGCCATCACCAACGTGAATGGGCCACCGTGGTCGCGAAAGGCGCGCATTAACAGATCACAACCTTTCTTCGGATGAATGCGACCGAGGAAGAGCAATAAACGCTGACCAGCTAATTGAGGAAAGCGTGCAAGAAAAGCGGCGCGTTGCTGGGTTGCTTGATCCGGCGGCGATGCGGTACCGAAACCAACGACGGCTTCATGGGCGCGATACAACCAGAACGAGCGACGTGCGGCGAGCCGTTCTTCTTCAGCAGTGAACAGCACACGCGCAGCATCGCGCAGAACACGGTATTCGCCCCAAGGCCAATAGAGCCATTTTTTCAGGTGCTTGAGCGGATATTGGCGTTTAAACCATGGATCAAGCATGCCGTGTGGAAACACGGCGTAGGGTATTCCGGCCTTGAGGCAGGCTCGTCGCGTGGCAAATCCGTGGTATTGCCACAGCCCATGCACCAGCACGACGGAAAAACGCGTGAGGTTTTTTTCCAACCACTGATCAAGCGCTGCTGTGCGGCCATAATTTCCAGCACACGGCCCAAGAAGATGCACGGGTCCTGGCATCGCGTGTGGTAAATCGGGACGATCAAGCGCGACGGTTTCAATGGTCTGCCCCATTGCCAGCTGACTGGTCGCCAAACAGCGCACGCCTTCGTAGGTGCCTCCGCTGCTGGGATCAATCGAACGTAAGACGTGCAAAATTTTCATTGCCGTGCTCGTTCATACAACTCGATATAACCATCGATCATCGCGCTGGTGGTAAACTTTGCAGCGTTAGCAAAGCCCGCTGCGATGAGGGTTTCTCGTTGTGATAAGGCTTTGCTGATGGCCTGAGCGGCGAGGAGAGGATTGAGCGGATCAAAGTGCAACGCGTCAGCTCCTGCGACTTCCGGCAATGGCGGGCGATTCGCTATGAACGCGGGACAACCAGCGGCCTGGGCTTCGATGATCGGCCAGCCGAATCCCTCATGCAGCGATGGAAATATCAGTCCAGTAGCGCCGCAATAGAGCGCGTTGAGCATGTCGTTGTCTACGTTGCTGCGCGTGTGCAGATGGTTGGTGAGATTTTCTTCCTGTGCTATCGCCGTCAGCGTCGCATCGAGCGGTTCTCCGATCATGATCACCTGCATATTTCCATGGTCACGCAGACGGCGAAGCGCACCCATAATGCGCAATACGCCAGGGCGATTTTTGTACCAATGATTGCCGCCGACATGCAACATATATGGCTGGTCGCTGGGAATTCCGAGGGTGGTCAGAGCGGCGATGACGGGGGAGCGAGGAAGTGGGTGATAAGAATGATTAAGACCGTTAGCGACCAGCGCGGTTCGCTCAGGAGCGAGCCCTGCAATGCGCTGTACATCGCTTTGGGTTGCACGCGACACACAGGCGACCAATGGCGCGGCGCGTAATCCTTTCAGTACCATGTTCTGCAGTTGTCGACCACTCCAGCGGGTATGATTTTCAGGAAATTCACCGAGCGCTGAACGGACAGCTAAGAGATCGTGACAGGTGACCACCAGTGGTTTGCCGGTTAGGTGATGACAGTAGCTAGCATTGGAATGGTCAACGATGTGGACGACATCATGATCCTGCGCAGCACGGCGAAGGAGATTGGGGAAGCGCAGTAATTTATCCGCATAACCGAGCCATTTTCCTAGCCCTGACGCCGAGGCGCGGTTACCGATAAAATGCGATTCTGGACAGATCAAGGTGGCAACGAGTCCGCGCTGACGTAATTCTCGCAGCATCAAATCGCCGAAGCGTAACATGCTTTGTTGACGATCAGGTGGATAGTTGCCGACCAAAAGTACGCGCGGTGGGTTCATGCGTTTGCGTGCTGGGTTGGGCATGAAATATTCAACTGAGTTCAGTCTCTGCGCTGGTGTTGATGGCGGCTAAGGTCAAGCCGGTAAAGATAAAGCCGTAGCCATTGACGGTTCCCTGCATGGTCATCTGACCAATGAGCAGCAGTGGAATGCAAAAGCTGCACAACAGCAGCGGCACGGCATCCTGTCGTGCACGGATGCAGCGAATACTTTGCCACAGCATCCAACCGCTGAGTACCAAACGCAGGCCCATAAAGCCGAGCCCAAAGATCAATCCGGTCTCAAGTACCACGCGAGGAAATTCATCTTCCGCCATGGTGAATACTTGTTGGCCAGTTGCTGCCATAGATCCGCCACCGGTGCCTGCGCCTAAGCCTAATCCGAACAGTCCAGATTCTTCGCCGACGGTGAACCCAGCAAGAAAACTCCACAGAAAACGTTTACCGCTGTCTTCTTGTTGCGATGCGATGTGGCTGCGTTCAGCCATTTGATCGAGGGCCTGTGGATAGAAGATCATCAACCCACCGATGAGTCCGACGGTCATGCAGACCACACCGGCATGTACCGCTATCCGTTGACTGGCGAGCGGACGAACGGTTTCGCAGGCGAAAGCGAGCAGGCCAGTGACGGCAGCGTGCATGAACGTCATGCGTGCACCGCTGGTAGCAAGGCAAGTGGCAGCTCCGGCGGCGCCTAAGGCTACCAGCCATTTCGGACATCCGCGGGTAAACGCGGCTGCCGCAAGACAAGCCAAAGTGGCCCCGACGAAACACACGAATCCAGCAGTAAAGGTGAATGTGCCCGTGGTGCGAACGACACCCGCAGTCACCAGAAACGCATCGCCACCACCGAGCTGATAATTCACCCACGCGTCAGGTGGAGAACGCCATTGAATGAAAGCCAATACGCCCATTGGCAGCGCTATGATGAGCGACCAGCGAATCAGGCGATCGACATCAGCGCGTCGCATGACGGCGGCCATAACCAGAGCAAAGAATAGATAATAAAAGTAATTTCGCCAACCGTACGCGACGGTTACGGGATTCAGATTAAAAGCGATGATGTGGTAGCCGCCCAAAAAAAGGAAACAAATGCTCATGCTCAAGGCGATAATAACCAGCGGCGTCATTTCTATCAGTCGATGGCGAAAACAGAGGAAAAGGCTGAGCGCAACGAAGGGATCGCGAATAAAGAACAACGCTTTGTGGATGGGTTCGAGCGCCCATTTGCGTAAAGCGCCTTCGAAAATCAGTAAAACATAGGTAATTAAAATTAAGGTGACGACTTTTCGCCGAGCCTGCTCGCGCAATGGATCCGGCAGCATTTTTTGCAGCAGAGCATTCTGCTGCAGAGCTGAGCTTGATGCGGCGATAGCAGTCACGGCAAGGAGAGCACTTGACGCAGATCGTGACGAAAGGATTTCCACTCGCGCTGGCGAGCTGCGGTAAGTGCCTGTTCGCCCATGTGGGTCAGTAAATCACGATCACGACGCAGGCGATCGAGTCGCTCGGTGATCGCACTCGCATCGCGAATGGGAACGATGAAACCATCAAGGCCATCGTTGATGACATCAGGTCCGGCGGTGTGCGGCGTGGTGATCACCACCATTCCCTGTGACATCGCTTCGGTGATGACCAGTCCAAAACCTTCGAAAAGTGACGGGAAAATCAGCACATCATGACTACGCATGAGTTCGAGCACGCGTCCATGCGCAAGCGATGGATGATACGTATGTGCGGCAAGAGCTTGGTCTAAGGCGGGACAATCGGTAACGCGGCTGCCGACCACGGTTACCGCGATGTCGCTGCCGAGCGAACCAATGGCCTCGAACAAATAGCTCATCCCTTTGCGTTGCGATAGGCTGCCAACGTACAGCACGCGCAGTGGACCCGTGGTGCTCCAGGTGCGTGGTTCAGGGGATGGCGTCGGTGCGCCATACGGAACGACATGCACTTCGGCGAGTTTTCCAGGATACCGTTTCAACGTTGATGCGGTGAATTGGGATGCGACCACAATGACATCCGCTTGCGCCAATTCGGCATTTTTACGCGCACGTTTCTGGGCGCTGTCTTGGGTTCCGCCCAAAGTCACGGCCCATGCAGGAGCCAGTTCTTGTTCGCTGCGGCAAATGTCATCGAAGGCGCGCCAATATCCGATCGGTAGATCGTAAACGGTTCGTAGCCCGAGTGCCCGCGCAGCGGCGAAAGTATCGGCAGCGCCGTCTTCGAAGGCGTAGACTGCTGAAAGATCATCGCGTTGAGTCAGTCGTTTCGCGATGCGTTGATCGAGATCGCGATAGACCGCGTCAACACAGCACCAACCGGTTTCATGGCGACTGGCGGTCTTCCAACCCAGACGCTTGTTTACTAAACGAGCGGCCTCGCGCCACGGACGTGTGCGCAAACGCGGTCGCAGTTCGCTGGGGAAACTTCGCCTTAGCATTTCTTCCCGCAAAGCATGCGGCATGAGCGCTGTGAGCGCGCTGTGAGGATCGAACGCAAGGCAGGTCCACGCTTCCGCAAGCACTCCAGCCTCGTGTAAAGCGAGCGCCGTATGGCGCATGTTCTGATTCCCGGTCGGATGACTCAGAATAAACACGCGCTCAGTGGCTTTGCGTCAGGTGACGAAACCACGGTGCGACCAGCTCGCCCAGACGTTGACGATTGTGCTGATGATACCAGTGATGGCCGTGGCTTGCGATTGAACGGAGCAATGAACCGTCGGCCACGCGTTCAAGGTCGATCAGGTTGTATCCGGGAACCAAACCATCATGAACGGACTGCTGGGTTTCGCATGCGATGGCCATGCCGTGCGCAGCATAGGCAGCGACCACTCCGGATTTTGCCAACGGACTTCCCTGATTGTGAATCACTCCGATGGAGCAACGCATCAACAGTGCGGAGAGCGCAGCGGTTGGCAAAATACCATGCGTGACGGTCGTCAGCCCAGGGAGTTGAATCGGGCGAGACAGCGGCGCACCGACGTCATGCAGTTCACGGATTCCGCATGAGCGAGCTAAGGCGATGAGGTGATCACCCAGCTGATCATAGGCGCGCTGGCGATTCACCGCGCGACCGAAAACCACCATCGCGGGCAGACGCTGCGACCACGGCGTGAGCGTTTTCGGCTCGCCCATGTTTGATAGCACTGGCATAACGGGAATGGCTCTGCCAAGTATGGTGGTCAACCACTGAGCATAGACCTGATTCGAAGTCCAACACGCATCCGCTAAACGTGCGAGAGCGGCAGAAATCGAGCGCTGCGCGGCGGAATACCAGAACGCTTTTCTCCACGGCCAACTCATGGCGAATAGTTCATGAAACATCACCACTAATCGGCGATCCTTCGAATTGCCACGCCACTGTTGGAGTCCGTCGATCAGCCAATTTGGGCAACCTTTGCGGGGTTCGTACGCATAGTTGACGAAATGCAGTAACACGTGTTGTTGGCCATCAAGCGCGTTCAGTAACGCGGCTGCTGAGGGTTCTCGCAACACGCTTGCGGGCAGCGTTCCATCGGACTTCCACGTGGGATCGGTCACTAAGAAGCGCGAGGTCAGTCCTTGGGTCGCAAGACAGTCACTTAATTGTACGGCGTAGTCGCCCAAGCCATCAATGGCTGGAGGCAAGCGCGGAACAATATGAAGAACACTACTCATGCGCGACGGTTGATGCGCCCGATGGCGGATCCAAGTTTGATCGCCAGGCGACGACAGCGAACGGTAAACGGCGTGAAAAGCCGCAATGGCTGCTCTACGTTTTGCCAGAAACATTTATCGGGCAACGTTGGTGGCCGTCCCTTGAGAGCCTCGCGGACGAATGATTTATCCCATGGTTTGGGCCGGCCCTGTGCATGTGAAAGCACGTAACCGCCAGGAATAAAATCCATGCCGTCTTGGCCGATAATCGATAACGGCACCGTGGTGCCATCCAGCACGGCATTGAGCGCGTCTTGGTCGGTCATGTGAAAAAGAAAGGTGCGGTCTTTAGGAAAAGCCGTCGCAAGACCGCCGATGGCTGGTGCCATCACTTCTTGCGCACGAACCCATTCTTCGAGCAACGACCGATGCGCACGTGAAACGCCAATAAAACCGCCGTTGACATAGGTGTTCATTTGTTGGCGAAAGTGCAGGCCATGCGGTGCATAGTAACGTTCCCAGGCGCGGCGTAGCGGATGACCAACGGGACACTGCGCATTGATATCGGCACACAGCGACACCGCGTCGCTGGTCCATGCTTCGATAAAATCCCAACGGCATTTCACCACGATGTCAGGGTCGATGTAAAACATGCGCTGAGCGTGAGGAAATACGTGATCGAACAGCCGCAACATGAACTGCGGTTTATGATTGGTGAAGTGATCAGCGGTTTCCATGCGGATGAAATGCAAGGTCAGGTCACCGACGCGCCAACGTTCACCGGCGATTTCAACAGTGCATTGGTCCAACCATGATGGTAACGGACCACGATAGCCGATGCAGAAAGTTCCAGTGAAACCAGCCGCAACCAATGAATTCGTCAGTGCACCAACGCCGATGGAGTAGCGCTTTTCGAACATGGTACAGATCACGGATGTACTAGTCATGCGGCACCAAATAGAGAAAAAGGTATGGTTGAGATATGAGAATGGACATTCAGCGTTACCGATAGTCGCGCTTCGCGCGCATCGCCTGGGTGGATGTAGTCACAGTGCTACGAACTGAAGCGGAATGAAGAAACAAGAAGTCAGAGCAGAATTAGAAGCGACTGTCGGGCACGTTGATGGTGTCACCCGCACTTAATGTTGGTTCAGGCAGGATGATTTCGCCATTGAGAATGCCTTGGACATTGATGATCTGCATACGTTCGCCAACCCGGATTAATTGCACCTGATCGCGGCGGGCAAATTGCTCGAATCCTCCGGCAAGGGTAATGACTTTACTGACCGTCAGTTTTTCATTGGCAGGAATGGTGAAGGCACCACTGTTTTTTACTTTTCCTGTAACGTAGACGCGATGAACGCCAAGTCGCGGAACGCTGATCATATCATTGGGCATCAGTACAATGTCTTGGGTCAATTGTTCGGGATGGGCAGCGGCAAGCACGGGTAATGATTGTTTAATTCCAGGTCGCGCTGGATCGTCGCGGATCACGACGACGCCGGCCAAATCGGCATCTGCTAAAAAACCTCCGGCTTGTCCAATGGCCTGCATCGCCGTGGTGTGCGCGTAAGGCGCTAGGGGAATGGAGTCTTGGCGAGCGACATTGCCGAGCACATAAATTTTACGTGGCGCCATTTCGACGATCGTGGCGGTGACTTGTGCAACGCGCAGGTAATCTTTTTCTAGACGTTGTTTAATTTCGCCGATCACGCTGGCCACGGGACGTCCAACTAATTCATTGATGTCGCCAATGAGCGGGAACGCACATCCGCCAGTTTCCGAAATGCGAGCAGTGACGGTCAAGTCGGATTGATTGAAAACCTCAAAGCGCACCAGATCGCCAGGCGTCAGTCGGTAATCGGCTGCGGCTTGGGTGCTATTGCTTGGCGCAGGCGTTGTAGCAGTGACAGTGGGTAATGGAGTGGTGGTGCCTGGGTTCGAAGTCACCGGCGTTGGTGCTTCGCCTGCCGTGAGCGTCGATGCGAGGATGATCAGCGACCATCT
The DNA here is from genome assembly GCA_043775355.1 of Planctomycetota bacterium. GTDB lineage: Bacteria > Planctomycetota > UBA11346 > UBA11346 > UBA11346 > BOG-1363. The sequence goes on from JAYVSL010000042.1 coordinate 37,566, forward strand.
CACACATCTTGGCCAATAGGTGAGCCACTGGGTAAGTACGTTCGGTAGCCAGCGTGAGTGCTGCATATCGGAAGGTTGTTCAATTTGGGACATGTGACGAGAGTCACTGATGATCAGGAGTTGCAACAGAGATTAGCTCATAGAGTTGAGTACGCCGCTGTCCAGCGTAGCAAGGCGCAGCAATCGCACCGCTTGTCCATGGGCAGCTGCACATCACTAACTCATTCTTGAGGTTAAATTCACATGGTTGAGTCGGTCGTAGTTCGTCGACCATGTCATTGTTAGGAGCGCATGAAGTCTGGGCGGGCGATGTTCGTCATTTTTATGTAACTCTAACCATGGTTTACAAACCATGACTAGTCCTAGTCTGACATGCGCATGGAAACACCTGCATCACGTAACGTCCCTTATGCTGCGCCGAGCGCGGGGCCAATGACCATTGGTTACCTCGCACGTATTCTGTGGCAGCGCAAATGGTCGGCGATGGTCGTGGCGCTGATCGTTGGCTTTGCGGTTCATCATTTAAGTACGTTGATCATTCCTGTCTATCAAACCTCGGCGACCCTTCGCCTTGATACCAGCGGACGTGGAGCGACGGCCAATGAAAGTTCGTCGAATGTGGCCGATCTCACGCTGCTGAATACCCAGCGAGACTTGTTGTTGTCGAGCAAAGTTTTGCAGCGCGCCTACGATAACGGTCCGTTGAAGGAAAAGCCGCTTTATAAAAATAGCGGCAATGGGCCTGCGCTCTTTGCGAGTCGGTTGGGCGTGGATGTGAGTCGTGACAGTTACCGCATTACCGTATCGTTGCGTGACGAAGATGGGTACGATGCGCAAAAGGCATTGAATGGATTGGTCGATGCCTTCATGGAAGAGCAGGCCGTGCAACAAGTCCAAAGCAAAGAGAGCGAATTATTATTTCACACCAAGCAAGTAGAAGTGGCGCGCGAAAAGCTCAATCAAGCACGTGCGCGTGAGCGAGAATTGCGTGAGAAACATGCGTTAATTTCAGCGAATCCAGAAGACAACTTTGCGGCTTCGCGATTGATCACGCTCAATAGTCAGCGCACGGTGCTAGACCAACGTCTGGCGAGCAGCAACGCGGTATTGGCGCAATTGTCTGGGGTGGATAAAAACTATCCGCTGACGAATGACCGCGAGGGCGACGGCGCCGTGTCGCCGCAATTGACTTCAAGACTTAGTGCGCTTTTAGAGATCGCTGACATTGCCAAGGATCAGCAGGTCATCGATTTGCAGAAATCCGTGTCGGCTCTGCGTGCCGATGAGGCGCGTCTATCGCCAGTATATTTGCCCAAGCATCCGAAAATGAAGGAAGTGCTCGACGCTTTGGCGTTCAAGCAAAAGGAACTTATAAAAGCGACCGAGAGCGTGCGAAACCGCATCGTCAGCGAACGGAGCGAGATCGATAATAGCTCAACATCACTGAATAAGCAGATCGATGAAGCCAAGGCCGCGCTGACAAGTTACCGTAACGCGCAGCTGGAACTTCAGGCGCAGGCGGAAGAGACCCGCACGCAAGAGTTACTCTTTCAACAGGCGCTCTCACGTTTCAATGAAAAAGATCTCGCTAGCCGCCGTGAAGGGGCGAAAATGATCCCGATGGATCCTGCGCAGGCATCCCTGATACCGTTGAACATTCGTCCACGCACTTTTCTGGCGGTGTCGGTGGCGATGGGCATTCTTGCCGGTGTGTGCGTGGCCTTGTTATTGAACGCGCTTGATAAACGTGTCCGTAGTCACGTCGTGGCTGAAGACCTAACGCGCCTGCCGGTGATTGGCCGTTTGCCGTTGATGCGGCGCATGCCCAAAGTCAAACAACGCGAAGACACCAATGAAAATCAGCAGCTTTACGAGGCTTTTCGCGATCTGCGCACAGCCTTGCGCCTCTACCGAAAAGGTGACGGCTGTCAGGTCCTTGGTGTGATGTCGTGTGGACCAACCGAAGGCAAAACGACGGTGGCTGGCTTTCTTGCCACCAGTTTAGCGGAAGCCAATATACGCGTTTTGTTAATCGACGGCGACCTGCGACGTCCATCGCTGCATACCATGATGGAAGAAGATGGCGATCAAGGTTTGGGTTCGCTTTTATCTGGCGATGTCAGCGACTGTGTTCCGACACCCACGACGCTGCCCAAACTCGATTTCATGAGCGCGGGGAAAGGTCTGGCCAATCCGGCGGAACTGCTGCACAGCCGACAATTGCCTGAGTTAATCGCTCATTGGCGCACATTGTATGATTACATCATCATTGACACCTCACCGTTAGCATTGGTATCTGACGGCCTGTTGTTTGGTGAATTGGCCGATGGCTTGTTGTGGGTGGTGCGCGATCGAGTTTCGCGTCGGGATATCATTCGCCGCGTGCGTGAACTACTTCAGCCACTCGCGCCACGGTTGTTGGGGTGCATCTACAATGGTGATGCCACTTATCGCTCTCGTTACGGTTACGGCCACACGGCCTATGGTCAGGTGCCCGCTCGACCGCAACCGACGGCGACGTCACGTGGGTGACGCATGAGCGACGATCCTGATCTGACCATGGCAGAGCATAATGACAGCGAACAGCCGCTGGGCAGCGACGGTGAGCATCAGCGTGCGGTACTTGGCGATGTCGAAGCGCAATTTCGTTTAGGCGAGCGTTGCCGCACCGGTCGTGGTGAAACGCAGGATAACGCTCAGGCATTTCAGTGGTACCGCATGGCTGCCGCCGCCGGGCATGCGGGCGCGCAAAATAGTCTTGGCATTTGTTTGACCAAGGGCGTTGGCTGTGAAAAAAATATTTTGGCAGGGGTAGATCTCTTTCGCCAAGCGGCGACTCAGGGATTACCACTCGCGATGAATAATTTGGGCAGCGCCTACCGTAAGGGGCAAGGTGTCGCGCAGAGCCACGAACAAGCCGTTGCATGGTTCAGTCGCGCGGCCTACATGGGATTGGCGAGCGCACAAAACAGCTTAGCGAGCTGCTTTCAACACGGCGAAGGTACGCCGGTCAATCCGGCCACGGCCGCCACCTGGTATCGTAAGGCCGCCGAGCAGGGATACGCTCTCGCGCAACGAAATTTAGGCAGTTGTTATCGTGATGGTTTTGGTGTCGATCGTGATTTGGTTGAATCGGCCAAGTGGTACGCCAAGGCGGCGCATCAAGGCAACGAGTACGCGCAATATCATTTGGGAATGCTCTATTTATCGGGAAGTGGTGTCGAGCGTAATGCCGTGTTGGCAGCAGAATTTTTCAGGAAAGCGGCTCGTCAAGGTTTAGCTCGGGCACAATTTCAGCTGGGCATTTGTTACTTACGCGGCGATGGCGTGCGTATGGATCTTGAGGAAGCGTCACGTTGGATGCGACGTGCGGCGGATGCCGGATCAACCGATGCACAAGAACACCTCGGGAAAATTGAGGGTAAACCGAGCACGGGCAAAACCACGCGTCGGCAAATTAAACCGGTGAGCAAGCCGCTCGCGCTAGAATCTGAACCAACTCCGATCGATGGATCTGCGCGCTTGCCAGCGGCAGCTAAGACGGTGCAACCATGGCCGACGGAGCCGCCGCCGTCCATCGCGGGACCGGCGTTGAGGGCAGTGCCCGATACGGTGGTCGAAACAACCAGTCCACCGCGTGATGCGGTTTCGTCATTGTCGACTCAGCAACCGACGATCGCAGATGTCACGGTTCCGCTTCAGACTCCCGCTGCAGCTAGCGCACTTCAGCACGATTACGTCGCATCAGATATCGTCGGAGAGCGAACCCCGGCGGCATCGCCAACGGTAAACAAAAGCGATGACAAGTTGCCGTTTACTCCGCCATTAGCTGCCCAGGTGTCGTCAGCATCGGCGGCTACGGTAAGTATTTCGCCGTCGATAACGTTGGTGGCGCCTGTTCAGCCGTTGTTACCCAAAGAACAAAAAGAAGCGCTGTCCGTTTCTCTGGCGCCCTCTGATCGTATTCCGATTCCATCGATTCCGTCAGAGCAAGAAGCCGTTGCGGCTCCCGTAGCTCCAGCGGCAGCGCCGGCGACAACTGCGGCAGCTCCGGCACCTCCGGTGAAACCGCAGCCGACATTCTCTGCGGTTTTCATTCCGCCACCTCCCCAGATTGAGCAGAAAGAAACCATAGCGGTTTCTCTGGTGCCCTCAGATCGTGTTCCCGTTTCGCAACCTTCGTCGAGACGCATCACCGCGACCTTGCCAGCGACTCCAGCATATGCCCGCGATCATCACGCTGATCAGACGGTTGAGCCATTTACCGATTCGCTGACCAAGCCTCCGCCCATGGTTGGTCATGCTATCGCTCCAGCGACAGCGGCATTTCGCGCCAGTAGTCAGCCGACGGAGCCAGCTCACATTTCACCAGCAGCGGTTCAACTTTACCAACAGGGCATGGCTTGGCTTAAGGGTGACGGCGTTGCGATCAATAAAGCGCAGGGCGTTGTCTGTCTTACCAACGCGGCAAAATTGGAATATGCACCAGCGATGTACCTGCTTGGTCAATGTTACGAAAAAGGCGATGGCGTCGCGCAAGATAAACAGCTGGCCTTATCCTGGTATCGCCGCGCCGCTGATCTTGGTAACGCACCAGCTCAGTACCAACTGGCCGCACATTTAACCTATGGTTGGGGCATGAAACGTGACCTCGCCTCAGCCGTGCAATGGTATCTGCTCTCGGCGACACAAGGTCACGCGCCGGCGCAATATCAACTCGGCGATTGTTTTGCAAAAGGCTGGGGCGTGAAACCCGATCTGGTCCAAGCCGTTTCGTGGTGGGAAAAAGCCGCGCAGCAAGGTCATCAGGACGCTCAGGATAGTTTGAAAAAATTCCGTCGCTGAAATTCATTTTTTCGTGTTCAGAAGCGGGCCGTGATTCCCGATTGAGCAAAGACGCGGTCGTAGTCACCTTGTAAATCGCTGGAACTATATTCGTAGCCGCCATCGATGTTGCCGCTGAGTCCTGGACGAAAGACATAATTGGTGCCGGCCATACCGCGTATGGTCCAGCGCTGATCTTTGGGTTGGCCTCCCACGGTAGAGACATCTTGTAAGTTGAATCCTTCAGCCCCCAAGCTCATCGACCAGGCGGTATTCAGAGGATGGCCGTAATTCAGATTGAGGCGTGATTGCAGGGCTTGGCTGCCACTGACGGTGTCTTGCAGGCCGCCGGATAATGTCAGTGACCAGGTGCTGTCATCAGCGGTAACGGTGCGGCCGTTGACTTGCCACGTTGGGCTGACGAGGTCATTTTGTGGGATGGTATTACTGGCATCATAATGACGGTATTCGACACCTGCTTCAATCGACAGGTTAATTTTTTCACTGACCTGACGATTCCAGCCTAAGAAAGTCGATACTCCGGTGTTGTCCTGATTGGTGGTGGACGCATCGTAGATCAGGCGGTCGCCAACCACGCGCAGCGTCAATTCATCGCCGCCGTCTAGGCGCAGGCCGTAGCCAATGGTGGCCATGATGGTGTTCTGGTCGCGATCATCGGCCTGGAACGAGCGTGAGTTTTCTAAGTAATCGCTGCGGTTGAAGCTGATGCTGGTGGAAATGCGATTGGTGAGTCCGGTGAAATCGCCGCCCACATCACCAGACCAATGATCAATCATCACTCGTTCGCCGGTTTCCGGTTCCGGGTCGTCAGTGCGACCGAAGGCAGCGTGTGCAGAAAGAAATTTTCCCTCGGTTCGTCGCAAAATGGCGACGTTGGCCTGACCCTGATTACGATAACGTTGTTCAGGTCGGTCAGTGACCACCAACTGCGCATCAACATCGGCAGTCACCGTGGTGACTTCGCTCCAGGCGTATTTCAGACCCGCTCCAATAGTGCCGGTGGCGGCAAGTTCGCCTTTCGGACGATCGACAGCGGCTTCGACGTTGCTGTCGTAACGTCCGCCTGCTGCAATTCGCGGGTGCAATTCTAGGCGATCATTGAGGTACGTGAGATTGGCGAGGCCGTCTTCAGCAGCGCCGAGTACGGCCAGAGGAAGAACGAGCAACAGCGGGCGATAATGCATGGCGGGACCTTAGAAGCTGTCTGGATAGGTGAAATCTGACATGGAGGACCGGAGAATGAACGGATTTTCAATCATGTAACCGCGCTGATTCATTGCTTTTGGCTTCTCCGGTTCTCCGGTCCTCCATGTCATTCTCCGGCTTCCAGACTGCCAATGAGGTGGTGTCGGCGGTTGGCACATGAGCGCCTAGCAGTGATGAGGACGATGTCGGCGATGTGGCCGATGTGACTTCGCTCAGCCATCGGCGGCACGCTACCGGACCAGCTTGTGGTCCGTGGCAGAGTGCAGCGGCGAAATCAGGGGAGGTTGCTAGATCGACGACGTGCAATGCACGCAGTCCTGGGAGAACGATAAAATTTCCGCAGAGGGTGGGAGAATCATCGTGAAAGACGACGTGCTCCATGCCTCCGGGAAGTCCAAGTCCAAGGGCTTTCAACGTGGCCTCTTTGCGGGTCCAGGCAGTGAAAAACGCATGTTGACGTTGGGATAATGGTAGCGCGCGGAAAAGATGGAGTTCGCTGGCGGCGAATACCTGATCAGCCATCAGATCTAATTCACGCAGGGGGTCGCGACGTTCAAGATCAACGCCGACCGTGCCGTGTTCCGCCATAGCAATGAGTGCATAGGAACCGCTGTGACTGAGATTGAATGCGAATGAATGATGAGCGAGGTGTGGTTTGCCATGAACGCTGTGATGAAAGATCAAGCGATCAGGAAGACAGTTCAGTCGCCAGCCCAGAACTTTCCGTAGCGCCGTGTGAGCGGAAAAATAGCGCTGTTGCAGCTCAGTGGTGCGCAAGCGCTGCCCGCGTTCGCGTTCGCGCTCATCCAGAAGGGCAAGCTCCACCGCTACATCTTTGAGCGCCACGGCTACCACCAGCGTCCCTGAACTGGGGATGCTCGAAGATCCGTTCACTGGCTGCCAGTCGGCGCAGAACACTCCTTGCATATGATGGCCCGGCATGCTGCGAGCGTGGCTGCTGGTCGCATCGCTGCAATGTGTTGGCATTCCATGATGATCGAATGAAGCGTTGCCCAACAAAAGCGCGACGAGCGCTGCGACTCACTGCGGCATCTCACTGCACTTGCGTCATCTCAGAGATCGTCCAAGGTGCGGCCCTCGCCGACCTTGCGGCTCTTTCACTCATCTCTTTCATCCATCTCTTTCATCCATCTCTTTCATCCATCTTCCAGGAAATCATCACATGCGCAGCGCCCTTCGTACCCGCGTCTTAGTCACCGGCGGAGCCGGATTCATCGGCTCGCATTTGTGCGAACGTTTGTTGGCACGTGGATGTGATGTGATCTGTGCCGATAATTTTTACACCGGAACGCGCGATAATATCGGGCATTTGCTTGCTAATCCGCATTTTGAAGTCATGCGCCATGACGTCTGCATGCCGTTGTTTGTTGAAGTGGATTGGATTTTCAATCTCGCCTGCCCGGCATCGCCGGTGCACTATCAGTTTGATCCAGTGCAGACCACCAAAACCAGTGTCCATGGCGCGATCAACATGCTGGGCTTGGCCAAGCGGGTGAAGGCACGCATTCTGCAAGCGTCGACCAGCGAAGTGTACGGCGATCCTCTGCAGCACCCGCAAACCGAGTCTTATTGGGGCAACGTCAATCCGATTGGTATTCGTAGTTGCTACGACGAAGGCAAACGCTGCGCTGAAACGCTGTTTTTCGATTACCACCGCCAACATCAAGTCGACATCAAAGTCGTGCGCATCTTCAATACCTATGGCCCGCGCATGCATCCCAACGATGGCCGAGTCGTTTCGAACTTCATCATGCAGGCTCTGCGCGGTGAAGACATTACCATCTATGGTGACGGCGCGCAGACCCGTTCATTCTGTTACGTTGACGATTTGGTCGATGGCTTGTTGAAGATGATGGATACCGAAGTGGGATTCACCGGTCCGGTGAATCTTGGCAATCCCGGCGAGTTCACGATTCGTCAA
>JAYVSL010000043.1:0-8578 GCA_043775355.1 Planctomycetota bacterium
CGGTCAGGCCACCAACGCGGCAGGAAATATCGTCTTCAACGGCGGCACGTTGCAGTACACCGGAGCGACGGCGAGCACGGACCGCAATTTTACCATCAACGCGGCGACGACAGGTACGATCGATATTACGACGAATACGTTGACCATGTCTGGTGCTGATACCGCGACCACGGGCGCGTTGACCAAGATCGGTTCGGGTGCGCTGATACTTTCCGGTACGAATCTTCACACCGGCGCGACGACGGTGACGGCCGGAACGTTGTTGGTGAATGGCTCGCTGGCATCCGGCAGCGCGGTGGCAGTCAATAGTGGTGGCACGCTCGGCGGCACAGGAACGGTAAACGGTGCCATTACGCTGGTGACCGGCGGCACCATCGCTCCTGGCGCAGCGACCGGCGTGTCGGTTGGTATCCTCGCCACCGCTGGCGTGACCTGCACCGGCGGTACGTATTCGGCGGATCTCGACGGCACGACGCCGACGTTTGATCAGATCAATTCATCCGGCACGGTGGCGTTGGGTTCGGGATTAGTGACGCTGACCGTGGCGAACATCGCCAATGCGGCGGCGGGCAAGACCTACACCATCGTCAATGCCACGACAGCCGTGTCGGGAACGTTCAGCGGCATGGCCAATGGCGCGACCTTCACTCAGGCGACTCGCACTTTCCAAACTATCTATGGCTCCAAGACGGTGAAATTGATCGATTGCACCGGCGTGGCCACGAGCACCAAGGTGTGGAACGGTGGCGGCAGCGACAGTAACTGGAGTACCGGCGCCAACTGGGTCGGCGGCCTACCGCCGATTCCTGGTGATAATCTGCAATTCGCTGGCAGCACGCAGTTGACCAACGTCAACGATTATGCCGCAGGGACCAGCTTCAATTCGATCACGCTCTCGGTAGGTGGTGGCGCATGGGTCATCAGTGGAAATGCGTTAGCACTCAGTGGTGGTGCGACGGCGTTCGCGAATAATGAAACCAGTAATACGTCCAGCTTCGCGCCGAATATTACCTTTACCACGGCAGCGCCGACGATTGCGGTTGCCTCTGGTGGCACGCTTCAACTCACTGGGACCATCGCCACAGGCGGTTTTGTCATTACGGCCAATCCAACTGGGACGTTGTATATCGATGGCATCATCAGCGGCACTGGCGTGTTCACCATGTCGGGAAGCGGTCAGGTTATTTTGGGTGGAAACAATACCTTTAGCAGCGGCATGCAGATCAATTCGGGGACCGCCTCGCCCAGACACAATGCCGCGTTCGGCACGGGCACGGTAACTTGCGCAGGCGGCATGACGATAGGTGGGGCATTCACGGTAAGCCCTGGTGGCAATTATACGCTGGCAAACGCCTTTGTCCTGACGGCGGGCACCACCACGGTGGCGGTGCCATTTGCCAACGGCACTGATTTGAATTTCAGCGGAGTTATATCCGGAGCGGGCGCGTTGAAAATTACTAGCGATCTCAATGGCCGTTTATGCAATCTGATCAATGCCAATACCTTTAGCGGCGGTGTAACGCTCGGGCAGGGCACTGACTCAGGACGTGTGAAAGTTGGAAACGCAGCGTCACTTGGGACCGGCACTCTGACGGTTGATCAGAGCGGTAGTAATGGATTGGAGCATTCTACTGGCGTTACCCTCACTAATGCGATTGTCATAAACACGGGAAAGAAGTTCAACTTTGGGACAGGTACAGGAAACATGACGTTGTCAGGAGTCATTTCCGGTGCCGGGTCGGTGGTGAAAAATAGCACCACGACGTACACGCTGTCAGGGGCCAATACCTATTCCGGGGCGACGACGGTGAGCGCCGGTACTCTGGCAGCGGGCGTGGCGTCAGTGGCAAATACCAGCGGTGCTTTTGGTAATAATTCCGCGGTGACCACCGCCAACGTCGCAACCGCGATCCTCAACATCACCGGATTCAATACACAGATCGGTTCACTCACCGGTGGCGGCGGCACGGGCGGCAACGTGACGCTCGGAGCTGCGACGTTGAGCGTGGGCGGCGACAATACCAGTCCTGCGGCATACGCCGGTGTGATCTCAGGCACTGGCGCTCTGACCAAGATCGGCAGCGGTACGTTGACGCTGAGTGGAACGAACACCTACACCGGCGCGACGACGGTGAGCGCGGGGACGTTGTTATTCACCGGTGACGCGAGTGCGGCGACAGGCGCGGTGTCGGTGGCGAGTACGGCGACGTTGGGTGGTACGGGGACGATGGGTGGTGCGGTGACGGTGGCCAGCGGTGGGACGTTATCCCCTGGGGTCAGTAGTGCTGCGACGGTGACACTTAGTAAAGCGAGTGCGGCGGCGTTGACGTTGCAGGCGGGTTCGACCTTGGCGATGACGTTGGGGACAGCCAGTGATCGGGTGACGTGTTCGGGGGCGAGTTCGAATGTGGTGTTGGGTGGGACGTTGGCGGTGACGACAGGTACTGGGTTTGCTGCTGGTTCTTATACGTTGGCGAGTTGTTTGGACACGATCAGCGGCTCCTTTAGCTCAATCACGTTCTCGTCGACTGGTTATGCGGCGACGGTCGTAGTGGATAATGTGAGTACGCCGCGGACGGCGACGTTGGCGGTGACGAATTTTAACGTCACGGCACGGCAGACGATTGATTTTAATGGCAATGGGAAAATTGATCGGATTCGCATCACTACGGGGGCGGCGAATTTGAACGATGATTTCAGCGACCTCGCGGTAACGGTGGCGGGATACACGGTTACCTCCATTGATACCGGGCTAGTGGCAAATGATGGAATTTTTGATGTGTATGTGACGGAATCAGGCAGCCCCGACACCAGCGTCACGCCAGTGGTCCAGGTGCTAGATAGTGCACCAACGTCGTCATTTACGTCATTGCAGGCGCAAGGCACCACGAGTTATTTACCGGTCGAAGGCGCTGGTACGGCGGCGACGGATACGGCGAAACCGGTGTTGTTGTCAGCGCTGTATGTGGATGGCGGCACCAATGGCGTCAGTGGTGGCGATGGCGATACGTTGGTGCTGACGTTCTCAGAAAACGTGACGTCGGCGTCGATGGTGGTGGGAGATCTGACCTTGCCGGTGTCGGGCGATACGCTGAGTACGTCGACGATTGCCGATAAGAGTACGGCGACGCCGACGATCACCGTGGTGTTGGCGGGCACGCCGTTGCTGAGCCCCGGCGGTACGTATGCGTCGGGTACGCTGGGCGCCGGTAAGCCGAGTGGGATTTATCTGTCGACCGCAGCGAATTTGCGCGATCAAGCGACGGCGCCGAACACCGGCTTGGTGGGAACGGTGGCTGCCGACGCGGTTGATATCGGTGCGTCGCCATCAGCGTCGATCAGCATCGAATGGAATGACACCAACGACACGGTGAATAAAATCTGGACGCTGGGCACGGCGGCGCTGTCGACGTCGTACGTCAGTAATACCTATACCGTGCATAATATCGGTTATTCGACCGTGGCGTTGGCGACCACGTCGTCGAATTCTACCTCGGCGACCACTACGTGGACGGTGCAGTCGGCGGTGGGCGCTGATCAATTCACCATGAAGGCTGACGCGTCGACGCCGCTCGACGCGGTATACGAACTGACGTTGTCGACCAGCGCGACGACCTTGGCGCCGTTCGTGCGCTCAGGCACCACACAAGCCTTCAAACTGCAATTATCTACTCCGACCACGTCGTCGACTGCTGCTGCGCAAGCCATCACCGTCACCATCACCGCCAGCCAATATTAACCCATGAAAGTTATGAGCACCCTATGTCAGATCACGACCCTCCTACCTAAGTGCCGCGCCGCGTCGTTCGCGTCCTTCGCGTCCTTTGCTGACTTCTTTCATTCCTCACCACCACCTATTCAGGAGACCATCATGACCATCGCCGCTGACTCCCTGACGCATCACCTGAATTTTACTCGCCATCACCATCACCATCACCATCACACCAAGAAATCTTTTATGAAACGCATACGTCATCTTCTTACGCTTGCCCTGATCGTGCTGGCGCCCGCCAGTGCGTTCGCGGTCACCTCGACCCTTGGGGTCAATATCACGGTGACGATTACGTCATCAAATTCGGTTGAGTGGACCAACGCCGACGGCAACGCCGATGTAGTTGGCCAGCGCGAATGGGTGGTCACCGGCGCGGCAGTCAGCACCGCGTACATTTCGACGACGCAGGGCACCATTACCGGACCAGCCGGCGGTACGCCAACCATCGCGACGCAAGCCACCGCGCTGTACTTCGTGAATCGTGGCAACATTTCTATCACCTCCAGCGTGACGGTGGCGAATGGGACGAATTGGAGTCGTGGCGGCGCGGCAGCGTTAGATACCTTCATGCTCGAAGCTTATAACGACGGTGGCACGACCCCGATCGCCACGAAAGTGAGCGGCGCAGCGTTGACCCTCAATGCCACGCAAGCCAAGGATGCTACCTGCAACTTGGCGTTACGCATCACCACGCCGACGTCGGTGAGCGGTTCGGCCAAGCTGAGCAGCGCGCAAGTCGCCACCATCTTGTCGACGCAGAATTAAAGCATGTCCATGCGGATACGGAGGAATTTTTCATGCTGACTCTTTCCCCACGGCATCAGTCGTCTCGTCGTACCGCGTTTTCGCTGCTGCTGGCGAGCTGGTGTTTGTCGCTCCTGCCCATGACGCTCCCGGCTTTAGAAATGGGTCCAGGCATGTTCATGGTACAGGACGTGCCACCCGGTCGCGAGGTGAACCTCCGCAAAATTGGCGGCGTTTTATTCACGGTGACCAATCGCGCCGATCACGCGATGGATTACACGCTGAGTTGTCATCGTCCTCAGGAGGGCGGTTTGCCCACGTGGGAAAAAGGCTACGAAGAAATTCCCAATGCAGCGTGGTGCTATCTTGAAGAAACCACCATCACGGTTCCGGCCAAGAGCGAAAAACAGGTCGGCCTGATCATCAATATCCCTGATGAGCCAGAAAATTATAATCGCAAGTTCATGCTCGCGGTGATCTTGAACACTGGAAAAAACGGCAATACCAGCGTCGGCTTAGCCGTCGCGTGTCGCGTCCAAATCGAAACGGCGATTAACGATCATCTGGATTCCAGTACTGTAGCGCCGTTAGCCGTCGTACCAGGAACCATCACCGTCAGCGGAAAACCAGGAGCCACCGTTTCAGGATCCGTCTTGGTGCGCAATAACACCAGTGGGCGTTTCGACGCGACCGTCGTGCGATTGCCGCAGGTCTATGCCGATCCGATCAAACATCCGCGATATTATTCCAGCGGTTTTGAAGCACAAAAAGAACCATGGTTGGCACCGCAGACCGCCGCCCTCCCGCTTGATGCGGGCGGAGGAACGCTGCTGTCGTTCAGCGGTACGATTCCAGCCACCGCCGAGGTGGGCAAGAAATACGAAGAATTAGCGTTCATCCGTGCGACCACGTCAGACGGCAAAGAGCTCATGACGTTCGTGCGCCTGCATTGCCAGGTGCAAGCGGCTGAATCCGCCAAAGTCGAATCAGCAACGCCCTCCATCACTCCTGCTACGGAGACGCCTATCAAGCCATGAATTGGCTCCGGGCATGGATGCGGTTTTTGCCGCCAGCACCAATGTGGTGCTGGTTCATGCCTGCGTTGTTATGGTTATGTATTGGGAATAGCTCGGCGTTCGCCGCGCAATCGTCGCTCGGCGTGAATATCACCGTCACCATTGCCCCAGGTCCGCCCGCCGTAGATCTGAACGGCATCGCGGGTGGCATCGATACCAGCGCGACCTTTACCGAAAGCGGTGGCCCGGTGTCGATCGTCAACGCGACCGGCTTAACCGTCATCAATTCTTACGGCGGTCCGGTGAGCAGCGCGACGGTGACGATCAGTAATTTGCTGGACGGTACCAACGAAGTATTGGCGGTGACCGACAGCGGTGGCATCACGTCGAGTTATAATGCGGGCGTATTGACGCTCAGCGGTGTCGCGTCGACGTCGGCGTATCAAACCGTGCTGCGGACGTTGACGTATAATAATGCGTCGACGAATCCGTCGACGACGGCGCGGGTGGTGACGGTGACGGCGAGTGATGGTGCGTTGACGAGCGTGGTGGCGACGTCGACGGTGACGGTGTTCACGCGCAATAATACGCCGACGATCAATGCGATTGCGAATCAAACGATTTTGGAAGACAGCGGGGTGCTGAGCGTGGCTTTGACGGGGATTACCAATGGTGGTGATGGTCCGCAGGTGATCACGGTGACGGCGTCGTCAAGCAATACGACGTTGGTGTTGGATCCGACGGTGGTGTATACGTCGGCGAATGGGACGGGGACGTTGTTGTTGGCGGCGAATCCGAATCAGTTCGGTGTGGCGACGGTCACGGTGACGGTGCGTGATAATGGTGGGACGGCGTTTGGTTCGGTCGATTTTACCACGCGAACGTTTACCGTGACGGTGACGCCGGTGAATGATCGGCCGACATTGTCGGTGATTTCCGATGTGACGATCACGGAAAATAGTTCGGCGCAGCTGGTGGCGTTGGCAGGCATCACGGTGGGTCCGGCGAATGAGGTCGGTCAGGCGCTGACGGTGACGGCGATATCCTCGCGCCCGGATATCATTCCGGATCCGACGGTGATTTATACTAGTGCGCAAAGTACCGGTGTATTGAGCTTCACGCCGGTGACCAACATGAGCGGCACGGCAACGATTCTGGTGAGCGTGCGTGATGATGGCGGCACGGCGAACGGTGGGCAAAATACGTTCTCGCGCACGTTCACCGTGACGGTGACGCCGGTGCCGCATATTCCGGTGCTGGTGAATAATACGGGATTCACCGTGCCGATTGGTGGTACGGGGGTGGTCAGCTATCTGACGTTGGAAGTCGCGGATCAACTCGATCCAGCGTTGATGACCTACACCGTGGTGACGGCCCCGACGGCGGGGACGTTGTTCAGGAATGGCGTCGCGTTGGTCGCGACGAACACGTTTACGCAAGACGACATCAACGCGGGCTTGCTGATTTATACGCACACCAGCGGTGTTGCTGGCGCCGATAGTTTTGCGGTGACGGTGATGAATAGCGAAGGCCGCACGCTGCCGTTGATCACGTTTCCGATTACGATTACCGGCGCCCCGGCAGGAACCATTCCGGTGGTGACGTTGCCCGGTGGAACGGTGACGTGGGTGCAGGGGGCGGGAACGATTCTGCTCGACACCACCGCGACGGTGACCGACTCCAGCGGCACGTTGTCAGGCGGGACGTTGTCGGTGACGCTGATTTCGGGCAGCACGGCGCAAGATGTGTTGAGCGTGCGTCACGTCGGTTCGGGCGTCGGACAAATCGGCGTAGCGGGTGCGGTGGTGTCGTATGAGGGCACGCAAATCGGCACGCTCAGTGGCGGTAGCGGTGGCACGCCGTTGACGATCGCGCTGAATATATCGGCGGTTCCTGCCGCCGTGGAGGCGTTGCTGCGCAGCGTGACGTTTACCAATGGATCAGCAGCGCCTGGCACGGTCACGCGTCGCGCGCAGGTGTTGTTGACCAACGGCGGCACTCCCATTGGCGTCAGCGCACCGGTGGCGAAAGACATTATTATGCAGGCCGTGAATCAAGCACCGGTGGTGACGTTACCAGCGGGATCGGTGGCGTATCCGGAAGCCAGCGGTGCGCTGGTGCTGGATCCGACGGCGACCTTTGTTGATGTCGATTCTCCATCATTAGTCGGTGGCACCATCACCGCGAGCTGGATCAGCAACGGCAGCGTGGATGATCAATTGTCGGTGCGCAATGAAGGCAGCGGCGCGAATCAAATCAGCGTCACTGGCAACGTGGTGTCGTACAATGGCGCGGTGATCGGCTTCTTGAGTGGCGGCGTGAACGGCAGCGCGTTGACGATGACGCTGACGAACTTGGCGACGCCGACGTCGGCGCAGGCATTCCTCACCAACCTGACGTACGATAATCCATCCGCGCTGCCGTCGGTGGCGCCGCGTCAATTGAGCGTGGTGGCGACGGACGGAAATGGAGGCACCTCCGCTGCGGCGTTGTTCACTGTGGTTATTCAAGCGGTGCAAGATCCACCGATCATTACGCTGCCATCGCCCGCAACCATTTATGTGCAAGGCGTCGGCGCGTTGGCGATCGATCCGGCAGCGACGGTTACTGACGCTGACACCGCCGTCTTTACCACCGGTGTCTTGGTGGTGGATTTCACCGCTGGTGCCAGCAGCGCGGATCGCTTGCTCATCCAAGCGCAGGGTTCTGGTGCGGGACAAATCGATCAAGTCGGCACCGACGTGCGTTATGGCGGCGTGATTATCGGCACCGTCACGGGACCAGGAACCGACACCAATCCGTTGCTCGTCGTGCTGAATAATCAGGCCACCGTCGCCGCCACGCAGGCGCTGCTGCGCCGCGTCGCATTCCGCAACGACGCCGCGCCGCCGGTGGGCGGAGCGCGCACCGTGCGCGTGGGGTTGACCGACGGTACCGGCGTGACCAGCGCGCCTGCCACTACCATGATCACCGTACAAACCATCAATTCCCCGCCGATCGTCACGCTGCCTGGCGGCGGCGTGACGTGGATCGAAGGCGCGACCGC
>JAYVSL010000044.1:0-8762 GCA_043775355.1 Planctomycetota bacterium
TCAGGGCATGCCGCTGGGTGCGCATGCTGAGTCGGACGTGGCATCGTTTCGCCACCAGTCGAGCATGCTCTGCGATGGTGGCGCCTGCAAGTTGGTGGAGATCGAGCGCGCCTTTTCGGTGTCGGCGATCAGCGTGAAGCGGGCGCTGAAGCAGTATCGCGCCGGCGGAGCGCGGTCGTTCTTTGAGGTGAAGCGGACGGCGCGCGAAGGACCGGTGATGACGCCAGCGCGATTGCGGGAGGTTCAGTCCCTGCTCGACCTGGGGCTGAGCGATCGGCAGATCGGCGAGCGTCTCGGCCTGAAACGGGACACGATTTACCGGACGGTGAAAGCCGGGCGATTACATCGCCCGGAAAAAGGGGGCTCGCGGCGCAGGCCGTAACGCCGGGTCTCGATCCGAGTGCGCGCAACGCCGCCGATCACGCTGCTGCCTCCGGTCTGGGCACGGCCTGCCATGATGTGGTTGGCCGCACGCTGGCGATGTTAGGCGGCGAGGCTGCACCGGCGGTGCCCACCTTCACGGCTGCGCAGGCCGTGCCGAATGCCGGGGTATTGGTGGCGATTCCGGCGCTCATCGCCAACGGGCTCTATCATGAACTGGAGGAGCATCTCCAGTCGCCGCGTGGATTCTACGGCCTGCCGCAGGTGGTGCTGCTGCTGGCGCTGCTGACCGTGGCCCGGGTGCTGTCGCTGGAGCGGCTGCGCGACGAGCCGTGCGGCGAATGGGGCCGTCTGCTGGGCCTCGATCGTATCCCTGAAGTGCGGACACTGCGCGCCAAGATCGCAGCGATGGTGACGCCCGCTGGCGTTGCCGCTTGGGCGGAATCGCTCGGCAAACGCTGGATGGAAGATGATCCGCAGTTGGCGGGCGTGCTGTATGTTGACGGACATGTCCGCGCCTACCATGGCGACCAGACCCGTTTGCCAGAGCGCTTCTCGTCGCGCGACCGGCTGTGTGTGCGCTCGCTGATGGATTACTACGTCTGCGACCGCGACGGCAAACCGTTCTTCGTCGTCACGGCGGTCGGCACCGAAGGCATGCTGTACCACCTGCGCACGAACATCATTCCACGACTGTTGGAAGAGGTGCCCAACCAGCCCACGGCAGCCGAGCTGGCCGCCGACCCCAACCGCCACCGTTTCCTCATCGTCTTCGACCGCGAGGGCTACTCGCCCGCCTTCTTCGCCGAGCTGTGGAGCACCCACCGCATCGCCGCCGTCACCTACCGCAAGGGCAACTACGAGCCGTGGGACCACGCCCGCTTCACCGAGCACTCCGTCGTCCTGCCCTACGCCAACGAGACGACCATGCGTCTGGCTGAATCCTGCGACACCACGATCTCCGGCGTCACGCTCCGTGAGATCCGCCGCCTCTGCCAGGACGGAAAGCATCAAACGGCGATGATTACCACGTGTCGCAGCGTGCCCATGACGCCCATGGCTGGCCACCTCTTCTCGCGCTGGTCGCAGGAGAATTTCCTCAACTTCGTCACCCGCAGCTTCGCCATTGACCGCCTCGCCGGCTACCTCCCCGAGGCTGCCCCCGACGACGCCGAGGTGCGCAATCCCGTCTGGCGTGCTCTTGACCAACAGGTCCGGCGCCTGCGCACCGAGCGTACCGCCATCACCACGACACACGGACGCGATCTCATCGTCGGCGACGACCCCGCCGAGACCGCCGCGTACCTCGTCCGCGCCGCCGAACATCAGCAACGCTTTGACGCTATCGAAGCCAAAATCGTCAGCCTCAACGCCCAGTTACGTGCGACGGCAAAGCGCCTCCCGCTGCGCAACCTGCCCGAAGCCGACCGGCCGAAGGTCATCAGCCCCCATCGCCAGCGCTTCATCACCACCATCAAACTCATCGCCTACCGTGCCGAATCCGCTATCTGCTCCATCCTCCGCCCGCTCCTATCACACGCCGACGAATCCCGATCCATCGCCCAGACCATCTGGAAACAAACCGGCGATCTCGTCCCCGACCAGCAGAACAAAACGCTGACCGTCAGACTCCACCATTTCCCCTGCCCGCAGACCTCACGCAACGTCGAGCAGTTACTCAATCACCTCAACCAAACCGACGTCGAATACCCCGGCACCGGACTGCGGCTCAGGTACGCCTTGGTCTCACCGACGATTCCGGGGGATCCGGGGCCCTGAACATAGTCTTACCAACGGCTATGGCTTCGTGCGGTCGTTGGCTGACCCCGGCTGCCGAGTTGTGTCGTCCGTAGCAACGCGCAAAAAAACCTCTGGCTAAGAAACCGCTATCTCATTCGTATTCATTTTCTAACCTCTGCCCGCCATCACCCGCCATCATCACAAATAACCATCATTTCGGAGTCCCTATGCGCTTCATGCCTCTCGTTTTTGCTCTCGCTTCACTGACTGCTAACGGCTTTGCGGAGGACCAGCCGACTGCCGGAGTGGTGTCGACCGTTGAGGCCGCTACGGTTTTTCTTGATCGTGCTTATGTCACAAGACGGGCTGAGGTTGCGCTTGCGGTCGGAGTTCAAACTTTAGTTTTCGCTAACTTGCCGCCTGAAATTGATGAGCAGTCGTTGCGAGTCACCATCAGCAGCGGCGCACAAATTGATGGCCTGCAAAGCCGGAAAGTTTTTCTTGCCCAGCGTCAAGAAGCGGACGTGCGAACGCTTGAGGCCGAGCTGCTAACCGCAGAAACGCAACTGCGTGAATTGAACGACCGTAAAGCCGCACTCGAAAAGGCTCACGCATTTGTCGACGCCGTGCAAGAAGCGCCATTTCGCCAAGTGACCGGAAAAGATGGCGCGCTGCCAACTCGGCCATCAGTCGAGGAATACCAAGCTTTACTCACTTTTGTAACCAAACAGCGCGGCGATCAGGCTGCTGAGCAACGTGCCATTGATGCCGCACGAACGGAACTGCAACCACGACTGGAAGCTAAGCGGCGCGAACTTGAACAAGCCAAGAGCGCGTCGT
This sequence comes from Planctomycetota bacterium, assembly GCA_043775355.1. GTDB lineage: Bacteria > Planctomycetota > UBA11346 > UBA11346 > UBA11346 > BOG-1363. The sequence continues at coordinate 2,962 of JAYVSL010000044.1, forward strand.
CGCTCGAACGCCGTGAAGTGGTCATCACGCTGCGCGCTACGCAGGCTGGCGCTGGCGAATTGCGTCTCAGCTATTTAGTTCCCGGAGCGTTGTGGATTCCGGTCTACGATGCGCGGGCTAATGCGGAGCGCAGCAAACTGGAACTCGACTATGATGCTTTGGTCCAACAGGCGACTGGAGAAGAATGGACTAACGCTCAATTGACACTGTCAGCTGCACGGCCAGCAGTTTTGGCGCAGTCGCCGAAGCCGATGCCGTGGTATCTCACGGTGAAAAATCTTCAGCAAGCTGCCATGACGAATTCGTTAAATCCACAGTCAAACGGAAGCATTCAGTCATTCACCAATGGCTATGCCAATGAGTCGATTCGCGACAAAATGCAATATGACGATTCCCTGCCCTCCGCTGGACTCTACCAATACAAAGGCAATCGCGGCAATAAGCCACTCAACGATGCCCAAGATAATCTGCTTAGAAATGCCGTGGCCGTCGATGTCATTAGCCGCGCCGTCGAACAACGCAGTACGACCGCCGTCTTTGTGGTACCAGGTCGAAATAATGTGGCCGCCAATGGTAAGCCACACCGCATGCACATCGCCCATGCCAGCTTGGCCATGTCGACCACGCTGCATGCGATTCCGCGCACTTCGCTGAATGCGTACATCACGGGAAAGTTGGTCAATACCACGGAAATGCCGATTCTTCCTGGTTCCGCCAATGTCTTTGTTGGCGCTGACCTGATTGGTAGTGCCAGTCTTGAATTCGTCGCTCCGCGTGAAACTGCCAGTCTCTATTTGGGAGTTGATGAATCGGTGAAGATCACTCGCCGATTGGACGAGAAAAATAGCGGCCTAACTTTTCTCTCCAAACGCAAGCAACTCTCATTCGCCTACTCCATCCAAGCGCGCAACTTCCGTTCTGAAGCGGTGCAACTTGCCGTTTACGAATCACTGCCGGTTTCACAAGACGAACGTATCACTATCGATCTCGACACGCCGGTGCCCAAGCCACAGGCCATCGATCGCGGAATGATGCGCTGGGATCTCACTCTTGAGCCAGGAAAAGAACGCACCGCAGCGTTTTCGTATCGCATCGAATATCCTGGGGACTTGGTGACTGAGCAACTTCAGGAAATGGAGCAACGTGCATTCGTCAAGTAACGCCTGCTGAATTCTGCTCATACACGACGTGTGATTGCCATCAGGTCATGGCGCGGAAACATACCGCGCCATGACCATCACTTATCGACTCGGCAACGACGTGAATTTGGATCAAGCGATCGAACTCTATAACGCCTGTACGCTGGGAGCTCGTCGACCGCTTGATGATCGCGCCATCGCTCAGCAGATGATGCAACACGCCAACCTCGTCATCACCGCCTGGGATGGCGAGATCCTGATCGGCATGAGTCGCTCGATGACGGACTTCGGATATGTGTGCTATCTTGCCGACCTCGCAGTTCGCGACAGCCATCAACGCTTAGGTGTAGGGCTGGAACTCATTCGTCGCACGCGCAGTGAACTCGGCCCACGCGCCATGATCGTGCTGATCGCCGCGCCCCAGGCGGTGGATTATTATCCCAAGATCGGATTCACCCGACACGAATCGGCATGGATACTCAAGGCAGACCAGAAACTCTAGTGGTTTGCTGTGGTATTGAATCGATCGTAAAGAAAGTCTGAGAGACTGTCTGGAAAGGCAATTTTAACCGGAGGACGCAGAGGCGCAGAGCCATCATAAGATCGTAGGTGAACGGAAAAGACCACGATCTTCCGTCAAATCTGAGTCCCCTCTGCTCTGCGCCTCTGCGCCCTCATGTTCAATTCTGTATTTCCAGACTGCTTCTGATAAAATAATCACGCTGAGAAGCCTTCATATCACGATGAAGCCAACTCGCCATCGCCACACATCAGCTTGCGATACTGCTTAGGCGTGAAGCCAGTAAAACGTTTAAATTGTCGTGACAGTGCACTTTGATCTGAGAATCCCACGGTCAGCGCGATGTCCGTAAGCGTGTCCTCACTGTTAGCCAATATTTGCGACGCGACATCTATGCGCGTCTTGATCACATACTGCATGGTCGAAATGCCAAAGATCTTGCGCATCCGCCGATCAAAGCGCACGGGCGAAAGTCCAGCCATACGCGCTAAGGTCGGAATTCGTTGCGGCTGAGCAAAATTCTTTTGGATGTATTCAATCGTGTCGGCCAAACGGGAATTGATCAGTCCTTCGCTGTTTGCCGCAATCAGATCGCGATCCATGCAAGCGATGCCGATGATTTTTCCATCATGATCGTGAAGCGGTACTTTGTTGCTCAAACACCAACCCTGGCCGCGATTGCGATACAAGGTCAGCTCAAGGCTATCGACCACCGGACGTCCGGTGCGAAAGATCGCTTCGTCTTGGCGCACATAACTGTCCGCCAGATCGCGCGGGAAAAGATCATGCGCCGTGCGTCCAATCGCCTCGGCCTTGCTGTGCAGACCACAGCGCTCAACGCACGATTCACTGACGCAAACGTAGCGCCCAGCGCGATCCTTGACCACGAACAACATGTCGGGATTACGATCAAACAGCGACCACATCCCAGAATTAGGCTCTGCTAAGGCGGCCAGAAATGAACGGCTCCACGCTTTGGTTGCGGGATCAAGTCCAGGAGGAAGCACAGCAGCCGTTGATCGAGAAACCATGACCAGCGGGTAATCGCTCTGTCCGTCGGCGCAATACGAAATAACGGTGACCTCCTGAGCGAAAGCTGCTCAACTCGTTCTCAATTCATTGCACCGACTAGGGACTAGAGAACGAATACGAACGTGACCCTCACTTCTGATGTACCTTCTGACTATGCCTAGCGCGATGATAATAATCAGCAGATTCGTTTGTCGTGGCGGCAAAAGTGATCAAGAACAGCTCAGCAAATCACTGATTATGACTCCCGATCAACGAGTTACCGCCCAGAGGGACGTTCCGTGCGCAGCATCAATCTAACAGCACAGCCTCTCGTTCGAATCCCGTCTGCCACGACGATTGAGGAACGTATTCGCGAGATCGGCCACGCCTTATTCGCTGGCGTTCGTCGACGAAAACCTCTGCCCTTTACTCAAGCGTGGCTCGACGATGTCGCGATGAGTTGGACCATGCGTGACGAAGCGCTGAAAGTTCAGCTCTTTCGCTTCGTCGACGCCTTGCCGGGCCTGCGAACCAATGCGCAGATTAATCGCCATCTCAGTGAATATCTTGGACCCGTCAGCCATCGCCTGCCCTTCGGTACGCGCCATCTGGTTCTGCAGCAAAATGGACCGCTCGCGAGCTTCGTCGCCCATGCGGCACGCTTTGGTTCGCAGCAACTGGCGCACAAATTCATTGCGGCTTCTACCACCCAAGAGGCTATCGCCGCCGTCAAGCGCCTACGCCAAAACGGTCTGGATTTCACCATCGACGTGCTCGGCGAGGCGGTGCTTTCCGATCAGGAATCCGACCACTATTTGGATACCTATGTTCGGCTGATCAAAAATATTTCCGCCGCAATGCCGAAGGATAACGGCTACCGCGACGATGTGCCGCAGGTCAATTTTTCGGTGAAATTATCAGCGCTCACCAACTGTTTTGATCCAAGCGACGTTGTTGGCACCACGCGCTCAGTATGCTCTCGCCTACGGCCATTGCTTCGTATCGCCAAGCAAAGCGGGGCGTTCGTCAATATCGACATGGAGCAGTTCTCTTTCAAAGATCTTACGTTGCGCATCTTTTGTGATGTCCTTGATGAAGATGAATTTCGCACGTGGCCACACGTCGGCATTGCCATCCAGGCTTACCTAAAATCTTGCGGTGATGATTTACAGATGTTGGCACGTTGGGCCGAACGGCGCGGCACACCCGTTTGGGTGCGCTTGGTGAAAGGCGCTTACCACGAATACGAATGCGTCATCGCCGCACAAAATGACTGGCCGGTTCCGGTATTTTTAAATAAAAACGCCACCGATACCAATTATGAAACCCAAACGCGTTTCTTGCTCGCGCACTGCACAGTTTTACGCCCGGCATTTGCTAGTCACAATGTTCGTTCAATCGCGCATGCACTGGCGCATGCCGAAGCGCTGAAATTACCGCCGCGCAGCTATGAATTCCAAATGCTCTATGGCATGGCCGATCCACTGAAGGCCGCGCTCACGGCGCTTGGTCAACGCGTGCGCATCTATATGCCGTTTGGAAATCTGCTACCAGGCATGGCTTATTTGGTGCGCCGACTGCTGGAAAACACCTCCAATCAATCGTTCGTCCGCGCTGGTTTTCTTGAACACGCTCCCGAAGAGGACCTCCTTATGGATCCCATGAAAAAACCTCAGGCCGTTTCCCCGCGCAACGTCAGTGAACGTTTCGTCAACGAACCGCTCACGGATCTGTCACAGGCAAATGCACGCAATGAACGAGATCACGCCCTGGCAAAAGTGGCGACTCAACTCGGCGGAGCGCGCCTACCACTGATCATCGATGGCAAGCCGGTAATCACTGAGCAAGAAATTATCTCGCTGAATCCTTCGCGCCGAAGCCAAGTCGTTGGCCGAGTATCGTGCGCTCAACCAGAGCATGCCGAACGCGCCGTCGCAGCCGCCAAAGCGCGCTTTCCCGCGTGGAGTTCGACGCCAGTCAACGAACGCGCAACGATACTGGTACGTGCGGCGACCATTATGCGCCAACGCCGCGCCGAACTGAGTGCCGTGATCGTTTACGAAGCCGGGAAATCGTGGGCCGAGGCCGATGCTGATGTCGCTGAAGCGATCGACTTCTGCCGCTTTTATGCCAGCGACATGCAACGCCTAGACGCGCCGCGAAAACGCGATGTTCCAGGGGAAGATAATTACACCTTCTACGTCGCACGCGGCGTGGTGGTGGTTATTTCACCATGGAACTTTCCGCTCGCCATCCTATGCGGCATGACGGCGGCAGCGCTCGTCGCAGGCAATACCGTGATCATGAAGCCCGCCGAACAAACGCCGGTGATCGCGGCAAAACTCATGGAGGTTTTCGACGAAGCTGGCATTCCACCTGGGGCGCTGAATTACCTCCCAGGAATTGGTGAAGAAATTGGCCCTTTGCTGGTCGGACATCCGGACGTCTCGGTGATCGCTTTTACCGGATCACTCAATGTGGGCTTGGCCATCAATCGCCGCGCGGCAGAAGTCGCTGGCACTCCAGGCGTCAATGAAGTCAAGCGCGTCATCTGCGAAATGGGCGGTAAAAACGCCATTATCGTCGATGACGACGCCGACCTTGATGAAGCCGTGCTCGGCGTCATGCATAGCGCCTTCGGTTTCCAAGGTCAGAAATGCTCGGCCTGCTCGCGCGCCATCGTCTTGTCGTCGGTCTATGATGCCTTCGTAACGCGACTGATCGCCGCTACGCGTAGCCTGACCAGCGGACCGGCGGAAATGCCCGGCGTACTCGGGCCGGTCATTGACGAAGAAGCACAGCAACGCATTCGCTCGGCAATTGAAGCCGGTAAGCAGGAAGGAAAACTCGTCTATGCTGGCGATCCCGGCGCGTGCGCTGACGAAGGATTTTATGTCGGCCCACATATTTTCACCGAGGTCGCCGCCAACGCACACTTAGCGCAAGATGAAATCTTCGGACCCGTGCTCGCCGTGATTCGCGCGCACGATATCGATGACGCGCTACGCATCGCCAACGGCACCCGCTACGCTCTCACCGGTGGATTATATTCGCGCAGCCCCACTCATATCACCCGCGTTCAACGCGAGTTGCAGGTCGGCAATTGCTACATCAACCGCAAAATCACCGGC
>JAYVSL010000045.1:0-14069 GCA_043775355.1 Planctomycetota bacterium
TGCGTGTCGACCACGCCACGTGCGGCTTGGAAGCGTCCGGTGAGTTTGGTGTCGGGGCGCAGCAAGCTTTGTTCGTTCAGTAGCCACATTTCATTGCCAAAATCCGAGCGTCGGACCTCTGGCGCGAAGCGGGCGAAAAAACGCGTGACGTTGGCGACATCGCGGATCAGCAGGCGTTTGGCGTTGTTGTTACGCGCCGCATCGACTGCTTGCGGAAAGTCGATGATGATCGGGCCGTCAGCGGCCTCAAGAATATTGAATTCCGACAAGTCGGCATGAACTAAACCAGCGCACAACATTTTGGCGATCTGATGCATGATGTCGTAGTGCATGTCGAAGGCGACTTGACGAGCGAAGCGGCCTGCGGCGATTTGTGGCGCTGGATCACCCGAACGGCCTCGTACCAAATCCATCAACAAGATGCCATCGTGATTGCCATGCGGACGCGGTACGCGCACCCCAGCAGCGTGAAGCGTGCGCATAGCATCGGCCTCGGCAGTTTGCCAGGCCTCTTCACGTTTTTGTTTGCCGAAACTCGTGCCCTTGTCCATCGCGCGCTGGTCACGAGTGTTGCCAGCCTGACGCCCTTCGACGTAATCCTGACGTTGACGAAAACTGCGTAATTGCGCTTGTTTATAAACTTTCGCTGCGCACACGTTACCATCGACGCGCACCAAATAGACGGCGGCTTCTTTGCCACTCTTGAGTGGGCGGAGGATCTCTTGAATGAAGCCCTCGTCGACCAAGGTCCGCAAAGAATCAGGAATCAGCATGGGTCTCTAGCGTCCGGAATTGAGCGCCGTGGCAAGAGGCTTCGCGAGGGTGTGGCTTCAGCTATGTCCCGCGACGACCAGGGGTGACCAGTCTCAGAGACGGTCTGGAAAGGCAATTTTTACATGAGGACGCAGAGGCGCAGAGTCATCATAAGATCGTAGGTGAAGGGAAAATGCCCTTTCTTCCAACGAATCTGAGCCCCTCTCTTCTCTGCGCCTCTGCCCCCTCCTGTTCAATAAACAGCTCATGAGGCATAGCTGTGCAGTCCAGGTAGCTGGACGTTGATCCAATACCAATTGAAGACCATCACGACAAACGCGGCCAGCGCGAACCAGGCCGTGGCAATACCGCGCTTGTGCGGCGGCATTGCGACCCGCAGATGGACGAGGCCGATGTAGACCACCCAGGTCAGCAAGGCGAAAACTTCTTTCGGATCCCAGCCCCACGGACGGCCCCAGCTGACAGCGGCCCATACCGCGCCTAGCACTAAGCCGACCCACAACACCAACATCGCGACCGCATCGATGGCGAACGTCGTGCGATCCCACGCCTCGCTACGCGGATCGTTCCACGGCAGCCAAATACGCATGATTAAATACGTGACCGACATCAAACCAGCCAGCGCGATCAAGCCGTAGCTGGCGATGATGCAACTGGTGTGAACGCGTAGCCAGAATTCAGAAAGAATCGGCATTGCCGGACTGATGAAGGCATTGATGTCATGATATTCGAGCAAGATTTGGGCGAAAATAATCAAGCAGCCAAACAGCGATGCGCCAAGGCCCAAACTTCCGCGCGCGGCTGAGCCAACGCGATTGGTCATCAGTAAAATAACGCACGATCCCAGCGTAATGGCAATCATCGGAATAATAATCGCCCATGGCCAACCAACCACGAAGGCAATGATGAGCATGATCAACAAAGTTAGACCCAGAATGCCAGCAAGACCCAGGCATATGCGCCGAGACCACGACATGCCGGATTCGCCGAGCAGAGCAATCCAGGTTGCCAGCAAAGAAGCCGCAGCCATCGATTCATAGAGATTTGACAGGGGAATGCGTTGCGCCAGTTCAGCGCGCACCACGAAGGCCGTCAATTGGCCAACGAAACCCAGTGCCAGCAAGGCGTATCCCACACGTAATGCCCAAGGTTGACGACCGATGCCGCCCATGGCCAAGAACGGAACGGCTAAGAGCAGGCTGAGCCACACCCAGTGAATGTTGCCCTGCCATTTCCAATACGTCAGTTCGAGTTCGGTGGTGATCACCAACGGCGGCTGACCGCGAGCAGCGCGGTCCTTGGCATGTACTTCTTGTAACGACTTGGTCGCCGCAACAAATTCATCAATACTGGTTTGTAATTTCGCGGCGGATAATTGTCCGTGACGTGCGGCGCTCCAACTTTGACCAAGCGTATTCCACGTGCTGGTTGCTTGTTTAATCGCAGCATCAAGCGCGGGGCGCATCGTCGCATCAGCAAGGTCTTCAGCGGGAACACCCAGAGCTGACCAGCGAAGCTGTAAATTCGTCAAGGCCTCAGCAATAATTTCAGGCTCTGGAAGTTTCAGTGCCGCTGCCTGGGTCGGATCAGCGGCCAGTTTTTCTGCATCAGCTTGATTTAAGGTACCTTTCGCAGCGGCTTGCCACAGCGGCCACAGCAGGTGCTGATTGATTGCCACTAATTCTTCGCTGTCCCTAACCCGTAACTTGGTTGCGGTTTCGACAGATATCGGCAGCAGGCTCCAGGTTTGTGCGGCAAACGCTGCTGCTGATCCATCGCTGCTGCGCGCAGCGGCAAGAAAAGAAATCAACGCTGTCGCGAAGTCAGAACCGAATTCAGCGGGATCACGCCAACGATCATCATGCGCTCCGACGGGCACTGGAAATAGACGTAGCTGAAAAATAACAGTGCCCGGATCAAGCATGCCCTGGGCACCTTGCACCTGACCGATCGCTTTATTCTTGCTGGTTAAACGACCGAGTTTTTCCAATTCATCGCGCACCGTTTTGTCGTTCAGTCGACTCGGTGTGAGGTAGCCAGTATCGAGCAGTAATTTGCGTTCGGTTTGTGGGATGACCAACGCCAAATCACGGCGCAGTTCGGTGTGCTTGACCCGTGCGATGGGCAGTTGTTCGTAATCAGAACGGCAAAACAGCAGATCAAGCAAACTAGTCAGCGGTGTATGACCGTGACCGAAAGAGGTGGAATACGCGATGTTATCCGACACTTCCATCGCCATCGAAAAGAGCGGCTTATAACGCCCACCATGTTGCACAGGAACCGCAGCGAGCTGATCGAGCTGTATCGCGCTGATGGTTTCCTTAATCGGAACCAACCCAGGTTGCCCAACATGCGGGACCTCGGCAGCGCTCAACCAACTGGCGACGCAGGCGCAGAGTGCGAGACCCGCGAAACGAATCAGCAACATGCTCATGATTTTCTCCCCGCCAACGCGGCCATGCCACCACTCAACGCCATGCCACAGGCGAGAATGATTGCCGATAATAACATGGCTGCGCCAGCCGGACGATTTCCGACGCCGAGTATGGTCAAGGCCTGCGATTGTGGATCCCAACCTGCCTGAAAGAAAAACGTATCTCGCCAAGCCAGTGGTTCATTCATATGAATAACGGCGCTTTGCGGATTCGCCGCGTCACCATAACCGACATGGCAAAAATATTCGCTGGGCGAATTACTGCCTGGGCGACGCGGCACATCGAAACCGGTCATCCAAATGTTGCCAGGCATCGGTAATGGCTCTTTGCCATAACATAATTCGAAGCGACCTGCACCTGGCACATCGATCATGACCGGTCGCGGCGCATATATTCCCCAAGCGCCGTCGTTTCCAAGATCACGCGGTAAATGCGGGTACGGCGTGTACGGCACCCACACGGAAGTGGATCGTCCGCCGCTGGTCGCGGTGACTTGAATGAGACTTGCAGAATCGCCCACTCCCATGCGACTTTCGCGTAGTTCCAGCGGTACCACCACCGGTTCGGTGACGCGACGTGGACTTTGCAGCAGTTGCTTCAGACGTACGGGCAATTTGTCGCCATAGAAATCGACCTGCACTTCACTGCCAATATTCAATGGATACATTCGCAAGCCGGCGTCCGGAATACCGACCCACAATTCTAATGATTTGGACGTAGAAATAACCGGCGAGGAAACAAAGACTAAGCGCGGGCTGGCATTTTCGTCAAGCGTGGTTGGTTTTTTTCCGGTCTCGGGGAAACGTTGTTTTAGCTTGGCCAACAGCGCGTCGTACGCCGTTTGGTCTGGACAAAACACCCAGATTAGCGGTTGCGATTCCATCGCCTCGATCGGACTGGGCGGCAACATCCGTGAATCTTCTTTGCCGCCCACGGTCAATGCCAGTTCCAAGCGTGGATCTGGCGGAGCGTCCGCGACGTCTTTCCATTGTGTTGTGAGTCGCGCGTAAGGAGCGAACGCGGTCACGCTGAATTCGACGTTGTTGACCGGTCCGATGGCGAGGTTGAGTGGGTTCGCGGAATCAAAAAAACTTCCGCGCTCATGATAACGCGGCAAACCAACGATAGGCAAAGCGATGACGGACTGCGCATCCATCGAGCGCATCGGCTGGAGCGGATCGCTGTGCTCGGCAACGTCTTCACGCCTCACCCACAGCGCCGAACGATCTTTATGATACGCCAATGCATACGGCGCTGGCTCTAAGGCGATGGTTTTGAGTCGCGCATCTGGCGGAGTCTTCACTCGCGCACGTTGGAAACGCGTCAGCGTTGGTTCGCCGACCACGCTGCTGCCACTTTGTTGTCCTGCGGGTGTTTTGAGTGTCCATTCAATCATGGTGCCACTGCGGCCCTGGAAGCCGTCAGTCATTAACGGAAAATCGACGGTTACCCCGGTGATCTCTAATGACCGTTCGCCGCCCGTCAGCGGCTCGACGGATTTGGCGCCTTTGGTGATCTCGGTAGGCAATATCGACTTGCCATCAGCGGTGACGGCGTGAAGGCGTCCATCAGCCGCGACCATTCCTGGATATTCTGGCATGAAACTCTGAGGCTGACGACCAGCGAGCGTATACTGCGTTAAATCAGGACGATCTTCAATCAGCGTGGCGGTGAACTTCGGTGCATCTGGCAGCTCGACCTCGACCATGACGGCCCACGCTTGTTCTGATTTTCCTGCTGGGGACAGAATCGTCCACTTCGGCATGATCGACTGGACGGTTGCCGTGCCAGCGCCGAATGCCGCGCGATATCCAGGATTGGGCAATAAGCGGCAAGCGCCGTAAGCACTTTCTACTTTAATATAATGGCGCACCAACAGCGCATCGCCCTCATGTTTGTAACCGAAATAAATGCCACACGTGATGACCATCATCACGACGCCGAAATGAGTCAGGTGCGTGCCCGCTTTACGCCACGTCCACGGCACGCGCACGATGCTGGCGGTGATCATGCAGATACAGATGACCGCCCACAGCAGCAGCGAAGCACCACCGTTAAACCACTCCATTTCATTGACTTCGAAACTCTGGCGCACGGTATAAAAGGCAGAGCCAACGGCTTGATGAATAAAAACCACCACGAGCAAACTGATCGACACCCACGGATTTGAAATCGCTCGCGCGAAACGCCAAAGTGGTGAACGCGGCGAACGCGTCAAAGGCACTGCGGCAGAAACATCGGCAGAGTTGGAATGATCCATGGGAGCGTGATCCATATGCGGGTGGCACACGGTAGCCAGAACAGCCGATGCGCCAGTGTCATCCTCAATACGCCCCGCAGCGGTCGTGCGTTGCATGCACAGCCAACTCTTTGTGTATGGTCTTGTCCATAATGACGCCTATTCTCGTGCTTATTCCCGTGCTCAGCGGGCTCTCCGGATTAGCGACCGGCGAGCTTTTCAAACTTGGCTCATCAGCCGACGTGTTGATGGGACGCAGCCGCGATTGCCAGATCAGCTTCCAACGCTTTCGCGCCTGGCTGATGCTCAGCGAAACGGATCGGCGCATGCGCGATCACTTCAATAGCGCCGTCAGCCGCAAACATCTGCGACTGATCACGCAGGGAAGTGTGCTCACCATCGAAGATCTCTCGTCCACCGGCACCACCGTCGATCATCTGCCATTAGAAGGTCGGCGTTCGTACGATCTCGCCAATGGCTCAGTCGTGCTACGCCTGGGAAATGCCGAAGAACGCTTTCGCGTTGAATTACTCGACGAAGCCGAAGCCGACCGTCGCCTAGCGGCGCTACCAGTGATCGCAGAACCCCATCGCCTAACCGGCGTACCGCTATTGGTTGATGATCCCACGCCAAAGGGAAATCCGATTCTTCCGCCGTCGGGCTGACGGCGATTTAGCTAAGAAGTTGTCTGGGAAAGATGACATCTGACAGGGAGGACTGGAGGACCGGAGAATGAACGGCTTCTTAATAGAAGGCTCTGCGGCGTTTCGTGTGGGTTTTTTTCTCAGTCTTTGGGGCTCGCCAAAGCGGGAAAAATCGAACAGGAGACGCGCAGACGCAGAGGTAAGAGGAGTAAAAAGGCTCATTTTTTCCGGCAAGTATCTTCCCCTCCTCAACGTCGTTTCCTTTAGCCTGCGAGAGGGCCAACGGCCCGCTTTCTGATAGCCCAGGGCAACGCCCTGGGACCGCTCTTCCCCATAAAAACAAAAAATCTGCGCCACCACATGGGCGGCGCAGATTTTCCGTTTATAAAAATACGTTCTCTGAAAAATATCAGCGGCACTGGCGTCAGAAAATAATCGCCAGTGCCATTTCGCTGTAGCTATCCAGTTGATTGCATATTCAGGTTCAGAACACATACCCCGCGTTGAGCGCAAAGGTCGCGCCTGCGCCAGAAACGTCCGTTCTTAGGTAGGTAGCGGCAAGCAACGCACCGGTGTATTCGTAACCAATTTCGGCACCGATCAGGTAGTGTTTTTCGAAGGTGTAATTCACCCCAACGAATGCGCCGAATTGATAACCCAGACCGGAAGCACTTTGATTTTTTGAAACGATGATGGTGTTGCCTTGGTAAATGATTCCGTCGACGGAATCATTTGCGTCAGAGGTTTGGGCGTAGCCAATCATCGCGCGACCGCCGCCTTCCAAACGTAAGCCTGGGGTGATGACCCAGCCAACGCCAAGGCGTCCACCAACGCCAATCTGGGAAGTTTCCAATGAGTCACCGCTGCTATTCGATCCGCCTTCGGTGCGGTAGCTGAGTTCAACACCACGCAAAAAGCTTACGCCTTCGGGTTTTGCCCAGGTCATAATCAGGCCGACACTCAGGCCAGCGTCCTGATTCATCGCGCGTTCTGCGGTGGTGTATTCGCCGCCATTCAGGCCAGTCGCATTTTCTTTGATGGAATCAAAGCCCGGAGTGGTGCCGACTTGCAAGCGTATATCGGCCGCGTGCGCCGAACTGCTGAAAGCGCCAATGGCGACCAGCAGCAGGGTTGAGGTGATGGAGGTAAGACGGATAGCAGACATGGTTTGGATCTCCTTGGTGATCGGCATGTATAGGTAACTCCGTTCCATTGGGTTTCATCCAATGGGGGATTTATTCAGACAAAGGTGAAGAAACGTACGGCACTTCGTGTTCGTTGCGTCGAACCACGGCAAATGCCGAATCTTGGTGGTCGATAGCGGGTCATTTGCACGAAATAGTCATCGATATTTCGTGCTTTAAAAAACAAAAAACGATCCCACATGTCAGCGTTGGCTGATTCAGTCTAAACTAGGTCAGAGACTAAATGCATGTGCCAGTACGGTTCGCGTGGTGAGCAGCCTGAACATCAGTGATCCATTTCGCGGGGCACCGGAGGACGCTCCGGGTCGACCGCTATGGCGGCGCAGCTCAGCGTGTTGGGCGTGAAATGGGAATGTGCGTTTCGAGTCGTGACACATCCACTTATGGACAAATCCAAGACTCACTGGGTATGGTTAACGACCCCCGCAACCACGCGATGGCTTCTTGGCTGCTTTCCTGTCGGCCACGCCTGGGTGGTAACGTCTCGGCAAGGAAACCATGGATGACTTCCCCCGCCGCGAGGTCTGAGGGAAGCGCGATGGTCATTGTGGTGCCGAGCTCGACGGAAGTGACGTAACGGTCGCTCCCCAGGAACCGACAGCCAGCCCGCTCGTGGGCCAGGAGGCGCAGCGTTCCCACTTGGTGGCAACGCAAAATCAGGCTGGGGCCGGGGCTACCCATGCCGAGCACGGTGATGAGATGCAGCGTCTCCACTCGACCACTGGAAGCGGCGGCCACCGCCCGAACTTGTGATTCCTGCGTCTGCCAGCCGCGCTCCTTGCAGCCAGCGAGCGACGCGCCCTCCAGGTGACCGCGATCATCCAGTCCGATGGCCAGGAGTGCGACGCCATCGGGGTGAGAGTCGGCTAGCACCAAGACGTCACCCCCGATGGCAGAGACCGGGATTTGGTTTGCCAGCGACATCCACACGGCGGTCGAGCCGGTGCGCACATCGCGCACCGTCCAACGCCGGACCGGATGGCCAAGATCACTCGCCACCACTTCTGCAAATGCTGCCGCCGAGTCGCACCAGCGATTGCCGGGCAGGGTGATGGCATTTACCAAAACCTGCGCAGCGTCCTGGCCTTCCACCGCCGAGGCGATCAGTGCTCGTGTCAAACCGCTGGCCATGCGCTTCCACGCGGTCGCATCGCCCCCCGAGGGAACGTGGCGCGGTGCGCGGGTGCGCTCTTGTTCAAGGCGGTCGCTCCACACCGAGGGATTCAGGCGCACCTGCCAGCATCCATCGCCAGCAAGCGGTTGCAGTGCGCTACCCAAATAGCGACGGGCGAGATCGGCCGCCAGCACTTCAGGCAGCGCGATACCAGACGTTGCCGGCGAGGCGTGTGACCACCGGCGGGCAAGTGCCACCAGCGCATCCATATCACTCGACGCCTCCGTGGGACAAAGCGTCACGATCACCGCGGCAGAGGTCGGCGCCGGCACAGCGGGAGAAACATCGTTCACCGCAGAGACCGGCACACTCGCTACGGCAGTCGCAGGTTGGTCCGCAGGTGGGGGAATCTCTGACGCTGAAATAAATAAGGGGGTCGCAGAGGACGGAACCGATGACGGCAGATCTAGACGTGCCACGGGCAGGACGGCGAGCGGAAGTGCTTCCGCAGGTACCTTGGCCGCATCACCGTAGTGCGACGGAACCGCTGACGCTGGAACCACTGGTTCACGCCCGAACCACCACCCGACCACGCTCAGGAGAATGCCAATCAGCACGACTACATTTATGGGCGATAGACGACGAAGCGCAGGCTGCGGACGCGGCATCGTTGACGCAGCAAGGAGGCGGACCAGCTCCTGTCCGTTGGCCGGACGTGTGAGTGGATCGGTAGCGAGGCAGCGGCGGATCAACCCGGCCAGTGCATTCGGGACCGCTGGATTCAGAAGCCGCGGATCCGGCAGCGGACCCTGCATTTGGGCAACCAGCAGGCTGAACGCATCGGCAGCGGAATATGGCACTCGTCCAGTGAGGAGGACAAACGCCGTGGCGCCCCAGGCATACACATCAGCGCGCGTATCCAGTGGCTGATCGCGCAACTGCTCCGCGGGCATGAAGGCCGGAGTCCCAGGCGATGAGCCAGGACGCGTGAGGCGGTTGGTGTCACCGTGTAGCGCTACTGCCAAGCCGAAATCTGCCACCTGGCCGCGGCCAGCGGCATCAATGAGCAGGTTCTGCGGCTTGAGGTCGCGGTGCAGATATCCAGCGGCGTGAATCGCGGCAATTCCTTCGGCGCAATCGCCGATCAGTGCGACGGCCTCAGCAAGAGCCAGAGTCCCACGTCGCCGCAAAAGAGCAGCGGCGTCGCCACCGGGCATGAATTCTTGCACCAAAAACAACCAGTTTCCCCATTGCCCACTGTGCCAGATGGTGACGACACGTGGATGGTGAATGGCGGCCGCGACGCGGATCTCTCGCAGGAAACGGGCCTGTGCATCGTGATTGTCCAACAGGTCAGCGCGAAGGAATTTTACCGCTACCAGACGGTCCAGTCCGGCGTGGACCCCGTGCCAGACCTGCCCCATGCCGCCTTGGCCCAAACAAGCGTCCAGGCGATAACCGTCCACGATTGATCCAGCAGATGGGCAGTCCCTGATGTCCGGCTGGTCGGATCTCGCTAACCCCAGCATGGGCGTGGTGTCGCCCAGGGGGTCGACCCGTAGGGGATCGCTCACCTAGCCTCCACAGTCTTTATTGGTGAGGCGACGTTGCGGTCATGGTCATTTCACCAACTGATAGCCAGGCGTGAAGGTCCACCACGTAATGGTGCGGACGCTTTTCTCGTCGTCGCGCACGCGTTGTTCACGGCTGCCCGGCGTAAAGGTGAAATTCCACGTGATGTTGTCTTTTTTGGCCACCGCACCGAGCGCATCGAACGCGACGGGAATGTCATAGATCGTGAGGGCGTACTCCCCCGCCTTCTCGGTTGCGAAAATTTTCTGCCAGTTCGCCTTGCCATCGAGACTGAAGTGGACGACTGCCTTTTCTTGCGGCAATGCACGGGCTTCAGCCTCGACGATTTTGATATCGTTGGTCTTTTTGATGGTGCCCTGTTGAACAATGCGAGCGGCCATGTTGCCGATGTTCACCACCCGCTGGCTCTTGTTGGTAAAGATGACTCGCAGATCCGTTATGCCGATGTCGTCGACATCGTAATCGATGCTAACGTCCAGATCAGCGAATTGGCGAGTCTGGGTCGTCGCGTCAGCGTAATGAAACGTTGGCGCAACCGCCGCGGCGCTCACCTTGGTGACTTCCTGGTTATTCGTCGCGACGTCCTGACGGATGCCAGGCTCACGCGGCATGTACGCCATAACCCCACGTGCGGAGTTGACCGGTGCATCCAGCGGATCCGCTTGGCCGTAATTTCCCAACGTCACGATGTAGCCGACAATATGGATGGGAATCAGCAGGAGATTGACGAATGGGTTGATGTTTCGCGGATAGGATTCCCGGGTGGGCAACTTAGCAATGGTGTTGCGATAGGCGTTCCAGTCACCCAATGCCGCCTGAGTCACCGCCAAATTGAGGTTGGCCGCATCGCGCACATCAGCGTCGCTCGTCAAGGCCGATGCCTGACTGAAACGTTCCTTGGCCTTGACCAGGATGCTGGCGCGTTCCAGTGCAGGAGTATCGCCGCGGATGGATTTGATCTCAATCAATCCCGCATTGAACGATTCGCCATCCGGCCCCGTCAGGCTCAGGGCCGGTTCGACGAAGTTGAGGAATTCAACGCTTCCGCCACCAGCAGCGGTCCAATCCACCCGACAGATTTCGGCAGGTTGGGAGGTGACCGGATTGTCATTCACCTGTTGATGTTTGGTGTAGGTGTTGGCCGTGACGCTGCGCGCGGTGATGTTGGCAGTGCGGTAACCGGAGCCACAACCAGTCATGCCTAAGACGCAGATGCTAAGCAGTAGTACGGGGATCGATTTCATGAGGACACTCGCAGTTGAAAGGTTGATGGTGAAATTTAGCGCGGTAGACGCGACCGGCGATCTGTGATGTGGGCTATAAGAGCGGTGATGCGGTCGGTAAGGTCCTTGCCCGACGAACCGAAGAAGCCATCGCCCTCTTGCGCATTGAGGATCTTGGCGGCTTGCGCCGCACCGCGCGCCTTATCCAGGTTGCCGATCACCACATACACCACAGCACAATCATAACTCGCGACTGCTCGTGGCCGCAGGTCGAGCTGGGTGTTGGCGACAATAGCGCCAAGATCCGTTACGATGCCTTGCGCCAGGGATTCACGTCCTGCGGTGGCGCTCGATAGCAACTGATCGAAGCGCGCGCGGATAGCGGGAAATGAGGGTTCGCCATCGAGATCGCCGAAGGTAAAATGGAATTCGGTGGGGCCTCCCGCGTAATCATTTTCCAACCACGCGGCAAGAGCATTTTCCGCACTTATTTGCACATAGTTCGCGCGCACCGCACAGGTGGGATTCCAGCGACTCATCATCAGATCCTTGGCTGGTGTGCGTCCATTTCTTGCGGCTTCAGCGAAAGCAGCTGCGCCTTGTTTCGCTGCGCGTAAGGTGACCACGCCGCGGGCCAACTGCCGAACATCCTGGTACACGTTGCTGCCATCATCGACATTGGTGACCGAGCGTTCGGTACTACCAGTCTCTATGGAGGCGGAATAGCTAAGAAAGCTAGATTCCGGAGCGCGTCCTAGGATAACCGAAGGCGACTGCGTGAGGTCTTTTACCTCCACGGTGGCGCCAGAACGAGTGTCGATGATCTCGACAATATACGGAACGGTCAGCTTCCCCGTTCCAATGTGCGTGATCGTAACAATCGGATTAGAAGCCACCTGTTCGGTGTATCCTGCCTTGCTGTAATATTTATTGTTGGTGCCATCTACCTCTTTGCCGTCCGGGCCAGGAATGCCGCCGTAATCAAGGCGTTCGTTGGTGCTGATGTTGGGCACCTCGTCCCAGCTTGCCTTGCCGGGTTTTAGTCGAACCACCAGATCAGGTTTGTCGGCAGCTGGCTGCATGCCACGGATCGCGAATTTTTCGCTGGGCACACTGCCTTCACCTTGGGCTTCGATGGCAAAAGTAGTGGCGCCAGCAGGACGTTTGCGCGGAATCTTTTCATAGGTCACCGATTGGTCCTGGTATCGGATCGAGGGGCCCCCACAGCCGACGAGGGCAACGCTCAAGGTCACGATCGACAGCAGGAGGAACGTGTTCGAAACGGACGGGTGATAAGGCAGACGAGGAAACAAACGCATGGGCGGAATCTCAACGGGTTTGTGGATCTGGTTAAACGAAAGGGGCGGAACGTATAATAGAGGTTTTGATTTTGGACAGTGGTCAATTTTCTAACGGTCCAAGCGCGACGAAAACCGTGGGCGTCATTTCGCGGAGACCGACAACAGGACCTCCATAACGGTCAATCACGCTCAGCCACGCTACCCGAAAAGCGTCACGCAACGAAACGGCGAGCGCCATTTCGTTGATCAGCACGGGGCGCCATATCGGCGATGGACCTGGTCGCGAAAAAATGGAAGCTGCGTTTATGATGACGGTTACTTTGCTTCATGAGCGCCTGGATGCTGCCATTACCAATTTGTCACAGCGCCAGAAAGACCGCCTTGCTCATGAATTAAGTAAAAGGAATCAAGTAGCCGCCGGATTGCGCGGTACGATCGCCGTGCTGGCGGGTTTGCCGACGACCTCCGTATTGTCGGACATGACCGCAGGACGTACCCCTGGGCAACGTCATCAGGCGGCTCTGGCCCGAGTGTTGGGAATATCACAAGAGTGGCTTGCTGGTGATGATCGTCATTGCCCGGACTGGGCCTTAGAGCCATTGCCCGCGTGGGAACGTTTTGCCGAGCAATTAGCCGAACGCTGGCGCTTGCTTGCTGGGCGAAAGGCGAGCCTTGACCGCAGCAGTGGGCACCTGGCTGCGGATCCCGCTGATGCCCAGCGTATTGCACGTTTAATGGAATTGCCTTTGGGCCACACCACACCGAGTTTATTGGCTGACGGCCGCTTTGCGCATGGTGACTACGACCAACTCGAACGCTTTGCCGTTGTGGTTGGTTTATCAGAGCCGACGCATCCGGAGCACTTGCGCACTGGGCAGATGATTGCCCGGGTGGTGTCGGTACGCGTTGAACAAGCCCTGGCCTTGGCGCGTCGTCGCTACGCACGTTTTTTATTGCCGCCGCGACTTTTTAGTCTGGCGCGTCTGGCGCTGATTGGCCTGAAGGCGCAGCGCAGTCATCAAGGAAAAACCGTGCAAGCAGTGGATGACAGCTTGGAAGTGTTGTGGCGTCAGCAGCTCGTCCGGCGGGGCGCTGACCGTCGACAAATCCCAGAGGCTTTTACGCGAGAAACCGGACGCGCTTCGTGGTCACCACTCGCGCAGATGCAGGCGCGATACCCCGAGGACGATGACCCCTCCGCTGTTTATAACAGCGATGGATAATCGTAAGCGCGGCGATTTTATATTTTCCGCCACAACAAACAATGGCACACAACAAACAATGGACACATACTTTGTTTTGGCATCCCGTCTTCGCCGTTACCATCTCGGCCATGGTCTTCGCCCGAGCCGTCACGCTTCCTCATGGCAGCCGTGGCACGTATCATGTGATCACGCGGTGCACTCGTCGCGCTTTTCTGCTTGGTGAGGGTCGTGAGCATCCATGAGCAATCACGTGCATCTGATGGTACGCTTGCGCCCGGAGCGAGTAGACGACTGGTCAGCGATCGAAGTCTCGCGTCATGCGCTGAGTGTTTTTCC
>JAYVSL010000046.1:0-29596 GCA_043775355.1 Planctomycetota bacterium
ACCACCTACGCGACCTATTACCGGCTGGTGAAAGCCGTCGAGGACGATCCGAATTTGCCGAAGAAGAAGGCGGCGCGGGCGCTGGCCAAGTTCATGAGCCTGCATCCGCACAACATCGAGCAGAAGACCGAGGTAATGGTCGAGCACTTTCGGCAAAAGGTCATGGGCCACCTCGGCGGACGCGCCAAAGCGATGGTGGTCACATCCTCGCGACTGCATGCGGTGCGCTACCAGCAGGCGTTCGAGCGCTACATCACCGAGCACAAGATCACCGACGTGCGCTCGCTGGTCGCCTTCAGCGGCACGGTGAAAGATCCCGAGACCGGCCTCGACTACACCGAGCCGGGCATGAACGTGGATTGCGTCAGCGGGAAAGGCATCAGCGAGAAACAACTGCCGGAGCGCTTCGCCTCGCCGGATTATCAAGTGCTGCTGGTAGCCAACAAATACCAGACCGGCTTCGACCAGCCGTTGCTGTGCGCGATGTATGTGGACAAGCGCCTCGACGGCGTGCAGGCGGTGCAGACCTTGTCGCGGCTCAACCGGATGATTCCCGGCAAAGAAAACCCCTTCGTCCTGGATTTCGTCAATGAAGCCGAGGACATCTACAAAGCCTTCAAGCCCTACTACGACGCGACGAGCTTGCAGGAGAAATCAGACCCGCAGCAGTTGGAAGAACTGAAACACGAACTGGATGCCGCGCAGGTCTATTTCTGGAGCGAGGTCGAGGCGTTCGCCCAGGTCTTCTACAAACCCGTGGCCCGGCAAATCGCCCAAGACCACGCCGGCATGCAACTGCACCTTCAGCCAGCGGTGGACCGCTTCAAAGCGATGACGGACGATCCGAAGCGCAGTGAGTTCCGCGAAAAGTTGCATGGCTACGTAAACATCTATTCGTTCATGAGCCAGATCATGCCCTATGGCGATCCCGCGTTGGAAATGCTCTACAGCTACGGGCGGTTCCTGCTTCCGCACCTACCGCTCGATCGGGACACCGAACGGGTGAAGCTCGGCGACGAAATTGGGCTGCAATACTACCGGCTGCAACGGATCTACTCTGGCGAGATCCGGTTGCGCGAAGGTGATCCGGAAGGCGTGAAGAGCCCCACCGACGTGGGCACGGGTAAGGCGAAGGACCAGAAAGTCCCTCTGTCGGAAATCATCCAGATCCTCAACGACCGTTTCGGCACGAACTTTACCGACGAAGACCGTTTCTTCTTCGAGCAGATCCGCGAAAAAGCGTCGGCCAACGAGCAGGTGATCAAACTGCGCCGCGCCAATCCGTTTGACAAATTCCAGCTCGGCCTGCGCCAGCTTATTGAGAATCTGATGATTCAGCGCATGGCCGACAACGACAAGATCGTGACCCGCTACATGGACGACAAGGATTTCAGCAGCGCGGCATTCGCGGTGCTTTCAAAGGCGATCTACGAGTCTATTTCTTCAACTGATGAGAACGCGAAGCCGAACTGATGAGCATCGACGCTGTTGGCCTTCGCACTGAATGCAGGTGGGCGTCATTTATGTCGTCATGCATTATCGCGTTCGCCAATTTCAGCTCACCCCACATCCGCCGCATCCATGCGCTCCACCACCAGATCGAGTTCGCGGCTGCCTTGAGCGAGATGGCCGGTGAAAAGGCCGTGCGGCGAAAGGGTGTTGGCGAGTGCGGTGATTGCCGTTGGGTCTCCACTGCCGTTGGCGAGCGCGTGGTAGGCAGCGGTCAGTGCGGCGACGCCTTGTGGCTGTAGATCGGCCAACTCCAACACCCAAGCGTCGACCAAGCCGCTGGTGGGCGCGACGTGTTCAGGCGCGCATAGACGGCGGCCTTCCCAGATGACGGTGTCGCCGTGGCTGCGACGTTGCAGTTCATAGGGCAGACCGCCATCGCGGGCGACGGCGGTGATCGTGCGTATCGCGCCGACGGCGATGCCGTGATCTTGACGAGTAAGCATCGCGGGCAGACGACCGTGAGCGACCAAGGCCAATCCTGGGGCGAGCACATTCGCATCGGCAAGCGAGCCACAGCGTGCGGCCAAGCGCGCGATTTCGCGACCACTGCATTCAAGACTGATGACTGCGGCTTCAACGCCGAGGTCGCCCAGCGTGCGCAGCGTTTCCGTACTGTACGTGTTACAAAATAAATCGGCGATAACCGGCAAGCCAGCCGCACGTGCCGCAGTAATCACGCCGAGATGTCCGGCGACGACGCCCCAACCAGTAGCCGTCAAGTGCGGTGATACAGCAGCGGTCGCGGGTTGGCGTAACCACCAGCGACGATCGGGCGCAGGTAATATCGGCGGCGTCGCGCCCCACCAATCGCAGCTCGCATCGTCCAGCCACACGGCCGCAGCGCCGTTAGCGAGCGCGGCTTCGCCAGCGGCGATGCTTCCGACGACCACCCATAATGCGGTAGCTTTGCGGCGTGGTGTGCCGGGTTCGGGCGGCGTCCAAGTAACGATATTTTCTGGTGTCGGAGCGGGCAACGTCGTCAATTGTTCGACTAAAAGTCGGCGCAGTTCTTTCAGCGCCGAAGCTGGCGCAAATGCGATTCCATCGGTGGTGAGTTGCAGCTCACCTAAGTGCCATGGAGTGCCGCCAAAAGCGCCGAGTTTATCGCGGATTAAGGCTTCGTTCAGTGGTCGTCCGGTAGCTGCGGCTAAAGATTCGGCGCCACGTACTTCGGTTTCACGACCATCGGCGCTGGTGACTTTGACCGTCAACGGCGCGCCGACGGTTGCCTGTACGCGCATCATCAATGCGGTGGTCGGTTCGGGCACAGCTTGCACCGGCACTTCGGCCATGGCAGCGCTGGCTTCACGTTTGCGCTCATGATTCGCATTGCGAAACAACGCTAATTGTTCAGGCAATCGTGGTCCGTGTTCAGCAATGCGCACTTTGCAGCGCCAGCGTTCTTCGCCCGCTCGGCCGCCACTGATGCGATCTGCGCCGATGACTAAGAAACCGCCATTGAAAAAACCGACGCTAAAAGCGAAGCCCTGGCCCGCGACGACCGGCGTGCGGCTGCTCATCACCACTTCGCCACGCGCGCGATCAGCCGACACCAAAATGCCATCGGGCGCGCGATCTTGTTCTGGTTCATAACGATGAATGCGTGACGACGGGCCATATTCACCACTCAGCGGTGCATCGGTATGCGTCCGCGCAAAAACATCTTTGAGTAATTCACGCGCCCAGGTGGCATCGAATGGTTTACCGGCGGCCCAGGCCTCGGTAGCGGCGCGGTACACGCGGCTGGTAGTGTACACATAATCCGCGCCTTTGAGTCGGCCTTCGATTTTGAGTGACGCGACTCCGGTGTCGGCCAGTTCTCCGATGCGTGCGATCAGAGAAAAATCCTTCATCGAAATTTCAGTATCGGGCGAGCCTGGAGGATTACGTAATCCAGCAAGAGGCGCCTGCGTTGACGCGGCTCCATCGCCCACCGCGACATAATCAAAACGACAGTTTTGTGCGCAGGTTCCGCGATTCGCTGAACGACAGCCAGCAAAGTTCGACATCAGGCATTGTCCACTGAACGAATAACACAACGCGCCGTGCACGAAATGTTCAGTTTCAATACCGTGGCGCTCAGCTTCGCGCGTACACGCGGCAACTTGAGCCAGGGTTAATTCGCGGGCTAGGATGACGCGCTCAGCACCCAGCGACGCCAGCACCGCGACTTGACTCGGATCATGAATGGTCATCTGGGTTGAGGCGTGACGTTTCAATTCAGGTAATTCACGCGTCAGCGCCCGCCACAAACCAAGATCTTGTATAATGACCGCGTCAACTTTCGCTGCGTGCGCCGCGCGCGCGAGATCCAAGGCCTTCGGATATTCGTCATCATGAACCAACGTATTCATCACCACATAACATTTCACCCGGTGATGATGCAGATAAGCCACATGATGAGCGAGTTCCGCTTTACGAAAATTTTCGGCGCGACCACGGGCATTGAAATGACGCAGGCCAAGAAACACCGCGTCTGCACCACCAGCAACCGCTGCCGGTAAACAATCAGGAGAGCCGACCGGCGCGAGCACTTCAGGGCGACGGCGAGGGATCATTGGCAGCTTCTCATGAGTCGTGGTTGGGTTGCTAACACCTGAGTGGAAAACAACCAACCACTGGATTGAACAAGAGGAACGGAGAAACGGAGGAAGGCAAAAATCAAGCGAGGTGACCGCATGACGATGAATGCAGGCGGCTCACATCGTGGCTGTCCTCCGTTCCTCCGTTTCTCTTGTTCAATCATGATTCCTGCCTTCACCGATAAGAAGTTGACGAGGGATCATTTGCTTGCGCCACCGACTGGTGCCTCTTGAGAAATAGCGGGAATAGCAGGAATCGGCTGACGCGCCGCGTCCTGTAAATCTTTTGGTAATGCCGGGCAATTGCGATGCGCATGCAACAAACGTGCGGCACCACGATCACCGGTCTTCGCTGCTGTCGCCCATTCGCTCAATAGATCAGGCATGCCAACGCGCTCTTGCCACCACACCACTGACCAACCAACGCCCTGAGTGCGGCTCGCAATACTGAACCATTCCGTTCGCCCTTCATGTTTGCGCGTGAACAACTGGAAACCTGCCGTACCTGCGGCTTCCCAACTACCAGACTTCATGCGATTGAGTAATTGTTCGATGGTGGGTTCTTCTTTGCCACTGCGAGTAGTGATGGTGAGTCCAGCCACCGTGCCAACCCAACCGCGCACCAGCGCTTCTTGAAAAGCGAATTCCCATTTGAGGTGGTCAGTGCTGGGCGGTTGGGCGAGCGCGCTGCCCCAATCGCTCAACGGAGTTAACTCACTCAACCATTTGCGCGTCGTTGCATCGACCACCGCTGGCAGCCCACCTGGAGCCAGTCGTTCCAAGATTTTTTCCGCCAAGTGGCGCCCTGAACCAGCCCACCAATTCGACCACGCCAGCACCGGCGCAGTGGCACGACTGTGATGAGCGATAGAGATGGCTGCGGTGGTAGATCCTTCGGCCTGCGGCAGCAATGGCGCAACCGGATGATCGGTCGACACGCGCGCCAACGCCGTGGTCACGTTCACTGTTGCGCGCGCGGCTTCACCTAAGACGGCAGGAATCTGCGCCTCAGCAGTGGCGACGCTGATGATACGATTCACGCCCATAGGAAATGTCGGCGCGTCCATCGGAGCAATAATCGTGACGCAACCGTGACCAGTCAGCTTTTCACCCAAGGATAAAACGATCGAGCGCGTCAACGGATGACGGTCCTTGGCCATCACTAAAACCACGCGCCACGATTCCCCGCGATTTGCCGGCGGCTCGCCATCAGCAGTGACCACGTCGTCAAAGGTCAACGCCGCAGAGTCGACATGAAATTTATCTTTTTTCGGCAAGCGAAAAATCCCAGGTTGCAGATCCGGCCCATTCAACCCTGGATTACTTTTCGAATTCAACAGCGCCAATGATACGGCAACGACGATCACCACCAGCATCATCGGCATCAGACTATTACGCATCGCAGCTCCTGAAAATCCCACCACCACGGCGGGGCGCGGAGTCTGAGGTTAATGAGCGGCGGGGGAAGCGATCTTGTTTTATGTCTGATGTCCGATGTCCGATGTCCGATGTCTGCGGACTCCAGGGTTCATGGTCAGAAGTATGGTTTACAATTTGGTTAAACCGGCCCTGTCGATGAACGGGGACGACGTAAGGCCAGCCCGGCGCTTCGGCGCCGGGGGAAGCGATAAATAAAAGGGCTCTGCGGCGATTCGTGTGGGTTCAAGTTCATTGAACAACTACAGAAGAAAATATTGAACAGGAGACGCGGAGACGCGGAGATCGGAGGAGGGGAAGATGGTTGCCGGAAAGAATGATTCTTGTCCTTCTCTCATCTCCGCGTCTCCGCGCCTCCTGTTCGATTTTCTTCCGTTTTGATCAGTGCCAAAGACTAAGAAAAGACCCATACGGAAGCCGGAAGCCCCAAAAATAGTTTATTCGATTTTCAGCCGACTTCGCCCTAGACTAGCAAGCACATCGTCGAAGGCGGTTTGCCATTGGCGGTAATTATCTGCGGTGCTCGAACAGGTGACACAAATGCCGACGCTGTTGATGACGTTGGTGTACAGTTCTTGGGTGAAGGTGAACTGACCGACTTGCATGCGGTAGGATTGTTTGGTCCAGGTGCGGCCACCGAAAATCAATTCTTGATTTTTATCGAGGACTAGGCCTGAAGCCGTGCGCTCCAGATCGAGTCGGCAGCGGTCGGCGAAGGTTTTGGGCGTGTCGTCTTTGACGGTCTGCACAGCAACGGCGATGATGCCTCTGGCGCGTTCGGCTTCGTCGCCTTTGAGATCCGCTGGCAGAGGACTGCGTAGCACCAATACCGCGCCCGCATGCTCTCTCTGCATGGTCCAGTTTCCTGGCGCGGTTAATCCCAATTGCGTACTGGGAATCGGCCACGTTTTAGGGGCGAGATCTTCGCCCAACAGAAAATTTACACTCAACAGGAATAGCAACAGCGCGCGCATGGGCGGTACGCTAGAGACTTTGCTGCGCAGCGAAATACGTCATGTGGCCCGTGGCGGCGTGACGGTTGGCTCTGCGGCGACGCGCGAAATGACTTCTGCCAGGGTGCGTGGTGCTGGGAGATCGCTGAAGGCGAAGCCGCGACCGAGAAAAGCCGGATGAGTCGCAATACCGTCATCTGCCCGCAACAATGCTCGATCAATGCCCACTACCAAACGCGGTGCCCAGCCGCTGGACAATTGATCGAGGCGCCGACGCAGAGCATGGCCATGCCAGCGATGGAAGAATTCGACCATGATGACGACCCCTGCAACGCTGACCTGTAAATCCGGCACCACTAATTCGCCATCCGGGTGCGGCAATAATTGTGGATCTTCCCAGGTCCAGGTGGGAAAGCGTTCGCGCAGAGTCGCTTCCAGCGTTTGGATTTCTTCTGGTACAAAACCCAGAAATGCGCTGTCGCCTTCTAGGCCGGTTTCATCGCTGAGTTCAAGTCGTGCTGCGCCGCCGCGTGGCAAGACCAATTCGGCTTGCGCTTGCCATGAACGACAACACGCCAAGGCCGGGAGGAAAAGCGCCAATTGTAAACCATAACGACTGTGCTGATCAAGCACACTTCCTGGGCCAGATATTTCCAAACGTAAAGCTTGACGATCATCACCACGGACGTCAGCGAGCAGTCGGCGGAAACGCAAGGCTTTCAATAATCGTCGGCGCAATCCGGTGTTCGCATCAACCACGGTGATAGTCAACGTGCGTGCGAACAATAAGAGGCCTTGAGTCAGCGCCATATTGTAACGCGCAATCAA
The DNA here is from genome assembly GCA_043775355.1 of Planctomycetota bacterium. GTDB lineage: Bacteria > Planctomycetota > UBA11346 > UBA11346 > UBA11346 > BOG-1363. Next base: position 7,313 of record JAYVSL010000046.1, read on the forward strand.
TTGGATGGCGGTCCACATGGGTGCCGCGCTGAGCTGCGCTTGATCGGGTAAGTCGGCATATAATCGATCGCGAATTTCGTCGCTGTGCAGGCCCAATCGCTCGGCCACCGCAGCGCGATGGGCATCGCTAGTTATCGCTGGCGTAGCAAGCAAAGCCGCAGAAGTGGTAAAGGCTTCTTCGCGCAAAGTAACGGCAGAGGGCGGCTCGGCGAAGGTGCTGGAATCGAGAATGATTTTTTGCAATCCGCGTGCGACGACCAACGCGCGACTGCGATGCAAGATCGGCACTGACGCATCTTCCAAGTCGCCTAAGCGTTGACCAACGCCAGCGCGCCAATGTTCAAGGAGCGCCTCAGCAAGATCACGAATCGCTGGCGTCGAACGCAAATAGGTCGGATGAATGACATCACCGCTGATGCGGTAGCGAAGAAGGTCGCGATTCAACATCTTATGTCCGATGTCTTGCTGATGTCCGATGTCCGATGTCCGATGTCCGATGTCGAATCACTTTGAGGACATGTCTGATAATCGATGTCCGGCTTCATTCTTCGGCTCCGGCTTCTTCCATGCCGAAGGCTACGTGGCTTCTTCGGCGTTCGGAGGTGTAGGCTTCGGCGGTGTTTGCCGAGAGAATCTCGTAGAGGACGGCGACTTTTCCGGCGCCTGGGCGTAGCAAGCGACCAAGGCGTTGGACGTGTTCGCGGACGCTGCCGGAGCCGCTGACGATGATGCCGACGGCGACTTCGGGGACGTCGACGCCTTCGTTGAGGACTTTGCTGGTGATGAGCACCGGCCATTTGCCGGCACGAAAGAATTCGAGCATGCGTTTGCGTTCGGTGCCCTTGGTGTGATGCGTCAATACGGGTGCAACAAAGCGACGACCGATTTCGTAGGCGGTATCATTATCTTCGGTAAAAACTAAACAGCGTTCGCCGGGATGATCGCGCACCAAATCCCACACCGCACGCAATTTTCCTCGGCCTGAACGTGACAGTCGTTTCTGTTCACGATAACAGCGCATGGCGGCGCGGCCTTGTGAATCGCGGGCGGCAGCGGCAATAAATTGTTGCCAGCCATCAGGCGCTCCGAAGTCGACGCCGGAACGACGGGCGAAGGCGAGGTATTCTTTGCGGTTGGTGGTGTACGCTTCTAATTCATCGGGATCGAGTGCGACGTGCAGCACCTCAACCTGATAGTTCGCTAAATAATTTCCTTCGAGTTCTGATATCTGCGAACGATGCACTTGCGGTCCTAATAATTCCTCCAAACGAGCGTGCATGCCATCCGTGCGCTCGGGCGTTGCGGTCAGGCCTAAACGAAACGGTGCCAAGCATGCTTCCGCGGCTGAACTCGTCACACCGGCCGGGAGATGATGGCACTCATCGCAAATCAGCAGGCCGAATTTATTGCCATGCCATGGCATCAACAGCACGGCGGAATCGTAGGTCGACACCGTGATTGGTTGCAGATCTTTGTCGCCGCCGCCGTAACGGCCAATCGCGCAACCAAGTCGGGCTTCCAGATCACTCGCCCATTGGTGCACCAAATCGATCGTCGGGGCCAAGATCAACGTCGAGCGTTGGCAGGCTAAAATGCATTTGAGCGCGACGTAACTTTTTCCAGCGCCAGTCGGCAGCACCACCACGCCACGCTTTTTTGCCGCTAGCCATGAATCGATCGCTTGGATTTGATAGGGCCGCAGCACGCGGGGATCGCGCTCCGTCACCTCAAGTACCTCATAGCGTTTGGCTTCGTCGAGGTATTCCACTTTGCCATGCAAACGACGGATAATTTCAGCATAAGCGCTGGCTTTCGCACGGTGTCTTTTCACCCGCGAATCAAACACCACCAACCCATCCAACACCTCCGCATGATCGCCAAGATCATCGAGCGTCAGGGTTCCATCGGCAAAACGCAGGGTAAGCACGGTGCGGAGTGTCATGGCCAGCGATGCATGCGGAAGTCCGGAAGTCATTTGGGATCCCAAGCGATTCTCTGCGGTTCCATCTTGGACGCATGTTGGTTAAAATTCGAATCAGACTTGTCGACCCGCGAGAATTCCCACGCTCCCACGCCCTATGCCGCCTACTCCGCACGATCTCATCACGCGCTTTGGTTCACCGCTTTACGTCTACGACTTGGCGTTGATTCGCGCTCGTGCACAGGCGTTGAAGAGCGCCATCACTTGGCAGCCGTTCCAGCCGCTTTATGCGGTGAAAGCGAATCCCTGCCCAGCGGTGGTGAAAACCATCGCTGCTGAGGGATTCGGCATCGACGCGGTGAGCCCTGGGGAAGTCGCGCTGGCGCTGCGTTGCGGCGTGCCAGCCAAGCACGTGCTTTATACTGAAAATAATATGACTGACGCCGAACAGGCAGAGGCGCTCGCGCAAGGCGTGTTAATAAATTGCGGCAGCTTGGATCGTCTGGAGCGCGTCGGTCGAGCGGGCGGTAAAGAAGCGTCGGTGCGTTTTAATCCAGACATCGGCGCTGGCGCCCATGAAAAAATCTGTACCGCTGGGCCGATGACCAAGTTCGGCGTTCATTATACTCAGGTCGATCAGGTGTTGGCCATTGAACGCGCGACGGGTGTGCGCGTCGTCGGTTGCCATATGCATATTGGTTCCGGCATTCTTGATGCTGATGTGTATGCCAAAGCCATGACGGTTATTTTTGACGTCGCGGCGAAGTTACCAAACCTTCGTTTCGTCGATGTCGGTGGCGGCATTGGCATTCCGTATCGCGCGGAGCAGCAACATGTGGATTTACCTGCGCTCGGCGCAAAAGCCTCGCAATTCATGAGCGAATTTTGCCAACGCTACGGCCGTCCGCTGGAATTACGTTTGGAGCCAGGGCGTTTCTTGGTCGCCGAAGCGGGCACGCTGCTGAGCACGGTTACCAGCGTCAAAACCAATCCCGACACCGCGGAAGCCAAAGGTCGTACTTACGTCGGCTGCGACACCGGCTTCAATCATTTGGTGCGCGTCGCGATGTACGATGCCTATCACCGCATCGATAATCTCAGCCATCCACAGGCGCCCGTTCGCGAGGTCGATATCGTCGGCAACATCTGTGAAAGCGGCGATGTATTTGCTCGTGCGCGCAGTCTACCGATGCCGCAGCTCGGCGACGTGCTCGCACTGCGCGACGTGGGTGCCTACGGCATGGCGATGGCCAGCACCTATAACACCCGTCCATTGCCCGCCGAGGTCGTGGTCGACGGCGACCACGTTCGTTTAGCTCGTGCTCGTGAAACGGTGGATGCATTGCTTGATCGGTATAATTGGTCGGAGGAACTGCCGGCGCGTCATTCATAACATCTTATGAAAGATGTCGCTTTATCGCTCACAACGCTCCGCACCTTCACATACGAGGAAAACCACATGCGTTCTTTTCTTCCCCTCGCACTTTCCCTTTTCCTACTTCTGGCGCTGACGCTGATGAACGCCGCCCCTGCGCGTGCGGCTGATGGTAACGGCGAACGCGTGTTTGAATTACGTACCTATATCGCCGCCCCAGGAAAACTGGACGCGCTGAATAAACGTTTCCGCGAGCATACCTGCGAATTGTTTAAGAAGCACGGCATGACGCTGGTTGGCTTTTGGGTACCAACCGACGGCGATGCGGCAAAAAACACACTGACGTATGTGTTAGCGCATAAAGACCGCGCCAGCGCCGACGCATCCTGGAAAGCCTTCCGTGCTGACCCCGTTTGGATCGAAGCGAAAAAAGCTTCAGAAGTTGATGGCTCATTGACCGAGAAAGTCACCTCGGTGTTCATGAGCCCAACGGATTACAGCCCACTGAAATAATCCCAAGAATCGCAGTTGAAATAAAACTTCCATCGCGAAGACGATAAGAAAACCAAGGTTTTGAATTAACCTTCGTACGATCTTCGGCTTCACCAAACGGGTGATTCTTATGGCTCTGCGGCGTTTCGTGTGGGTTCACGTTCATTGGACAACGAAAGAAGAAAATATTGAACAGGAGGCGCGGAGACGCGGAGAACGGAGGAGGGGAAGAAGCTTGCCGGAGAGAATGCATCTTTTCCTCCTCTCATCTCCGCGTCTCCGCGCCTCCTGTTCGATTTTCTTCCGCTTTGATCAAACCAAAGACGAATGAAAGACCCACACGAAACGCCGCAGAGCCATTCTTATCTTAGCTGTAAATCTTTTGCGCTCTTGCCTGCTAATTGCCCCAACGGGGTATCGCGAAAAAATGGTTCTCCACTGCGTTTTCTAGGATCATAAACGTTTATTCTTTTGCCGGAAAAGTGCAGACGCACGTCGTGCCCTGTCCTGGACTGCTGGTGATGCTGATACGTCCACCCATGCGCTGCATATTGGTAAAACACGTCGACAGACCGAGTCCGGTACCGCGTTCGCCTTTGGTGGTGAAGAATGGATCGAAAGCGCGCGCTAAAGTTGCCGCATCCATACCGCTGCCGGTGTCGGCGACTTTGAGTACGACGATAGCGCTGCCTGCATCATCAACCCCGCGACGTACGATAACGGAAATGGTACCATAATCGGCAATCGCATCTTTCGCATTTACCACCAAATTCACCAATACCTGTTCCACTGAAACCACATCGGCTAACACGGTAACTGGCGTGTCAGGCAATCGCAGGTCGAGAAAAATTCGTTTTGGTACGGTGCTGCGCAATAATGGCTGCAAAGAGCGAACTACATGTACTAAATCTATTTTCATTTCTGTCGCTTCGCGACCTTTACCGAAGGTCAATAAACGATTGACCAATGCCCCAGCACGAGTGGCGGCATCCAGAACTAAACTTGTTCGATGTGCAATTTCTTCCGGTTTGATGCCCGCACGTTGGACAAATTCCGTCTGCCCAACGATGGTGGTAAGTAAGTTATTAAAGTCATGACCAATCGAACATGCCATCCGACCAAGAGCTTCCATTTTTTGTTGCTGACGCTCGACCTCTTCACGTTCACGCAAAGCACGTTCCGCCGTCAAACGCTCCTGACGTTCGTAATAAAGCCCACAAATCAGTGCTACTTGAGCGGCAAAAGACTGTTCGCTGTCGCTCCATCGACGTCCATCGCCGACGTGCTCCAAACATAATACTCCGACCGCTTTTCCACCGCGCCAAATGGGGGCATCAAGCATAGCGCCAATGCCAAGTGGCTTGAGATAAACCGCGCTGAAACAGGCGGTCGCAGGATGATGATGGGCGTCCTCAGCGGGAATGACCACCGAACGATCCAACGCTTCAAAATACGGTGAGAAATCTTTACGACACAACGTCATCCCATGGGAATGTGGCTGGTCAGCGACAAACAAATCCTGACAGATGATCGCATCTTCGTGGTCGTCTCTCAACCACACCGACGCACGCGCAACGTCCAAACCAGACGCCGCCAGCTCAGTCAAACGTTCAAGCATGTGAACGCCATTTGAGCCATCTTCAGCTAACGATAGCCGGACCAACTGAACCAGCACATCTTGAGCAAGCGGCGGTAACACAGGATAGATATCAGCTGGCATTGTGCCAAAAGATGGCTGCAAATTCCAGCTCTCGCAAGTGCCCTGCGGACAACCTTGATGCACCATACCCTCTGTTAAATGCCGTCGGAGTTCATTCCACTGCCATTTCACCGTGTTCATAGGCTTGGTAGAGCTGCGCATAGGCCCCGCCTTGTGCCATCAAGGTAAGGTGATCGCCGATTTCGACCACGCGACCATCACGAATAACCGCAATCCGATCAGCGTCGCGGATGGTTGCGAGACGATGGGCAATGATGATCGCGGTACGTCCATGCGACAAACGGCGGAGCGCATGTTGGATGCGTGATTCGGTGTGAATGTCGACGGCAGAGGTCGCCTCGTCCAACACCAGCACGGCGGGATCGGCAAGATAAGCACGGACCAAACACACCAATTGTCGTTGACCGTGACTTAAATGTGCGCCCATCGGACCGACTTCGGTTTGCCAAGAAGCGGAGAGCCGTTCGAGCACGTCGTCGGCACCCAATGCTTTCGCTGCGGCGATCAATTCGTCATCGGTCGCACTAGGACGGGCAAGACGAAGGTTGTCGAGCACGCTACCGCTAAACAGAATGTTGTCCTGTAACACCACGCCGACATGACGACGCAAATCCTGCTGCGCCACGCTACGCACATCGTGACCATCGAGACGAACAGCGCCCTGCTGAACATCATAAAAACGCGAGAGCAATTGTACCAACGTGCTTTTTCCGTGGCCGGTTGGTCCGACAATCGCCAACACTTCGCCAGGGGGAATCGTCAGGGATAAATCGTGAATCACCGGACGCGCAGGGTCATAGCCGAACGTCACGTACTCAAAAGAAACCTCACCATGGACCTGCATCAGCCGCTGCGGGGTTACCGGATCGATCACCTCTGGCGCGGTATCGAGCAAAAGAAAAACACGCTGTGCTGAGGCGGCTCCGGTGGCAAAGCGTTCGAATAAATCGCCGAGCTCCTGCAGTGGGCCAAGAAATACAAAAATGTAAAACACCGCCTGCGTTAATTGACCCAAGGTCATCTCACCGCGCTGAAGTCCAATACCACCGACAACGACCAAAATCGCTAAACCGGCGGTAAATAACAATGCCGCGTACGGCTGAAACCAACCCCAACCCCAGGCTCCGCGAATCGCGGTGCGATCAAGTATATGCAATAGATGCTTATAATGAGCTCGGTTGGGCTCCTCTTGAGCGGTTTGCTGAATGACCCGCACGCCACCAACCGTTTCAACTAAATGCGCCGTCACGTGGCTCTTCGCCTCGGCAACCCGCGCCCATAGCCGCATGCCCATCCGCTGGAATGCTACCATGGCCACCACCAACGCCGGCACCAAACCAATCAGTGACCAAAACAATAATGGGCTAATCACCCACAACAATATTCCCGCACCGACACAGCGCAAAGCGGTAGACGCTAACTCTGGCGCACCATGAACCACCAATGGTTCGAGCGCATCGACGTCACGATCTGCCCGAGCAACGATACGTCCGACCCGCGTGCGATCGAAATAGCGCACTGACAGCGATTGCACATGCGTAAACAACTGGGCACGCAAATCATTGAGCAAGAGAATGGCGATCGTCCCTTTCAGCCACTGAATCACGCCCGACAAACCAAAACGCATGATCCAGGTCAGCGTTAATCCACCACACATCCACGCGACAAAGGTCGCGTCCATGCTCCACCCGGCGCCCTGTGGAATTAATCCGTGGTCGATGACCTGGCGAATAAACCACGGGCGAGCAAATATCGAAGCGACCAATACGACTTCCACCAATACCACCAGCGCAATTCGGCCACGAACCGGATGTAACAGAGCAATAACACGGCGCAGCATGCGACGATCGAGTCGTTTGCGCGCGAGCGATTCTTCGATGTCGAGTTCGCTCATGAGTCTAATCCCAACAATTCACGATAAGCGCTATTATTCGCGACCAGTTCTTGATGCTTGCCTGAAGCCACTAGGCGACCGCGCTCCAACAATACCACGCGATCCGCCAATAAAATGGTCGATAGTTTGCTCGCGATCAACAACACGGTGGTACCGCTGCGCGCATTCAGACTTTCATTGCCGCTATCACCTTTGCCAAGGCCGCGCAGGTTATCAAGAATCCGACGTTCCGTAATCGCATCGAGCGCGCTGGTGGCGTCATCGCAACAAAGCACTTGTGGGCGAGCGATGAGTGCTCGTGCAAAACATAAACGCTGACGCTGGCCGCCAGATAACGTTGCACCGCGTTCACCAATCTTCGTGGCAAGGCCTTCGGGTAAGCCCGCGATAATATCTTCGGCACTCGCAAGACGTAGGGCTTCGCGGATATCGTCATCAGTAGCACCAGGTCGGCCCAACCGCAGATTCGCCGCAACGGTATCGCTAAATAAAAAGCTGTCCTGGTACACCACCTGCACACGTTGACGTAGCTGCGAAAAACGCAGATCGCGAGCATTTTTCCAACCCTCGCGCGCATTGCCAAAAGAAACGGTTCCTTCATCCGGATCCGCCAGGCGTGGCAGTAATTGCGCTAACGTGCTTTTGCCAGAACCAGTGGCGCCAACCAGCGCCACCACTTCACCCGGAACGAGTTCCAGATTCAAATGATCTAGTATCATTACTCCCGCCGGGCTGCGCACGCTGACATCCTGCAAGCGTAGGCCAAACGCTATCGCTGGCGCATCATCACGACCCTGTTCGAATGCTGGTTCGGCATCAAGAAGTTCCATAATTCGCGCGGCCGAAGCACTCGCCTCAGCAAAGGTTTGAATGGTGCGACCAATGCCTTCGACGCGAAAAATAATGGCGGTAATAATCATCAACGATGCGATTAACTCACCAAGCGTCAGCTGCCCATCGGCCACTAATCTGGCACCACACCACAAAATCCACACATGACTGAGACCGACCAGCATTTGCGGCAAGGGCAAGCGAACGGAGGTAAATGCCAGTCCCTTTCGCGTCAAACGTGCAAAGCCATCTACCGCCGAGCGAAAGCGCGTTATGCGCGCGTCTTCCAACGCAAACGCCTTAATCACCCGCACGCCGCCGATTCCTTCGGTCAATTCTTGCGTCACCACATCATAAGCATCGCCTGCGGCGCGATCGAGTCTGACCATGTGACGTGCTTGTTGAATAAACATCATTAAGGCAATGAAAACCAATACGAAGGGAACCGACGCCAACATCGGATGATACCAAAACAACATGCCCAGGCAGGCAATGACCACGAGGCCGGTTTCTAATAATGTTCGCCAACCGCCGATCACCGCATCACGGACTTTATCGCTGTCGCGCGTGGTGCGCGTCACGATTTCTCCCGCACCATGTTTTCGATGATAGGTCTGATCCAAGCGCTGCACCTGGACCAACACGCGATCGCGCAGGTCATGCAACAAGCGCTGACCGAGCACCATCCCCAGCATCGTTCCCACATATTGAATCAACCCACGTCCGACGGCGAACGCCATCAGCGCGCCGACCCAAAACCACGCACGCGATACATCCATACTGCCATCAGGCGCACGCACGACCGCGACGCCAGACTTCACTTCATCTAAGGCCAAGCCCAACAAATGTTGCGTCACCGGCAGGCTGAGATTCACCACCATCGCCACCGCCGTCGCGGCGATAAACATCGCCGGATATCGGCGATAAAAGCCGAAACAGCGTAACAACGGGTGCGTCCAAGGGCGAAGGAAAGGGCGAAGGAAAGGGCGAAGAGTGACGGCCATCGGTGAGTCGCGTATGATTGTTGCGTGCGGACGGGCGCAACTGGACTTTCGCTATGCCTCATCGTTCGTGAGGCGTTCGGCCGATGCCGGCTTCGGCCGGCATCGGCCGGAGACATTCGAGTTAAAGAGCAGAATCACAAAAACGAGGAAGTCGGCAGCGCTTACTCACACTTATTCGCCACTGTGGTCTGCGACGAGTGACGAAAGCAGGATAATTTATCCATGAAAATCGAAAGTTGTATTTTCGTTTTTCATGGAATGATTTCACGGATGCTCAGTCGTAAAAGCGCTCAGGTACAACTAGAAACGGCACTGGACGAAAACCCTGTGATTGCTTTGCTGGGGCCACGTCAGTGCGGAAAAAGCACGCTGGCGCGTCAAATAGCAGATCACCTGACGAAGCGGCAAGCCGTTCATTGGTTCGATCTCGAAAGCGCAAGTGATCGCGCCGCCTTACAACAAGCGGAACTCACCCTGAAACCATTGACTGGCCTGGTGGTGATCGACGAAGTCCAGCGCTTGCCCAGTCTTTTTGGCACTCTGCGTCCGTTGGCAGATCGCCCTGATAAACCTGCACGTTTCTTACTATTGGGCAGTGCTTCACCGGACATCGTGAAGGGGGTTAGTGAAAGCCTGGCTGGGCGCGTGGGCTTCGTCGACCTTGGGGGTTTTAACCTCAGTGAAGTTGGGGTTAAAGCGCTCGACGCGCTGTGGCTGCGCGGCGGATTTCCGCGTTCCTTCATGGCCGCCTCTGACGCTGCAAGTTTTCGCTGGCGGACAGATTTCATTCGTACGTTTCTGGAACAGGATTTACCTCAACTTGGCATTCGCACGGCGTCAGAAACGTTGCGGCGCTTTTGGACCATGGTTTCTCATTTTCATGGCCAAGTATGGAATGCTGCCGAACTAGCGCGTTCGCTTGGCGCCAGCGAACCGACCGCACGGCATTATCTCGACCTTTTGTGTGGCACTTTCATGGTGCGTCGCCTGCAACCCTGGCACACCAATCTTGGCAAGCGCGAACTGAAAGCGCCTAAGATCTACCTGCGCGACTCAGGTCTCTTGCACCATCTTCTGGGTATTCGTTCACGTTCCGAACTACTGAGCCACGCCAAGCTCGGGGCTTCGTGGGAGGGTTTCGCACTGGAGCAAGTATTGGCGTCGTGCGGATCAGAAGACACGTGGTACTGGGCCACGCACAATGGCGCTGAATTAGATTTACTACTGCGCCGTGGAGGGAAAACCTGGGGCGTCGAATTCAAAGTCAGCGATGCCCCAGAAATGACCAAGTCGCTCCATATCGCCATGGAAGACCTCCAGATCGAACGCGCCTGGGTGGTGTATCCCGGTGAACGGCGTTACGCGCTGACCGAACGGATTGAGGCCCTGCCGCTACGCCAAGTCGCGCAGATTCGTGCGGCGATTGCGGCGGCGTAGTCTACGGATCGTGCGGAAATCTATGCAACAGCGCGTGCTTATTTGATGGGCTTCTTGCTCTTCGATTTATCCAGTGGACGAACTAACACCATTCCATCGAACCACGTCTGAGCCATGCGCTCGTAGGCTTCCGCATTCGGATGGTTAATGCCGTTCGAAAAGCGCTTCGTATCGATCGAGTCCTTCACCACCATGTTCGCGTATTGATCCACCGTACTGACATGCTTGCCTTGCGCTTTACACGTCGGGACCAGCGTGTCGCGAATGTAGACGTTGTAGTCGACGATGGTTTGTGAAAATGTGGCCATAGGCGTAATTTGCGCGACGATCACATCCGTGGCTGGGTTTGCGGTAACAATAGCCTGAACGATCTCGTCGAGATTTTTTCGCGCCGCAATACTTCCCCCATCGTTGATCCCAGCCATTAACAAAACGAGGTCGGGTTTATCGACAGCAAGCCACTCGCGAAGATGGTCTAAGATTCCTTGGGTGCCCCAACCACCATAACCGCGGTGATGATCCTGGTCGAGCTTCCGCAGATCCAGCACAGGCATATTTTTTAGTATTCCAAAAGCGCCATTCCACGGTTCTTGGCAAGCTCCAACGAATTTGAAAGAATATCCAGCCTCGGTCAGTCGTTTGTATAGACCACTACGATAGCCAAATTCAAACGGCACATCCCACTTGGGATTATCGGTGTAGCCAGCCGTTATCGAATCGCCCAGACAGAGAATGCGAAGTGGTTCGGCCGCCTGGGCCATTGAGACCACGCCCGCGATCATGAGAGCGACGGCGAGGAACATGCTCTGTAGGTGTTTTTTCATATACTCATCCTTGATCCTCTGCTATCCGCTGCTCTAGCGAACACCAGAGGTCGGTTTGGCGCTCATGCGCAGATCAACGCGGTGATTATTCTCGCCGCATAACCCTCGGCATAACCCTCAATTTCCTGCGCCGGTGATTGCAGAATGGCCATTTGCTAGATGCTCCCCGCCCCATGCCGGTCATCCTTAGCTGCCACGACCTCTCACGTTCTTTCGACATTCGCCCGTTGTTCGAAGGATTATCCTTTGCCATCGAAGACGGTGAGCGAGTCGCGCTGATCGGACCGAATGGTACCGGCAAGTCGACCTTGCTGCGCATTCTTGCGGGGCTGGACAAGCCAGACGAGGGCGAACGCGCTGTGGCCCGCGATCGCACGATGGTGTATTTGGCGCAGAACGATGTCTTCACCGAAGCAACGCCGCGCGCGGTGCTGCTAGCTGCGGTGCCCAAACATATCGTCGAGCATCAGCATGACGCCACGGTTGCCGCTGCGCTGAGTCGTGCTGGTTTCGATGCCGCTACGTCAGATCGCGCGGTCGATCAATTGTCGGGTGGCTGGCGCAAGCGTTTGGCGATTTCCCGCGCGTTGATGCAGGGTCCAGATTTGTTGCTGCTCGACGAACCGACCAATCACTTGGATCTGGAAGGCATTTGGTGGTTGGAGCGGACCCTCGCCTCGCTGCGCACCACCGTGGTCATGGTCAGTCACGATCGTACGTTTTTGGAGCGCGTCGCGACCCGCGTGATTGAACTCAATCGCGCGTATCCCGAAGGCCACTTCAGTTCCTACGGCAAATACAGCACATTCTTAGAAAAACGGGCTGAATTCATTGCCAATCAAAACAGTCGTCAAGAAGTACTCGACAACCAAGTGCGCCGCGCGGTCGATTGGCTGCAACGTGGGCCAAAAGCCCAAACGGTCAAAGCCGCTGCGCGCGTCGATGACGCCGAACGTAAAATTGCTGAGCTCTCAGAACTGAAATATCGCAACGCCCAACACCGCAGTGCGGCGATTGATTTCACCGCCAGCGGACGTCGCACCAACGATCTGGTGGTAATGACCGAAATCGGCAAGGCACTCGGTGGACGGCAACTTTTTCGCGATCTCACGCTGACGCTTTCGCCCGGCATGCGACTGGGTTTACTCGGCCTCAACGGCAGTGGAAAAACGTCGTTACTGAAAATTATCTCTGGCGCGCTGCCGCTGGATCAGGGCAAAATCAAGCGCGCTTTTGAACTGAAAATCGTCTATTTTGAACAGACCCGCGCTTCGCTCGATCAAAAGCAAACGCTGCGTCGCGCCTTATGTCCAGCTGGCGACACGGTGATGTTCCGTGATCGAGGCATGCACATTGCCTCGTGGGCGAAACGCTTTTTGTTTCGTCCGGAACAGCTCGACCTGGAAGTGGCAAAACTGTCCGGCGGCGAACAAGCACGCGTGCTGATTGCGAATTTGATGAAACAGCCAGCCGATCTGCTGATTCTCGACGAACCGACCAACGATCTCGACATTCAATCGCTGGAAGTTCTCGAAGAAAACCTCTGCGATTTCCCAGGTGCGCTGGTGATGGTGACCCACGATCGCTTCCTACTCGACCGCGTGTCGAATCGTCTGTTGGCACTCGACGGTAATGGCGGCACTGACTTAATCGCCGACTACGCCCAATGGGAAGCGCTGGCACAACGACGCGAAGAACAGCGCTTAAACGCCAACGTCGCCGCAACGGCTCCGGTCAAAAATACCGCCACCGAAAAAATCACCGCCAAAGGTTTGACCTCCAAAGAACGCCGCGAACTCGAAGGCATGGCCGACAAGCTCGCCGCTGCCGAAGCCGGAGTCGCAGCGGTCGACGCGCGCTTGAATGACTCTGCCGTCACCAGCGATCCAGACGCGTTGGAAAAAGCCTGCGCCGATCTCGCCACCGCTCAAGAAGCCGTCGATGCGGTGTATGCGCGTTGGCAGGAGCTGGAAGCACGCGCGAGTGGATAAATAACACGCAGTAGAATAAAAATGCCAAGAACCTCGTCGGGCATGCTGTCCACCTGACAGTTGCCAGAGATGCCAAAAGAGTGCATCGTCGTGTTATGCGAGCTCGCTCTGCCGTCGTTCTTCGTCTCGTTTTGCTCATAATTTCCAGTGCCGTCGTCATCAACGCCCAGGATGCTCAGCAACGCGCAAGTGATGCGCGCGCCTTGCTTGCGCGCACGCCTTTTCCGCCGATGCATATCGTGCTTGGTGATCCGCTCATCGTCGATGTTCGTCTTCATGCGGATGTCGTTGCTCCCCACGCATTGGCGAAACGTTGGCAGTTCGTGGTGGCTGGACCGGCTGTTGGTGATGGGCAACGAACCATCTCAGTCAGTTTGGTGCCAGCAGGAAAACGCTCGGCTGATTTGTCAGCGTGGAAGCGGCCGCTGTTGATCGCGGAAGTCGCGACGAACCAAGCGCAACCAACGCGCATGTCGGCGACGTGGCAGGCACAGATCGAATTGCGCTCACGCACCCTAATTGATGGACCGAGCGCGAATCCCGTGGCGGCGTTGCCCATGGCACAACGAACGGCGGCTTTGGCGGACACGCCGATCATTGACTGGACCAGTGAGGCTTTTCAGAAAGGCCTCGATACCGCTGATTTGCGGCCGCATGAGGGCGAGCACGCCATCGCCTTTTCTCAGCGCGTGCTGCGTCACGTCCGCAGTCTGAACTATAGCTACACCGCTGAGATGGATCGCTGCGCTTCACATGTGCTGAGCAGTGGGACCAGCGATTGTGGCGGACTTGGTGGGCTCACGGTCGCTACGTTGCGGGCAGCGGGTATTCCTGCGCGTTTGCTGGTCGGTCGTTGGGCCAAGTCGGCCAAACCCACCGATCAACTTGAAGGCCTGCCGTACGGTCAATGGCACGTCAAACTTGAGTTCTATGTTGACGGTGTGGGCTGGATTCCCGCTGACGCGGCGATCGAGATGCATGATCCCACCGCGTGGTTTGGCAAACAAAACGCTGATTTTATCACGCTGCACGTCGATCCAGGCGTGCGCGTGAAGACGCTCTTCGGTGAGCGCGAGCTACTCTGGGTCCAGGGCATAGCCTTTTGGATACGTGGCGATGGCAGCCTCGACAACAAAACCGTGGACGAGACCTGGACGGTTACGCCCGTGCGATAACCACCGCGTCGGTATGTGCTGGCACAGATCCGCACAGATCCCCCCTCAGAGAATGTCTGGAAAGGCAATCTTAACAGGAGGGCGCAGAGGCGCAGAGGCGCAGAGGCGCAGAGGCGCCAACGGGCGGGAGGTGAAATGAGAAATATCCGTATATGCCAACGAATTCGCTGGTCTTTTTCCTCTGCGCCTCTGCGCCCTCTTGTTCCATTCTGCGTTTCCAGACAGCTTCTCACGAAAGGAATGGCCACCAGTGATTGCTCGCCGCTTTTGTCGCCCTAGCGTGCCGCCCCTTCATGGCACGCACCTTTATCCAAGTCTCCGAACTTCATAAACACTACGGCTCCACCGCCATTCTGGACGGGGCGTCGGTGGCGATCTTGGACGATCACCGCATTGGCGTGATCGGTCGCAATGGCGCGGGAAAATCGACGCTATGTCGGATTATTCTGGGCGAAGAAACCGCTGACGGCGGCAAAATTTCGATGCATGCCGACATGCGTCTGAGCTACTTAGAGCAGAAGGATCCGTTTCGCGATGGCGAAAGCGTGCTCGACTTTTTGATGCGCTACAGTGGGTGTGAAAATTGGCGCTGTGGCCAACTCGCGGGACGATTCTTGCTGAAAAACGATCAAATGGCGCGTGAAGTACGCAGCTTGTCCGGCGGTTTTCAAACCCGCGTGCGGCTGTGCGCGATGTTACTGAAAGATCCCAACTTTCTCGTTTTGGACGAACCGACCAACTATCTTGATCTGAAAACGTTGCTGTTGTTGGAAGGCTTCCTACGCGATTATCGCGGCGGCTATATTATTGTTTCGCACGATCGCGAATTTTTGAAACGCACCTGTACGTCGACGCTCGAAGTTGAGCGCGGACAGATCACGCTGTATCCGGGCGGCGTCGAAGAATGCTTAGCCTATAAGGCCGAGCAGCGCATTCAGGCCGAGGCCTTCAACGCCAACGTCGAAATCCGGCGCAAGCAATTGCAGACCTTCGTCGATAAGAACAAAGCCAAAGCATCGAAAGCAACCCAGGCAGCATCGAAGGCGAAGATGCTCGATCGTTTGGAAGTCAAAGAAGTCGCTGGTGATTTGGACGCGGTAAAAATTACCGTGATGCCGGTGGAAACCCGCCAAGGCGCGGCGATCCGTATTGTTAACCTGGGCATCGGTTACCCTGAAAAAACCATTGCCGAAGGCATCAGCTTCGAAATCGAACGCGGCCGCCACGTCGCCGTGGTCGGTGATAATGGCCAGGGAAAAACCACTTTTCTGGCAACCGTCGCTGGCAAATTGCCACCCAAAGGTGGCGAGATTCGTTGGGGCCACGGCATCGTGGTGGGAGCTTATGCTCAACACGTCTTCACGGCGATGGATCCATCAGTGACAGTGCAGCGTTATCTGGAGCGTTCCGCTTCCGCCGCTGGCGGGCCGATGACGCCGACCCAGCGCATTCTGGATATGGCCGGAGCGTTTCTTTTCCGTGGTTCTGATGTGGAAAAGAAAATTGCCGTCTTATCGGGCGGTGAGCGCGCACGTTTGTGTTTGGCCGGTTTGTTGCTTTCGCGTTGCACGGTGTTGCTGCTCGACGAACCGACCAACCATCTTGATTTTGAAACCGTCGAAGCGCTGGCCGATGCGCTCAAAACGTTTGACGGCACGATCTTCCTGACCAGTCACGATCGTACCTTTGTGTCGCGCGTGGCCACCGACATCGTGGAAGTGCGCGACGGCAAGGTTGAGCTTTATCCCGACGATTACGCTGGTTACGTCCATCGTATTGAGCGCGAAGCATTGGAAGGCGACGCGCCCTCGGCACCTGTGGCCGGAACCGCTCCAGCCGCTGGGAAAGCGACACCGGTCAGCGCGGTCGAACGTAAAGCGCAGCACGAACGCGTGCGCACGCTGCGCAACCAACTCAAGCAGGTGGAAAAACAAGTGGCTGCGTTCGACGCAGAAAAGAAACAACTCAACGCCAAGCTGGAAGTTGATCCCACCAGCTACCAGCCTGAGACCATCGCTCGCCTTGACCTCGTTACGAAATCTCTCGATGAGCAGGAAGCCCGCTGGCTGACGCTCAACGACGAGATCGAATCCCTCACCGCCCAGGAATGACCATGGCCACCACCGTTACGACCACTTCACCTTGCCCCTGCACCAGCGGCCGTACCTACGGCGAATGCTGCGAGCCATTTTTGAACGGCAAAGCTCAGCCAACTACTGCTGAAGCGCTGATGCGCGCGCGCTATACCGCCTACGCCGTCGGCCAAGTTGAATACGTCGCCGGCACCGATGATCCCGGCAGCCGCGAGAAATTCGATCGTGCAGCCGCCGAAACGTGGTCGAGCAAATCGGAATGGATCGGCCTGGAAGTCATCGATAAAGAAGCTGGCGGAGCCAACGATCAAGAAGGCATCGTTGAATTTGCTGCTCACTTCAAACTCGGCGGCAAAGCGCACGCGCATCGCGAACGCTCACGCTTCAAGCGCATCGAAGGCAAATGGCATTACATCGACGGCGAAACCCCGATCGTTAAACCGTTCGTCCACGAAGGACCGATCGTTGGCCGCAACGATCCGTGCCATTGCGGCAGTGGTAAAAAATTCAAGAAGTGCCACGGCGCGTAAGGACCGTTTTTACGCTGCTTTTAGAGATTTCATCGATGCCATGCTTCCTCGTCATCCGTGATGAAAATGTTTCCGGATGTGAGGCTGAGTCCGTTCTCGCGTCCCAGCGGGACGCCACGAAAATAGCCCGGCACTTCAGTGCCGGGAATAACGTTGATGATCATCAAAGTCCCATAGGGACGACTGAAACGCTAGACATTTCAGCCGTCCCTACGGGACTGAACCGAAACACGCGCTTTTCCCGGCACTGAAAGTGCCGGGCTATTATCAGGCTGCCCCTCCGGGGCGCGGACCACATTCGCATCGGGACGCGGACCACATTCGCATTGAAGCGCGGACCACATTCGCATCGGGACGCGGACCACATTCGCATCGGGGCGCGGACCACATTCTCTCAATTCCATGCGCAGTTGCGCCGAGCCTTCATGCCTTCGACACCGCCATCACCGGTCGGCTTCAAGCTGCATTAGCCTCATCGCGCAGAACAGAACAAACCACAGACACCGCGTCGGCTTCACTATTATTTGAGCATATCCAAGATGCTGCGCGGGATCTGATTTGCCTGCGCCAGCATCGCGGTGGCGGCCTGATAGACGATATTGTGTCGTGCGTACAACGCGCTTTCGGCGGCAAAGTCGGTGTCGCGTAAATTGCTCTCTGCGCTGGTCAGGTTTTCGAAAGAAACCCGCAGAGAATTAAGCGACGATTCCAAAGCATTGGCTTGAATCGCACCGGCATTTCCACGCGCGGCGTTGACCTCGGCAATCGCTGCGTCGATGACGGCGAAGGCACTGTCGGTATTGCCGGTCGTCAGCGCAGATGAGGTCAGCAGATCTTGCAGGCTCGCATAGCCCTTGACGGCGAGATTCGCCGTGTGGCCCAAGGCTGCTGCACGCATGTCAGGGATATCAATGATGGTGGTTTGATTGGCTAAAGAGCCGGTTTGAATAAACGTCGTGCTTTGACGAAGCGCGCCATAACTGCCCGCAGCCAGCGTCATACTGGTCCCACTCGTCCCGCCGCTGGTATCAAGAAAGGTGACGCTGAACGCGCCTGGATTGAAGGCGGTAAATGGCGCAACGCCTTCTGGACCGCCCAGCAAATTGGTAAACGTTAATCCACCCGCAGATTTCGGATCCTGAGTTAAAGTCAGCGTACGCGCGGTCCCGCCGGCATCGGTATAAGCCAATTGCACGGTCTGATCTGTCGCTGGCGTAGCAAAAGTATTGGTTACCGGCACGGTCGTGGTGTCGACGTCGAGCAGACCAACTCCGCTGGCAAGACTGGTCATATCTGCGCTCGCGATGCTAAGCGCACCGTTGCCAGGCGTCGTGCTCGCAATGCCCAGGATACCCGTGTTCGGATCATAACTAGCGAGCGCGCCAGTCAGCGTGGTGTACGTATTGATCAACGTCACCGCGCTGTCGATCGTTGCTCCCGCTGGAATGGTCACGGCCTGACTTCCCAATGGTCCGGTAACCGTGAAGGTTTTACCATCAACCGCATCTAAAATAGTTCCGTTTTGATCCAAGCCTTGGATGATCGTGCTGCCAGGCAGCGGACTCGACAACCCAGTCAAGGTGACGTTCAGCACCGTGCTGGTGTCGCTATCCAGCAGACCAATGGTGCTCACGCCGCTGGTCATATCCGCGCTAGCGATGCTGAGTGGACCGTTGCCAAAAGCCGTGCTTTCCACGCGCAATTGGCCGGTAGCCGCATCGTAGCTCGCGCGCGCACCGGTTTGCGACGTGTATGCATTTACCTGTGCGACCACGTCATTAATGGTTGCTCCCACGGGAATCGTCAGCGCGCGATTGCCCAATGGTCCGGTGACGGTGAACGATTTTCCATCCACCGCATCCAACGTCGTTCCATTTTGATCCAGGCCTTGCATGACCGTTGTCCCAGGCAGTGGAATAACGGCTCCGGTCAGCGTCACGGTCACCGCGCTGCGTGCCAACGTGGTGGGAGCAGCAACCGTCGTCGTCAATGCGCTGCCAGGCTGAATTCCCCCAGGCAATTTCGTCGCATCATGCAGCACCGTTTTCAGAACATCACGATCAGCGACGTTGATGGTATTATCAGCTAATTGCCCCTGCAATAATGGTAATGAACCAAAACGCGTATCGGTTGCCGTGCGCGTAATGCTGCTGATAGCCGAATCAAATTCCGCCTGGATCGCCGCAAGGCTCGCGGGATTGTTCGCACCTTCGTTCGCAGCTTGAACGGTCAACGTGCGAATACGTAGTAATAAATTCGAGACTTCATCCATCGCGCCCTCGGCGGTCTGAATCATGCTGATACCTTCTTCACTATTTTGCGTCGCCTTCTCAATGCCCTTCAAATGATGGCGCAAATTATTTGCCAACACCATTCCCGCAGGATCATCGCCCGCACGTCGAATACGAATCCCCGACGACAAATGGTCGAGGGTCTTTTCCATCAGCCGATCCACGTCACGCAAATTCTGGTGCGCGAACACCGACCCGAGATTAAAATTGATGCGCATGGTCATGGTCACCCCCACTTGGTGTGGAGAGGTAACGCATTGAGTGAGCCAAAGCCTGCGAGCCGCCGTGATTCCTGGCGATGAGAAGCCTAACCATCCTAATTACAGGAGATTAGGGTCCGACTTCGAGCTGACTTCAAGAGCACATTGCTGAGGGAGCTGAGGGAAAACCGCTACCCGCATATACGCAAGATGCCCCCAATGCCCCAATGGCGCATCCCAACACCCAACAAAAAAGCCCGCCGGTTTAAAACCAGCAGGCTTTGTTGTCGCAACCTATTTGCAGTACATGGTGCCCGGGAAAGGACTCGAACCTTCACGCCCGTGAAGGCGCTAGAACCTGAATCTAGTGCGTCTGCCAATTCCGCCACCCGGGCAGGGTCTTGGATTGAGGGTGCGCAAGCTAGGGGGCACAACACGGGGGTCAAGACGCTTTCAGCGGTGCTTTCATTGCTGATGCGGCTTAGCATTTTGATGAACCAAAACAGCAATTCCTGAGCGGTGATTCGCGGCCTGGCTCGCGACCCAACGCTGTTTATTTGGTCTTTTATACCCCTCATGCGCCTTTGGATGGTTCGCTCACGAGCCCCAACGAGGCGGCCAAAGGTAGCCCAGGGCAACGCCCTGGGAAATGTGGAACGATGGATAATGGAGCCCTGAAAGGGCGGCTAAACGACGATCGATTCGGCCGCCCTTTCAGGGCTTTACCGACAAATGGCCATCAACCCAGGGCGTTGCCCTGGGCTACCTTTGGCCGCCCCGTTGGGGCTCTCGCGATGATACTCCGTCTGGTGTCGTTGAGCGCATGCGAGGCGTAAAGAAACGGCATTCATTCGCGACCTAGCTTCTGGCAACGAATTACTGCTCCCTATGGTTTTCCAGGGTTGCCGATGCGCTTATAACCCCGTCAATGGCGCGGCCGATGCAGAACCTCCTGACCTATTGGATGAAGATCAGACCATGCGGTTGAAGCCGTCACCCATTTTGATCAAGCATTTGGTGCGCGGCCTGACGCGGACTCTGCACTTTCATATGTTTGGCACCGATCATTTGCGCGCGGCAGCACGGATGAGTCCGACGGGAACTTTTGTTATCTGTCACTGGCATCAAAGCATGCTCAGTGTTCTGGGACCGCATCATCACATGCGGGTAGCGACGCTGGCGAGTCGTTCACGCGATGGTGAAATCACCGCACGCTATCTTGAGACCATCGGCTTGCGCGTGGTACGTGGATCAAGTTCACGCGGTGGCATTGATAGCGCGATGGAGCTCATGCGCGCGTTGACGGAAGGCTATCACGTGGTGCTGAATTTGGATGGGCCGCGCGGGCCATTTAAGCACGTCAAACTGGGGGCGATGGAAATCGCTCGTCGCTTTGGCGTACCGCTGATACCGATCGCCGCTCGCGCCAGTTGTGAATTTAGTTTCAAACGCAGTTGGGACCGTTTTCGTTTGCCGTTACCCGGTAGCAGCGTGGCGATTTGCTATGGTGCTCCGATCATATTTCCTGCGGAAAATCCAGACAAAGCGACGCTGCGGGCGCGCCAGCGGGCCATCGCTTGTACGATGCATGACTTGGAAGCGGAAGCTTCACGACGGGTCGGACGCGGCGACGGTTATCCGCTGCCGAAGCAGCTCGCTTGGTTGAACGATCTCGGCAATTCACCTTCATCTGATAAGCCTCGGTAACCTCCAGAAAAAATGAGTCTCACATGACCACTCCCCTCTCTTCCCGCTCTTTTGATCTGATCATCAGCGGCGCAACGGTGGTGAATCACGCCGGACGGGCGCAGGCTGACATCGGTATTCGCGACGGACGTTTTGCCGCGCTTGGCAATTTGAGCGCAGCAAAATCGGCAAGCCGTTTCGATGCTCGCGGACTGACCATCTTGCCCGGCGTGATTGATACCCAGGTACACATGCGCGAGCCTGGGACTGAACATAAAGAAGACCTTGCCACCGGTACCGCTGGCGCAGCGCTAGGCGGCGTCACCGGGATTTTCGAAATGCCCAATACCAAACCATCGACGACTACGGCGGCTGCGCTGGCTGATAAGTTCGCCCGCGCTAAAGGTCGGGCGTGGGTCGATCATGCGTTTTACATGGGCGGATGCGCGGAAAACGCTGATCAACTCGGTGAACTCGAACGCATCCCAGGATGCAGTGGTGTGAAAGTGTTCATGGGTAGTTCGACCGGCAATTTGCTGGTGGCAGATGATGCGACGTTAGAGCGCATCGTCCGTTCGATTCATCGGCGTATGGCGGTGCACTGCGAAGATGAACCTCGCCTGATCGAACGTCGCTCATTAATACCCGCGACCGGAGCAACTGCCCATCTGCATCCGGTGTGGCGCGATGAACAAACCGCTTTGCTGGCGACCACGCGCCTCGTGAACCTTGCCAAGCGTTACGGAAAACGCGTTCATACTTTGCATATTACGACCGCTGAAGAGATGGATTTCTTGCGCCAACATCGCGACGTCGCCAG
>JAYVSL010000047.1:0-15432 GCA_043775355.1 Planctomycetota bacterium
GCCCCCGACTCGCGTTATGCCAAGGCTGCCGCCAAAGCCGCCGAGGAATTGAAAGTGCTCAGCAAGCCAGTGCGCGAACCGCAGGAATATTTGGCTATGGTCGGGCCATAACTTCGAGGCAAGCGCGGTTACTGGGCTACGGACTAACGGTTTTGTTTGGTGTCGCAGCACGATCTTGTCGTCAGTTGACTATAGCCGCTGGCACTCTGCATGATCGATCTGACCATGCGCTAACTCGCGTTGGCCCCCGACTTGCGACTGGGCTAGCTGACCTAGGCTTCCCGTCCCATGCGCGTAGCGATCATCGATTATCAAGCCGGCAATCTTACTTCGGTGCAGCGGGCGTTGACGCATCTTGGCCATGCTTCGCAGATCACCGCTGACCCTGCCGTCATTGCTGCGGCCGACAAAGTCATTTTTCCAGGCGTCGGAGCCGCTGGCAGTTGCATGGCGAATCTGCGCGTAGCTCACCTTGATCAGGCGCTGGCGCATACCATCGCCGCGAATAAGCCGCTGCTGTGCATTTGTGTCGGCATGCAATTGTTGTTCGCCAGTAGCGAAGAAGACGGCGGCGTCACGTGCCTAAATGTTATTCCAGGTGCGGTCCGTCGTTTTGCTCTGAACGATCCCACACTCAAAGTTCCGCACATGGGCTGGAATCCGGTGCGCTGGCACCAAGCCGATCCTTTGTGGGACGGCATCCCCAACGACACGCCGTTTTACTTCGTGCATAGCTATTATTGCGCGCCTGCCGTTGGTGTCGCTCCGCTAGGAACCGCTGATCATGGCGGTTCTTTCTGTGCGGCGGTGCGCCGAGGGCCATTAGCCGCCGTACAATTTCATCCGGAAAAAAGCGGTGACGCGGGGTTGCGTTTACTCGCTAATTTTTTGCGCGGCTAGCTCGGCTGAGCCGGTGTTGAGATAGACCACCGGCTACCGGCTAAGGACCATCGATTTGCTTACGACGTCGCAGCACGGTCCTGTGGCCTGTCGTCTGTAGCTGGTAGTCACCGCTTTTCCTACTGGTCACGGCGCTTTCAAATACGCAACGATATCAGCAATGCTCTGCGCGGTTAGGCCAAGCTGCTGAGGTTGCAGCATCAGCGAGCGTTTGATCTTCTTCATCGACTGGATGCGCGCTTGCGGCACGGTCTGGACAAATCCGCCCATGCATTTGATCAGCACGGGATCACCGGACGACAGCACGATGCCAGCGATGGTGAGTCCATCTTTGGTTTTGATTTCGCTGCCTTCATAACCGTGCGAAATGGAAGCTGATGGTTCTCTGATGGCTTGCACGACAACCTCGGTGGTCTGTTGCTTGCCGAACGTGGTGAGGTCTGGTCCAAAATCGATGCCGCTCGCGCCGATATGGTGACAGGTGTAACAAATCGCCACGGCAATCTGACCACGCTGAGCGTCAGCAGATAGCGCTGCGATTTCAGCAACCGAGGGCAGCGCTGGCGCATCTTTCATTTCCGGTGCCATTTCGACTGCAACCAACATGACTTTATCGGGATCATAAATTCCCAACGCCTTCATGGCGCCGTCAATATCGTAGCTCTTCCAATCGTTGCCTTTGCGATTGAGTAACCACCACTTGGCCAAATCTTGCATGGGGAAATTCTTCGCCATGGCAAGTTCCATGACCGCACTGGCGGCTTCGCGACTTGGCGTAAACGCCAGAGCCGTGAGCATCAATTTGCGCTGATCATTGCTCAGCGTCGACAATAATGCGCGGGCCTTGAGGTCCGCGACCGCTTCGGCGGGATGTAAGCGCCAGGCGATCCAAGCAAAAGTATCGCTCCAAGTCTCTGCTGCTCCGCCGATGGATTTTGCCAGTGCCGCATAAACTTGGCTTTCCTTGCCCGAACAACCAAGGCCAAAAGCTTCGAGATACGTCCGGTCTTTACCGTCGAACTGACGGCCAATGGTGACCAAGATATCGACACTACTTTCTGCGGGAACATCACGCAGCGTCACGGCGACTTCGCGACGAACCGCTGGCGAAGCATCGTTAGCCATCTGCGCCGCCATTTTCAAAACGTGATGATCGGCGCGACACAAAGCGCGATATGCGACCAAGCGTTGATTCGCATCAGCAGAGGTCAGCCATGGGGTGACCGCAGCAATGCCAGTTTCCCCCATTTGCGCAAGCAACCACGCCGCGCGCGCAGCGAGATACGGATTTTCATCTTTCAGCATCTCCGCTACCACTGGCACTGCCGCTGCGCCCTGAGCGAGCAAGCGCGTGAAGCCCAGATTGCGCACGTTTGCTGCTGGACTCTTCAACGCCGCGAGCTGTCCCGCGGTGGTAGTCAGATCAAATTTAGGAATAATAGATTTGAAGCCCTTCGGTGCGATGCGATAGATCGACCCGGTAAAGGCGTCATCACGCGTCGCGTGTCCGCCGACGCCTGGGTCAAACCAGTCAGCGACATAAATCGCGCCGTCGGGACCAACGCACACGTCACTGGGGCGAAACATGGTTTTCATTTCACCAGTGGCTTTGCCGCCAAGAAAATCAGACCCAGCCCATTGCCGTTCTTTATTCGAGGTCAGGAAATCGAAGCGCTTCAAGGTGAACCCTGCGCCGTCGGGCTTAGGCAAGTAACCAAACACCACGTTTTTACCGGCTTCGCAAGCAAGCAGTAAGCCTCGCCATTTCTCCGGCAACGCGCCGTTTTCATAGAACGCGACACCCGTAGGCGATCCACCGCCGTAGACGTCACCCGATGGCATCGTGCCCGGATCTTCCTGCCGCCATTCTGCCGTTGGCGTGCTTTGGCCAGGACGCTTGTCTGCCTCCCACGAACGTTTTCCGTCAGCCGAAGCGAATCCGGCATTACCACCTTCAAGGATAGCTGTCACACGACAGGCAGGCGGATCATCGTTATCGCTCTGATAGAGATCTCCGAAAGAATTGATCGTTTGTTCGAAGCTGTTGCGATAATTGTGCCCAATAATGGTAACGTTGGTGCCGTCAGGACGCATGCGTGCGGTAAATCCACCAATCCAAATTTTCCCGTCGTCGCTCTTTTGGCCGGCGATCTCCTTCATCATGTAAGGACTACCCATACGGAAGGTCTTGCCCGAATTATCGGTAAACAGAGCGCCCGTATTCCCCTGATTAAAATACCACTGACCATCTGGACCAGCGGTCACGCTGTGCAAACTGTGATCGTGCTGACGCCCACCAAAGCCGGTCAACAGAACCGCACGCTTGTCGATCGCCGCATCAAATAGGCCATCGTGATTCACATCCGTGAACACCAGAAGATCTGGCGGCTGCGACACCACGATCTGGTCACCAAGCACAGCGACGCCCAAGGGCGAAGCAAGATTGGTCTCTTGCACGAAAACCGTGGATTTATCTGCCTTCCCGGCGCCGATGGTGTCTTCCAGCACCACGATGCGATCACCTTCTTTGCGTCGTCCACCTTTAGCGCGGTAGTTAACGCCCTCGGCAACATACAGGCGGCCTTGCGCATCGAAGTCGATATTGGTTGGATTATAGAGCAGTGGCGAGGTCGCCCACAGCGTGACTTCTAAATCATCCGACGCGGTAAACATTTCCGGCGGAACAAACGCTGGTTTTGCTGCGGCATCAGCCGTCGGCTGCGGAGGAGTTTTGACATCCTTAGCAGGAAGCACCGGAAATTTGGCTTCGCGTTCGGTCTGCACTGGCGCAGCGGGAATGGATTCGAATTCACCCGGTTTCGGCACCGTCAATCGCTGTGGGTTTTTTCCTTTTTTATCAAGATTTGCATTCAAATCATCTTCACTGAGCGGCAAAGATTTCACGCCTTCTTTTGGCACTTCGATTTTTGCGGTCCACACGATAGCATTAAGCGCGAGCGTACGGAAACCATCGATGGCCCAATTGCGATGATGATGACCGCCGGTGAAACCAACCCCACGTCCGCCATCACCGCGTTCAATGCCCCACATCAAGGTCTGCGGCTGATCTAAGCCAGCGACGCCGTACTCATTCCATAAATTGATATAGTGCTTTACCCGTTCGCGGGTCGGCACTGCCGTTACCAGATCGAGCACCTTGCTGCGATCCGCTGGGAAGCGCATGTGATAATAAAACTCATCATAGGCCTGCACCAACGGTGCCACGCCGCGAGAAACGGGATGATTCGGCAGCGCCTTCAGATCAGCAACCCAATGCGGATTCACCGACCAACCCTCTTCGAATGCTCCACCAATCCACGGACGATAATATTTTTCGCCTTCGGCTGGCGTTGGATGCACGGCGTAGTGCATGAACATGATGCCCACGCCCTTCTTCGCTAACGCATCTACTTTGTCCCAGCCCTTGCTGACCACGCTGGTACCGTCGGCATAAATCACCAACGCTTTGATGCCGTCGAGAACGCTCTCGTCCTTGGGCCAGCCTTGGATAACGGTGGCCTTTACTCCCAGCCCGCTCTGCTCGTTCAATGCCTTTGCGAGCAAGAGACAGCCCGCGTTAAATTCATGTTCGCCCGGACCATGACTGCGGCCACCAGCAAGGAACACGATGTCGTCCGCCGTAAAAGCAGGTGCCACCAGGGCACACCACGCGATCGCCCAGGTGAAGGATTTCGCTACGCCGAACGAATGACTGCTGAGAAAATGGCGAGCCTTGTTGCCCTGATCTCGGTTGAAGCCGT
This sequence comes from Planctomycetota bacterium, assembly GCA_043775355.1. Classification (GTDB taxonomy): domain Bacteria; phylum Planctomycetota; class UBA11346; order UBA11346; family UBA11346; genus BOG-1363. The sequence goes on from JAYVSL010000047.1 coordinate 4,662, forward strand.
GGCTTTTTTTCATGTGTGGTGCTCTCTCTGGGGCAGGACGTATCAATGAACACGACTGTTTCATCGCTATTCAACTGCGCTGATGTTCAGCGTTATCTACTGAGCTCGTCGCGCATGCGTTGACGTCTCACAACCACGCTCGCTGCAGGTGCGGCGAAACCGTATTTGAAATGAGCGGTTACGGTGAGCTCGCACGTAAGCCGTTTGATCGTTTCTGCGGCGTTTCGTGTGGGTCTTTTCTCAGTCTTTGGGGCTCATCAAAGCGATGAAAAATCGAACGCGGAGACGCAGAGGTAAGAGGAGGAAAAGGCTCATTCTTTCTGGCAAGTATCTTCCCCTCCTCCGATCTCCGCGTCTCCGCGTCTCCTCGTCTCCTGTTGGTTGTCTTCTTCTTTTGGCTGTCCCATGAGATTGAACCCACACGAAGCGCCGCAGAGCCAAAAAATCCTCTATACAGGAAGATTTAAACGTGCCAGCACCGCACGTCCTATGTTGTCCAACAACGTCGCCGCGTCCGCTTGCGCGACACCGTGTATCGACCAACACAAGCCATCTACCGCTGCCAGATCGGCTTTGCCGTGTACGATCAGGTCACCGACCTCAGGCGTATTTTCATCGTTTGGTGGCCGTAAATACACGACCACGTCGGCAGCACGTCGTGCTTGCGCGACTAACGCTTGTCCGGCGCGTTCGAGTTCATCGCCGCCGTGACGTAGTCCTGCGGAATCGAGCAAACGTAGGCGCCAACCGTGCACGATGGTGTGAGCCGCGACCAGATCGCGCGTAGTGCCAGCGATGTCGCTGACCAACGCGCGTTGCTGACCACACCAAGCGTTGAGGAGCGTGCTTTTTCCGGCATTGGTTGGACCAGTAATGAGCACCAACGGAATCTGCGAAAGAAATCTGCGTTGAAATGGCGGCGCTTTTTTTTCGTGCGCTTTGTCGTTCGCTTTTTCGTGCGCTTCGCCATGCGCGAGCAACCAGCGCACCGCCGCCGGGCTAGCCGCTTGAGCCAGGGCTGACCAACGTGGATCTTCTGCGGTGCTGTTCGATGGTAATAAACCATGTCCAATCAACGCCGCTTCCACTGCGGCGCGAATCCCAGGACCGCCGTGACAGGCGATGTCCACCGTGGTCGCGCTCACGCGTGTGACCACGACTTCATCAACGACGTGTCCATCAATTGCGCACATATTTGCGAAGCGTGCCGAGCCAACGATCGGCGGTGAGCGATCAAATAATTTCTCACACAGCGGCGTCCGCAACAACGCAATGGCTGCCGGTGCAGGCGGAGTCAACCACGTCCAACCGTCAACCATTGGGAAGCTCCAGATTTTTTCCGTTCCAGCGAACCAACACATCATCAGAACGAACGCGTTCCCATGAAAAATGAGGCAATAAATCCGTTGGCAAGCACGCGGTCGGTGTCGGCAACAATCCCGCAACTGCCGCCAACCAACCGCATAATTCAGCAGCGTTGTAGTGTTGTCGTAAAACAGCCGCGCCGACGGAGCCATGAAATTTGGCGAGCTTTTGTTGATGACGTTCGAGCAATAATACGTGATGACGATACGTCGGCGTCGGCAAACCCAAGATCTGCTGCAACGCCACCTGCGTTGCGGTGCTGGTGGCAATATCGCGCCCACGGACCACATCAGTCACGCCAATCGCCGCGTCATCGACCACCACCGCTAAATGATACGCGATGGCGCCGTCGCGGCGACGCACCACCGGATCGCCGAATGCGTGCGCTGGATCCTGCGATAAATCAAGACCGCCGAGATCATTTGGCGTAAAAATTCCCGCAGGCAATTGCACTCGCAGTGGATCGGTCGAAGCGCGCCAGCCACCGGTAGGCAGCGGTGTACCGCGTTCGCTATTATTGTAAGTCCAGCCGCCATCCGGCGCGCGACGGCCCAGCGCGGCCAAATCTTTTCTGCTCATGGTGCTGGGATAAAGCAGGCCCAATTCTGCGCAGCGATCCAGCGCTGCACCATGGCGCGCATGGGAATCGCTCTGTTGTTCGACCGCATCCCATTCCAGGCCAAGCCACGCCAAATCATCGATCATCGCGCTCGCAAATGCTTCACGACAGCGATCCGGGTCAAGATCTTCCAAGCGCAAAACGATGCGTGCGCCGCGTGATCGCGCATCAAGCCAACACAACAACGCCGCCAGCAGTGTTCCTGGATGCGCTGGACCGGTTGTCGATGGTGCGAAGCGACCAACTCCAATTTTTTCCATACTTATCGTTTCCCTCATTCCCGAGTTCGCGGATCGCACCAAAGCAATCCCAGGTCAGCGAGGAGATTAAAAATCACGAGCATAACGGCATACATCAAGGCGGCGCCGCTGATCACCGTCCAATCTTTCTGCAAAGCGCCGGCCACGAAAAAATAGCCCAGACCGGGAATAGAAAATAAACTTTCCACTACCATAGATCCGGTGAGTACACCGGCAGCAGCCGTGGCAAGGTACGCCAGCACGGGACCAAACGCCGGGCGTAATGCGTGTTCCATGACGATCCGTCCTTCGCCGGCACCCTTCGCGCGAGCCGTGCGCACGAAATCGGATTTCAATTCGTCGACTAAACTGGCCCGCGTCAGCCGTGCGACCTGCGCGGCTAACGGCAAGGCAAGGGTGAACATCGGCAACCACATGGTGCTGGGATGTTCGGCGCCACCGGCAGGCAACCAACCCAGCCACAGACTGAACACCACTAACAACAGCGGAGCAATAATAAAATCCGGCGTACTTATGCCGAGGGTCGAGGCGGCACGAATCAGATGATCTGGCGCTGCGCCCATGCGACGTGCTGCCAACATACCGGCCCATAGGCCAAGGAAAATTCCAATCAGCAACGCACCGCAACCGATAGAGATGGAAATAGGCGCGGCCTGCGCCAATAAATCGAGAACATCATGGCCGCGAGCGATTTTTAAACTGGTGCCGAAATTTCCGCTGAGCTTTCCGCTCAGATCATCGAAGTACTGCGCCACCACACTGCGCCCCGATGCTTGACCATAGATTTCTTTCAGCCGCTCGACGGCTGCTGCTGGCAAGGTGCGATCACCTGCAATGTCGGCCCACGGATCGCCCGGCATCATCCGCAACACCACAAAAGTCAGCAGGTGCACCAGCCACACCACGGCAATTCCCAGCAGCATACGGCGAGCGATAAGTGGAATCATGCGACCTCGCGGCGAAAGACTGCGCTTGGCGCTGTACAGAAACGCTCTGAAAAAAATAAATGAACAGGAGGACGTAGAGCCGCAGAGGAGGCGTCAGGTGAAAGACCCAGAGAAAAAAGCCACGATATCCCTACGAATCTATGCGTTTTTCTGCTCTGCGCCTCTGCGCTCTCTGCGCCCTCTTGTTCCATCATGTATTTCAAGACCGCGTCACATTTCTTGTAGTCATAGAAACGTCCAGTCAGCAAACGTCGCGGCTTGTCCCGCTGGCTTATCGTGTTCGTTTCGCAAATTCCACAGCACCACATTTTGAATGCGAAAACGCCGACCCGATGCGCTGATGCGCACGCCCTGATAATCATCGACATAGCCGTGGGCTTTCGCTCGCGCCAACAGCCGTTCACGATCATCATGTTCGCCTGCTTCCACACTCTGACGCGATGGCATCCGAATAAACGTCGCCCAATCGACTTCCCACAAGCGCTGCGCGGTGCGATTGGCAAACCAGAAGATCGGGTCCGCTTGTGTGCCATGCGACACGACAACGAACGGCGCATCGTAAAGCGCCCGCGCCAGGGCAGTGGGATCGTGCGGAAGATCAGTCATCAGTTCGCGTCCGGTCCACCGACGGAAGCCCGCGACTAACCAGCCGCAGCGTTGAACGACCTCATCGGAAAGCCAAGCATCGGACATGGGTGCGCATGATGGAATCGGCTTGTGCAAGCCAACTGAGTTTCGCTGCTATGGATTTTTTCGCTGATCACATGGAGCGGAGAGACCCACTCGCGCCGCCGTCTCAGGTTGCTAGCGTCCCACTCTCAACGACGCCGCGTTGCCCAGCGTATACATCCGTGGTCTCTTTCTGAGACCGTTTTCTCTCTCCACTTGGAGCCGCCTATGATCATCCGTTTGCTGGTACCGCTCCTGCTGATCATTGCCTTACCAGCCTCCTTGCTCGCTGGTGAAAAACCGTCGATGGTCGAGCTCTTCGGCCGCGCCCACGTCATGGTCGTACACTTTCCGGTCGCCTTATTGATGGTGCTCGCCTTGATCGAAGTTTTACGCTGGCGCCGTAAAGAAGGATCGATGGACCAATCTGTCGCCATCATCGCGGTGATCGCCGCCGTCAGTTCGATTCTGGCTATCGTGCAAGGCTGGATGCTTGCCGGGCCGAATGAGGGCAATAGCGAATACTGCAAGATTCTTGAACTGCATCGCTGGCTGGGCGTCAGCACCGGCGTGTTCGCCTGTGCCAGTGCGATAGTGGCGCTGCGGCGGCAACTCGGTGATTCTGCGGGACTCACCAAGCTCTATCGCGTGCTGGTGATTCCAGGCGCAATCCTGGTCAGCCTTACCGGTCACTACGGCGGCGTTGCGCTACACGGCCCTGACTATTTGCCGATCATGCCCTGGGAAATGTTGGCTGCGGGAAAACCCAAGAAGGTTGAGCCAATCGCTGCCTTGCCGGAAAAAGTCGAATTTTGGCGCGATATCGATCCGATTTTCAAAGAGGCTTGCTATGAATGCCACAACGCCAAAAAACAAAAAGGCGAACTCCGCATGGATACGCGCGAGCTCTTCCTGAAAGGCGGCGATGACGGTCCGGGTTTCATCGTTGGTAACAGTAAAGAAAGTTCGACCGTCATTCGCCTGCACGAAAAGGACGAGACTCAACGCATGCCTAAGGGGAAGCCGGCCTTGAGCGAACATGAAATCGCTTTGATCGCACGATGGATTGATCAAGGCGCAGTGTGGCCAGAAAAACCCTGAGCCTGCGTGAGATGACAGGGTTACCGACCACCGGCTACCGACGACCGGCTACAACCTACAGGATCGTACGGCAACGTCGCAGCACGATCCTGTAGCCGGCAGTCTGTCGTCGGTAAGTTTACTTTCAGGTACTGGTTGACCATGGCCGAATAACGCGGCGTAGGTTATGCTCTGGCAATAAAGTCTGTTGGCCGCAAGTATGCGCTCAGCCAGATACGCCCCGGAAAGCCCATGTCGTCGCAGAATCTTGCTGAAATTATTAATAAGGCCAAAAGCGGCAACGTCGACACCCTTACGGCGTTGATTATGGCCATTGCCCGTGATCTGCGGGCTTTCATCGCCACCTATGCGACTTCGCAAGCCATGGTGGAAGAAGTTCACGCGGCGACTTGGGTCCAAGTACGTCGCGAACTCAATGCATGCCCGTCGTCGTCGCAAGCCATCACCTGGATTCGCCAACGAGCTATCGCGATTCTGCAGCAACAACTCGATAGTGAATGTCATGCTGCCATTGCCAGCCGCGACGGACTGCGGCATCTGATTGCTCAAGACGGAATCGAGGGACTGCAAGCGCTGATTTCTCCTAGCAACGAAGGCGCAGCGCTGATCAATCAACGCTACGCTGCGCTTGACGAAAAATCACAGACCTTGGTGTGCCGTCATTACAGCGATGGCGCAACGCTCAGCGAGTTAGCAAACGAGAACCACTGTGGTGATGGAGAAATCGCCCAACGACTGTTCAGCACGCGCGCGGGAATGCATTGGCGCGCCACCACCAGCGATCGGCAACTGCTCGACGATCCGCAGCTTGCGATCGCCATTGAACTTCTCCTTACCAATACGCTCGATGCCGCCAATAAGCAGAGGCTTAACGCCACGCTGATGAAGGATCTTGGCTTGGCGGCGGCCTTTACCCGTCAAGCGCGCATCGACCTGATGCTGCAAGCGATCTTTGCGCCCTACACCCAGGAACAAGCCCGCCAACTCGCTGGAAGTTTAGCGAAAATTGAAAATAAGCGTCGCAACGAAAGCAGCCTCCTCCAGGTCGCTGCGCCACCACGATCACCCATTGGCAGCGGCAGCGAATTACGCAAGAGCAATGAAGGTGTGGCCAGTCGTAAAACCGACTCACCTAGCTCCGCTTTGGTCAATGCCCTCACGATGCCTAGGCCTCGCTTGGGAAAATCACGTCGCACCGCAAGTAGCGATAGCAAGCTGTTTTCACGCCAACGCCCAAACCAGAAAAATCACCAACCAAGTTTATTTATCGGCATCGGCGTTGCCATGATCGGCTTGGTTGCCTTGATTATTTTATGGAGTGGCAATCGAGCCGTCATCAAGATTGACACCACGACCGCTGGTAATGATACGACCGAAAACAACATCAAAGAAACCACCGCAACGCAAAATTCACCAAACGGTGCTCACCAAAAAAACACTGAACCTACCGTGGCATCGAGTAAAAAATTTATCCGCGGCATTAACTTTGGTGGCCCAGCGGTAACCATCGATCACCATCCCTGGCTTTCGCATCGCGATGCGCTGAGCGCTGGCTTTACGCTGGGGGCAGGGACAAACATCGCACCACCTTTAGCGATCGCCGGTGCACACCTGGATTTCGACCGGAAAAGCATGCTTGATACCGGTGTTATGTGCGCCAGCGCTGGGACCATATGCATCAACCAAGTCATGCCGAGTGGCTTTTACGAACTGACCCTGTGGTTGACGAACACCAATTCCTTAAACGAAAAACAATGCTCCATCAGTGTGAACTCCGTGTCGATTAACCTCAACGGAGCCTTCACCAAACATGAAAATTGGACCGCGCTTGGCCCGATGTCGATTCAGGTCACGAAGGGTAAGATGGAATTACAAATCAGCGGACATGACCATGCTCGCATCACCGGCATGGAACTTACCTCGTCCGCTAAAGAATCGGTATCTTTACCCGCTGCGATTATCCTCACCAGTCCCGCCGACGCCGCACTGATATCCGCGAAAGAGCCCGTCATCTTCCGCGTCGATGTGATCGGCACCGTGAAATCCGTCACCCTTTTTGACGGCGATCGACGCCTTGGTGAATCTACCAGCAAACCCTACAGCATAACGATTGATTCGCTGCCCGTTGGAGATCATCGCGTTGTTGCTCGCGCTATCAATTTATCAGGCGAAATCAGCGAATCTCTGCCGCTGGTGTTCAGCGTTCTCAGTCCACTGGCTCCGTAATGCTCTCGCTCAAAACTCGCTCAAAAACCGCGCCCTAAAAATCCCAGGTCGAGTCCAAGCAAGCGGCAGAGAAAGCGCAGGCCGCTGTCCTGCGTCAGCGTGGTTTTAACGAACAATACCACCACGGGACCGTCCATTTGCACGTGAACTAATTCTGGCAGTTTGGTTGCCATCAATTCTTTCGGCATAGCGCCAGCCAAATACAAACGCACCTGACGATCTTGCACATCAACTTTGGTAATGCCAAGATCACGACAGCGCAAACGTACCGCCCGCACCTGAAACAATCGTGCGACGGGCTCGACCAAGGCGCCGAAACGATCCCGCGCCGAATGCGCAATGGAGGCCAAATCGCTGAGTTTGCGGCATGAATCGAGCTGTTTGTGTAACTCGAACTTCAGCGCCGGATTTTCCAACCACGTGTCGGGGATGTAGGCATCGACCGAGAAACCAAATATGGCATTCGCTCCGGGGTCGCGCGCGGCCGATGACGTCGTTGCCAGGGTCGGCGCTTTATCGCCTGCTTTATCGCCTGCTTTGTTGCCGACTTTGGCGCCAGCTTTTGCTTCTAGCTGTACACCGGCTTGGAGCCGAGCCACCGTATCGCCCAAAAGTTTCGTATAGAGTTCATAGCCGATTGCGTCGATGCTTCCCGACTGTTCACCGCCAAGTAAATTTCCTGCGCCACGCAATTCTAAATCACGCATCGCCAATTTAAAGCCCGCGCCGAGCTCGGCGTATTCCTGAATCGCATTCAGTCGCTCGCGCGCCTCCTGCGTCAATTCGCGATTTGGTGGAGTCAGGAAATAGGCATACGCCTGACGCGTAAAACGCCCAATACGACCACGAATCTGATGCAATTCTGCCAAGCCAAAACAGTGCGCATTATTCACAAACAAGGTATTGGCATTGGGCACATCAATGCCTGATTCGATAATCGAGGTCGACACCAAACATTCGAGTTCGCGCTTACGAAATGCATCCATCACCCGAGCGATGCGATCTTCATCCATCTGACCATGAATCGTGTCGAGGCGTAATCCCGGCGCGAGTTTGGCCAACTTGTAAGCCAGCGTATCCAGATCCTGAATGCGATTGGTCACTACAAATAATTGACCCTGACGCTCGCGTTCACGTTCCAGTGCGTGGCGCACCATCTGATCATCCCACGGTGAAACGCGGGTTTCTATCGCCATGCGCTCGGCTGGCGCTTCCGCCAAAACGCTGATGTCTCTCAACCCCAACAAACTAAAATGCAACGTACGCGGAATCGGAGTGGCGCTGAGCGTGAGCACATCCGGCGGCTTGATCCATGGCTTTGGTGCGTCTTTGACGATTACCTCAGCGTCCGCGCTCGCGTCTTCTCCTCCCGACAATTCGGCATCCTGCGTTTTTACACGGCTCTCAAGCACGTCCGGCATTTTGCCAACCAACGCGCGGAGCTTTTCCTTCTGCTTCACGCCAAAGCGATGCTCTTCGTCAACCACCAGCAATCCCAAATTGGTGAATTGCAGCTTATCAGTCAAAATCGAATGCGTGCCGATCAACACGCGTACATCGCCAGCGGCGACACCCGCCAATACTTTGCGCTTATCTTCCGGGCTATGAAAACGGTTCATGCCTGCGACGGCGTAGGGAAACGCCGCAAAACGTTCGGTAAAGGTTTCAAGGTGTTGCTCCGCCAACAACGTGGTCGGCACTAAGATCGCAACTTGGTATCCGGAGGCACAGGCTTTGAAGGCCGCGCGCATGGCGACTTCGGTTTTGCCAAAACCAACGTCGCCGCACAGCAAGCGATCCATCGCGATGCCGCGTTCCATGTCGACTTTCAGCTCGCGTACGGCGGCCAATTGATCTTCCGTTTCTTCATACGGAAATGCCGCTTCGAATTGGCGCACCTCGGGCGTGTCCGGACCGCAAGCGTTGCCGCCAGCGGCGATACGCTGCGCCTGCGCACGCAGCAATTCCGCAGACATGTCTTGGATCGCCTTTTCTGCCCGCGCGCGTTTTTTCGCCCAGGCGATGCCACCGATTTTCGATAGTTCCGGACTGCGACCAGTGGCGCCAACATATTTCTGCACCAAGTCGATGGCTTCAACGGGAACGTAGAGCTTGGATTCCTCAGCAAACTCCAACAGCAAAAAGTCTTCAAGAAAGCCGCGTTTTTCCAGCGTGGCCATGCCCTTGAACAAGCCAATGCCATGTCGCAGATGAACGACGAAGTCGCCACGTTTGAGATCAGTCAGCGACGATAATGGCGTGCCGCCCGCAATCTTGATCGCACGCCGACGAACCGGCGCTCGTTCAGCAAGTTCGTAATCGTGAACCACCACCAAGCCGCGTTCCAGATCGCGGAAACCGGCTGACAAGCGACCCACACGAATATCGGCGATGATGCCCACGTCACCGCAGTGTGCGGTCATTTCTTTGACCGACTCTTCGTTACGCGCCAACAGAATCGGCGAATTTTTTTCGGCTCCCGCCGCATGCTCTTCGCCAAGGCGCGTGAGTTCGACCAGCCCACGTCGCAGATCACCTTTCAGGCGATCAATGCCGACCGATGCGCCGTCGTATGCGCCTGCTTCTAACTGGCGGGCGAAGCGCAGTTCGGCGCGACCGTGATCTTTTTTCAAACGACCACGCAGCGCCACGTCACCCAGCACCACCACCGGACCAGCGGGCAATTGCGACCACAGGTCGCGCGTCGCTAAGCCACCGCTCGCGCTTGCCAGTACCGCTTCGTCTGCCTTAGCGATCGATTCTTGGCTGAATTCATCGAAGCGACGAATCGCTTCGACTTGATCACCAAAAAATTCTATGCGCAGCGGATGTTGTCCGATCCACGGATACACATCGATAATTCCGCCACGCACCGCCAATTCGCCACGGCCTTCGACCATCGGCGTCACCCGATAGCCCGCATCAACCAAGCGTTCAACCAATTGATGCAAATCGCAGGTCGATCCCGGCTTCAGCACAATGCTCGCGGCAGCCAACGCGCCGATATCCGGCACTGGCTGTTCGACAGCGATGGGATTTGCGACTAAAATCGCGCCAGAATTAAATGCTTCGAGCGCAGCGAGGCGACGATTGTGACCGCTGCGATCGCTGACCTCGGCGTCCTCAGCGAAGCGTTCTAATTCTGGCAACGCCGCCGCAACAATTCCGAGCTCTTCAAAATCATCGACCAAGGTCGAGGGATCATTGGCGACGATCAATGGCCGCGCGATCCCACGCTCTTCCAAACGCACCCACATCGCCGCGAGCAACACCGGAATCAGACCGCCATGACACGCGCCAATGGTCAGCGGCCGGGCATTGACCACCGCCTCCACCGCTGCGGTGACACGTGGATCAGACAAATACGAATCGCGGAGCCGACGCATGGGCGGCACACGCTAGGCCGCGACCCCAGGGCGCAAGACGCCCATGGATTTTTTTCCTGGGAGCGCCGACGTCCTCGTCGGCCCATGGCAATTTTTTCGAGCTGGGACCGCCGGCTGCCAGCCGGCAAGGGGCAATTTTTTGGAGCTGGGACCGCCGGCTGCCAGCCGGCACGGGGCAATTTTTTGGAGCTGGGACCG
>JAYVSL010000048.1:0-17887 GCA_043775355.1 Planctomycetota bacterium
GCCATTGCTCTACGACGCCGAACGCCTGCGCCGCAACACCGTCCCGGTAGTCGCCGCGATCTACGCCGAAGATATGTACGTTCCGCCAGCGCTGTCCGAGCGCACTGCCGCAGCGATAAATAATCTCAGACCGTGGATTACCAACGAATACGAACACAGCGGCCTACGCGATGACGAGCGGGTTTTTACGCGTCTGGTGGCGATGCAACGTGAGGTGGTTTAGCCGAAAGATCTCGAAAGAGTGAGTTTTATAGCGCAGAAAAGCGCAATGGACTCCGCAAGCAGTCTGACGGCTTACCGTACTGGTCTTGGCAGCGTCAACGAAGCGAGATCCGCCCCATATCAACTCTGACCTAAGATCCAGTGTACAAACGCACAGCGCTTTCCTGAAAAAAATCACAAGAAACCGGGAGGTGCACCCTGCCGGCCGCTTCGATTTCATGCTTGCGGAGCATGCTGAGCACAGATCAAGTCCGCCCGCCAAAGTGAAAACGATGGTACCGAGCGCGATAAAATCGCTGCAATGGTGTGTCGAGTGACGTCGAGTGACGTCGAGTTAAAGATAAATGAGGCGATCAAACGCCCGAAGGAGTACACCTTGTCGAATCCTCAAGCGGTCTTGCCCGGCGCGGCCAATGAAAAAACGTTCCTTGGTCATCCGCGTGGGCTGTTCCTGCTCTTCATGGTCGAAATGTGGGAGCGGTTTAGTTATTACGGCATGCGGGCGTTGTTGGTTCTTTATCTTATTCAAAAAGTTACGGGTGATGAAAATGGATTTAATCCAGGTCGGGGATGGTCGAAGCTCGATGCCAATAATTTATATGGTTGGTATACGAGTTTAGTTTATCTGACGCCGCTTTTGGGAGGTATGATCGCAGACCGTATTATTGGTACGCATCGTTCCATGATGGTAGGCGGTTTACTTATTACCTTTGGCCATGTGGTGTTGGCGATCTCTGGCATTGGTGGTTTGGCTCACAATGACATGGGCATGTCATTGTTTGTCATGGGCTTGGCTTTAATCGTTCTCGGCACCGGTCATTTTAAGCCGACCGTGTCGGTCATGGTTGGACAACTGTATTCATTGACGGATCCACGCCGAGACGGTGCGTTCACAATTTTTTACATGGGTATCAATCTTGGTGCTTTTCTCTGCGTGTATGTCTGTGGCACGCTTGGCGAAAAAGTTGGCTGGCATTGGGGCTTCGGCTCGGCTGCGGTCGGAATGATCATTGGGTTGAGTATCTATATGCTGTTTAAAAAGTCGTGGCTTGGCGATATTGGCGCTGCTCCTGCCGGCGTTCCTAATCGCGCACCGCACTTTTTGATTGGTGCCATCGTTCTTTCCGTGGTGGTTGCCGTGTTATTTCACACCGGAGCGTTTGCTCAGATGGGAAAAAGCGTCGATGCAGTGATGGGAACGGGAATCGTTGGAATGCTGGTATCGGTGGTGATGTGCGTACTCATCCTGGCTTGGTCCGTGTGGTTTATTCGCAAGCAGGAACCGCTCAATCGTGGCCCAACGGCCACGATTCTGATTTTCGTGATCTTCAACGCGGTATTTTGGACGGCCTATGAGCAGGCGGGAAGCTCTCTCAACATCTTCGCTTCCGAAAATACGGAACGTCAAGGTGCCCTGGCCGACTGGATTGGCATCGCCGACCCAGTCGACAAGTCTGCCCCAGTCGAAATCGCCGCTACAGTCGGCAAAAAAGAAATTCCAGCCACCTGGTTTCAATCGATCAATGCACTCGAGATCATTTTGCTCAGCCCATTGTTTGCGATGATGTGGTCATGGTTGGCGCGGCGCAAACTGAATCCAAGTCAGCCAATGAAAGTGGCGATAGCATTGTTTCTGGTTGGTGGTGGCTATGTTTTCATGGTGCTTGGAAGTATGAATGGAGCATCGGGTGCGAAGGTCAGCATGTTTTGGCTCTTTGCGACCTACACACTGCACACATTTGGCGAATTATGCATTTCACCAACAGCTCTAGCCTTCGTAACGCGCGCAGCGGCGGTGAAATACGTATCGTTCCTCATGGGTATTTATTTCCTGTCGAACGTAGTCGCGGGCAAGCTTGGGGGAATGCTGGCCGGACAGGTTGAAGGTATTGAAAAAGGCACCGTCCTACTTCCTTGGTACCCATGGTTCAAGCTTGGTGGCCAAGCAGACTTCTATTTGATGTTCGTTATTGCATCATTTGTTGCGGGCCTCTTGGCGTTGGCGGCGACGCCATTCATCAAGAAGTTGATTAAAGATATCGAGTAACCTGTATCCGACCACAGAAGAACCGAGAGCTGTCGTTGTTAGGAAGACGACGACAGGCTCGGAGTTCCATGCGTCATCGCTGGTGGTTTCATTGCCGCTATCCCGCCGGGTTGATCTCGGATCAATAAAAGGAATCTCATGCGTCATCTCGCCCTCACGCTCGTCAGCTCAATCCTTCTCACCGTTCAAGCCGCCGAAGGCATGTGGGTTCCGCAGCAACTGCCAGACATTGCTAATGAGCTGAAAAAGGCGGGCTTAGAAATCGATGCCAAGCAATTGGCCGATCTGAACGGCCAGCCGATGGGCGCGGTGGTTTCGTTGGGCGGTTGCAGTGCGTCGTTTGTTTCTGCGCAGGGCTTGGTGGCGACCAATCATCATTGCGCCTACGGAGCCATTCAGCTCAATTCTTCGCCGCAGCGCAATTTGATTCGCGATGGATTCAGTGCCGCCGCATTTGCCGATGAACTTCCCGCTGGTCCGAATGCGCGCGTCTTCGTGTTGGAAAGCATCACCGACGTGACCGCTCAGGTGTTGGCGCAGGTCAAGCCCGAGATGGACGGTTTAGCACGTCAGAAAGCGATTGAAGTCGCGCAAAAAGCCATCGTTGCGGCAGGCGAAGTCGAGCCGGGCATGTTCTGTCGCGTCTATAGTTTTTTTGGCGGGCTGCAGTACCGCCTGTTCAAACAACTGGAAATTAAAGATGTGCGTTTGGTGTATGCTCCGCCGAGCAGCGTGGGAAATTTTGGTGGTGAAGTCGATAATTGGATGTGGCCACGTCATACCGGCGATTTTAGTTTGATGCGCGCGTATGTTGGCAAAGACGGTAAGCCTGCTGATTACTCGCCGGAGAACGTTCCGTATCAGCCAAAACAGTGGTTGAAGGTGGCGAGCGCGCCGCTGAAAGTTGGCGATTATGTAATGGTGGCGGGTTATCCCGGCAGCACCAATCGTTACGCTCTGGCTGCCGAATTTGACAATACGTCGACGTGGACCTATCCGACCGTTGGTAATCATTACAAGAACGTGACGGCGTTGGTTCAGGAAATGGGAAAGACCAATCCCGACATCGCTATTAAGTACGCCAACACGGTGCGCGGGTGGGAAAACGCCTTAAAGAACTTTGCTGGACAAGTGGAGGGTTTTGCCCGTAGCCATGCTGCTGAACGCAAGCATCAGGATGAACAAGCCGTGCTAAAATGGTTGGCAACGCGTGGCGAAGCAGGGGCACAGGCGCTGGACGCACATGCGAAATTGCTGGGATTTATTGAGCGAGCGAAAATGACGCGTGACCGCGATTTGCTCCTGAGTCAGATAAGTAATCTTGGATCGGTGGGCGCTGCGCGTGGCTTGTATCGCCTTGCGATTGAGCAAGCAAAGCCCGACGCCGAGCGTGTTCCCGGATATCAGCAGCGTGATTTACCGCGCATCGAAGGTGGACTTGGCGAATTGCAAAAGCGTTTTGACCCGATCATGGAAAAACAACTGTTGGCGTACTGGCTTGGTCAGTATCAAAAATTGCCAGCCGCCCAACGCGTTGCCGCCGTCGATGCTTGGATTGGCGGTGATAACGCAGATGCCCTCAATCGCGCCCTCGATGCGCTTTATACCGGAACTCAGATCGGCAAACTGGATCAGCGCGTGGCGTGGTTGAAAAAAGACCGCGCAGAATTCGAAGCCAGTAGTGACACCATGATGAAGTTTGCCGTAATGGTGATGCCGACATTGCTGAAAATGGAAGAAGACAGCAACGCTGCTGCGGGCGCATTTTCTCGTTATCGTCCACTCTATTTAGCTGGTGTTCAGGATTTCCGCCGCAGCACGGGTGGTCACGTTTATCCCGATGCCAACGCCAGTTTACGCATCACCTATGGACACGTAGTTGGCTATCAGCCGCGTGATGGCGTGCAGTATTTCCCCTTCACTACCGCTGAGGGCATGGCGGCTAAAGCGACCAGCGAAGAACCGTTCAATGCGCCAAAGGATGTTCTTGAGGCGGTGAAAGCGAAGCGTTACGGCGTTTATGCCGACGCGGCACTCGGCACGCTCCCGGTGAATTTCTTGACCGACCTGGACATCACCGGCGGAAATTCCGGGTCAGCGGTGATGAATGGTAAAGGCGAACTCGTCGGCTTGGCCTTCGACGGCACCTGGGAAAGCGTCAGTTCAAACTGGGTGTATGACAGCAAGTATGATCGCGCCATCGGCATGGACATCCGTTACATGCTGTGGTTTATGGATCAGATCAATCCCGCGCCGCGCTTGCTTAAAGAACTGGGCGTAAGCAAGAAATAGTGAGAAATATCAGTAAAAATGAAGGTAACCGCCGGTAGTCGGCAGGTAGCGGCCGCGTCTGTCATGTGCCATAACGATCGCCGGTGGCGTGATCGTGCGCGATCGATAGCGTTGATTCGACACAAATGACTGGGCCGGAGCGTTCTCCTGCCATACGGATAACCTTCCTTCCTTACCCATGAATGATGTATGAAACCACCAGACGAAATGCGCGCTCTTGCCGCGATCGAACTCGCAGACGCGCTCATTATCGATTTCAATAATCCCAGTAGTGCGCTCAAAGGCATTGGCAAAGAGACCATGGAGAAGCTCCTGGTTTATCTGAAAATGACTGAGCGATTGCAGCGTCGTCGTTCCAAAAAGTCAGCGAAGGAGGCGAACGAAGCTGCGAGCGAAGGCTCAAACGAGGTCCCCGCGGAAGACGCAGATCTGTCGGAAGACGAAAAAGGCTGAATTCGCTGGTCTTTTGAAGCTGTCTGGGAAAGGTGAAATCAAACAGAGAGGACCAAAGGACCGGAGAATGAATGGATTCAAAATTATATAGTCCACTCTGGCTCTTGGCTTCTCCGGTCCTCCAGGTCATTCGCCAGTTTCTAGACAGCTTCTTCGCTTACTTTCCAACTCGCTCAGGCGGCACGCCACCTCGCGGGACCTGAAAGACTTCACCGGTGAGATCACTGTAGGCTTCGAATGATCTGATCGCCGGATTCTCTTTGGTGGTTCGGATGATCTTCAGCCGCGCTTTTTTAGTACTTCGGCCAACGATCGGCGCGATAAAATCGGCACCGATGGTGGTGCCATTGAAGCAGCTTACCCATTTGGATTCTTTGTCGTCCCAGCATTCAATGACGTAGCGCACAACGGAAGACGCCGCGTCTTCTTTGATTCTGAATTCGGTGATCATGGTCGCTTTACTGAACTCAAGTTGAACCCATTGGTTTTCAGCGGCGGTGGCTTTCCAAACGGTGGCCGCGTCGCCATCGGCAACCTTGGTGGCTGTTTGGCCTTTGCTTTCCGTCGAGGCGCTGACCTTGGTAATCAGTCGCGGAGTGCTGCATGCGGCACTCAAATCTTTGAGCAAGCAATTGATGAAGGACGATTTTTTATCTTTCTCCGGATCCATCACTTTCATCAGTGGCTCGCCTTTTGAGAGATAAAATCGGCAGTCTTTCCAGGTGCATTCATTCCAATCGGTGGTGTTGACGATTTCGCACCTCGGTAAGCGGATCGGATGGCTGGCCTTGCCATTGAGGACGCAGTTTTCCATGTGGATGTCGGTTTCTGGCTCTGGTCCAGAAGCATAACAACACAGCAGAAAACCAGGGCCGTCAGTATCATGGAAGAGGCACCGACGCATGGTCATGTGGTCGCAATTCGATTCGAAGTCGAAGGCTTCACCGTCGCCACTGCCAAGACCGATGGAAATAAATCCCCATTCGCTGTCTTCAAACAACCAATTCTTGCAGCGAGCAAACATTGCCCCGGCAACGCCATTGAATGAGCGAAAGTTTCGTCCGATATCAAGCGTGACGCAATTGCGCACGGTTCCGCCATCAATCCCACGCATGCCGAGCTGCCACTGATAGCCTTCCTCAAAAAGACAGTGCTCAACAGTAAAACTGGCGAAATTATAGATGTTTCCTGCCTTTTTATTGAAGTTGTCGGGGCTGTTGGTCCAAATGCCGGAAGCCAGTCGGCGGAAGATGCAGTTTTTGACCGTCACGTCTTTCATGACGATGTTGTTTTTCGTTTCGTAAGAAAATAGGCAAATGCCGAGGCCGATTTTCCGCTTCGGATAATCTTCGTAGTGTTGGTACATCAGCGAGTCGTGAAAATAGCAATCTTCGACCCAGAGAAATTTTCGCGTCGGTGATCCGACTGAATAGTCGGCATAGATTCCGGTCATGCATTTGGCGAATTCAATGCCAACGATCTTGAATCCTTCCTGATCAGTCAGACGAATGCCGAATAAATCTTTGCGCTCGTCTTGGCGATCAATGATGGGTTTCGCACCTTCGCCATAGGATCCGATGGTGATCGGTTTCTCCGGCGTACCGCTGCCCTTGGGTGATAGTTCTTCGTCCCAAGTATCGCCACATTTGAGCAGAATTCGGTCGCCTGCGATGTACTGGGCAGAGGCCTTGGCCAGAGTTTTCCACGGACCGCGTGCGCCTTCCGGCTTTGCGGCATCACCAGACCAATGGTCATCGCCAAACGATTGGCTGACATAAAACGTGGTGGGCGCCAAGCGTTGTGGCTCAGTGGCGTTCTTTGGTGGCGATTGTTCACTGGCGTGCGACCAAGAAAACGCACAGGTAATCAGAATCAGGACGAGAACGATTCGCGGTGGCAGCATGTGCGGCTTTCGTGGTCGAGAACTGGCGAACAGCGGACGAGAACTGGCGAACCACTTTCCTCATACTCTTACAAGCTATGCCTGATGTTGCGAAGAGCCAAGCGTTACGCGCCCACCTGGCGGCGGTCGTCAGTAATGGGGTTCGCGCAATCCGGGGCTAGATGGTTCGGCAGAGCCGCGTAGAAGAACAACCCATACGTTGACCTCGTTCCACTTTGCCCTGGGAAAAAATGCAATGAATCCTTGCGCTCGAACCCGCTCTGCTGCTACCTTGATGATGGTTCCCATAGCGGCTTTTTTTATGGCGGTGACGCCCGTCACGCTGGTGACAGCGGGTGAGGCGGAGTTTTCTGAAAGCGTACGCTTGTACGAAACCGAACGTCGCAGCGTGGCGCAATTTTACGATCTTTCTTGGTCCAGCGTGCGTCAGCAGCGGATGGACAAGTTGTATGCGGAGTGGCAAGAGACTTTGGCGGCAACGGATTTTGCTTCGCTGAATCAAGCCGGGCGAATCGATTGGTTGCTGTTGCGCGAACAATTGGAATACGAACGCGCCAAGCTCGGCCAAGATCGTAAGCGTTTGGATCAGATTGCCGAATTGCTGCCATTTGCCGCCACCGTTGAAGCGTTGGAGCTTGCTCGCTGGCGTATGAAGCCGTTAGATTTCGCGGCTGCTGCTAAGGATCTGGCGGTAATTCCCGAACAAATTCGCCAACTCCGTGCGCGCTTAGAACTGGGTCGTAAAGCCGCCAGCAAAGAACCAGCGAAAGATTCTGCTAAGGAGTCAGGCAAAGAGTCAGGCAAAGAGCCAGGCAAAGAGTCAGGCAAAGAGTCAGGCAAAGAATCAGGCGGAAAAATTGAGGGGGCGAAAGCCACTCCTGACGCAGGAACAGCAGCAGGTGCAGCGGTTGGAAGTGAGGCGAATCAAGCGCCGTTAGTGCTTACACCATTATTGGCTTTCCGTGCCGCACGAACCAGCAACGGCATTCGCCAGGGTTTAAAAGCGTGGCACGAATCATACGCCGGATCTCAGCCAGAATTCAATTGGTGGATGAAAGCGCCCTATGAAGAAATCGATAAGGCGTTGGAGGAATACGTGAAATTTTTGCGTGAAGAAATCGCTGGGGTGAAAGGTGAAAAAGGCGATCCCTTGCTTGGCGAAGCGCTGGGCGCTGGTGGCTTGGCGCGTGATCTTGCGCTCGAATACCTGCCGTACACCGCGCAGGAATTATTAACCATCGGTGAACGTGAATTCGCCTGGTGTGAAGCGCGCATGAAGGAATCTGCGAACGCTATGGGACTCGGCGAGGATTGGCATGCCGCTCTAGCCAAGGTGAAAAGCCATTATGTGCCACCTGGGAAACAGGAGGCTTATATTGCAGAACAGGCGGCAGAGGCGATCGCCTTCTTAAAACAGCGTGATTTAGTCACGGTTCCACCGCTATGCGAAGAGACGTGGCGTATTGCGATGATCTCAACCGAAGAGCAACGACAGACTCCGTACGTTGCTTATAATGACATGCACATCCTGGTTGCTTATGCCCGAGATGACATGAGCAACGCTGATAAAATCATGACCATGCGTGGTAATAACCTGCATTTTTCGCGCTTGACCACGGCGCACGAATTAATTCCCGGTCATCATCTGCAAAAATTTTACTCACAACGATTCCGTTCCTATCGCGAATCATTCTCGACACCATTTTTGGTCGAAGGCTGGGCGCTGTATTGGGAAATGGCGTTGTGGGATCAGGGTTATGCACGCTCTCCAGAAGATCAGATCGGCATGTTATTTTGGCGCATGCATCGGGCGGCGCGTATCATTGTCAGTTTAAAATTTCATTTGGAGCAAATGACCCCGCCACAAATGGTCGACTTTTTGGTTGATCGCGTTGGCCACGAACGTTTGGGCGCAACCAGCGAAGTGCGACGTTTTATTGCGGGTGATTTTTCTCCGCTTTATCAATGCGGCTACATGATCGGCGGCCTGCAGTTGCGTGCTTTAGCAAAAGAGATGATTGCCAGCGGTATGACGGTGAAGCAGTTCAACGATGCCGTTTTGCGCTGTGGCGAAATGCCGATTGAAATGATTCGCGCGAGTTTGCTCAATCTTCCACTGACGCGTGACAGCCGGGCGCAGTGGCGATTCGATGGGTAAATAACCGACGAAGTGTGAATCAAGATCGGGCAAACATCTGGTTGCTCGGTCTGGCCTCACTAGCGCCGCTTGTGAACTCGTGATTTATCGTTTATCTTGTCTGCGGTCGGGCGCTGTCTCTATGGCTATCGACTTGGTTTTCTTCTCTTTCCTTTCCTTTCCTCGCCTCTCTTTCTTCTCTTTCCTCTCTTTCCCCTTTTGTCTTCTAGGAGTTTCTGATGAACGCTACCAAAGCCCTGCACGATCTCGGCCAAAGTATTTGGCTCGATAATATCACCCGCGATCTGCTGAGCAGCGGCACGCTCCGGCGCTATATCGACGAGTGGTCGGTGACGGGTCTGACTTCGAATCCAACGATCTTCAATCAAGCCGTGACGAAGAGCTCGGCCTATGATCCAGAAATCAAAGCGTTAGCGGGCAGCAAGCTCTCTGATGAATCCTTATTTTTCAAATTGGCATTGGCCGACTTGACCGCCGCCGCCGATATTTTCCGTGAATTGCATACACGCACGAATGGCGTTGACGGATTTGTGTCGTTGGAAGTGTCGCCGTTGTTGGCGCACGATACGGCTTCGACCATTGCTGCGGCGAAAGAATTATTTGCTGCTGCGGGTCGTCCGAATTTGTTTATTAAAATTCCTGGAACGACCGAAGGCCTGCCCGCGATTGAGGAAGCGATCTTTGCCGGCATTCCCGTGAACGTCACGTTGCTGTTTTCGACCGCACACTATTTAGCTGCCGCCGAAGCGTATCTGCGTGGTATCGAACGGCGCATTGCCGCTGGCCTCAATCCCTATGTCGCCTCAGTGGCCTCGGTTTTCGTGAGTCGCTGGGACGCGGCGGTGGTGGGCAAAGTTCCCGAAGCGCTGAACAATCGCCTGGCATTAGCGGTTGCTCAGCAGACGTATCTGGCGTCACGCACTTTGTTGGCTTCACCGCGCTGGGAACGTATCTCCAACGCGGGTGGTCGGCGTCAGCGTTTGCTGTGGGCCAGCACCGGCACCAAAGACCCGAAAATTTCAGATCAACTGTATATCACCGGCCTCGCGTCACCGTACACGGTCAACACCATGCCCGAAGCGACGTTGAAAGCGCTGGCCGATCACGGTGCGATTGGCGCTCCGTTGGCGACCAATGGTGGTGACAGCAAAACCGTGTTGGCGTCATTCGCCGCTGCCGGTGTCGATATCGTCGCGCTGGCGACCAAGCTCCAGGACGATGGCGCGGCTTCGTTCGTCAAATCATGGAACGATCTCATCGCGGTGATCGCCACCAAGCGCAAGACGCTGACCTGATGATGCGATCGGTTCGGTGATTGATCGTTGATCAATCAAGACAATCCATGAGTCAAAGCAGAAAGGAAAGTCGCATGACTTTCCTTTCTGCTTTGGTGTCTTCCGTCGTTGAGATTTTATTTTCGGCCAGTGCCCCGGCCTTCATTTCCGACACCGTTGAGGGCATGAACCATCGCTAGCGCCCTGGGATCGCGTGCTGCTGATGATTCCACAACATTATCGCCGGATCACGGTCGCCATGTTCGTAGCCAAGGATGCTGAGCGAGGCGGTGGAGAGTGCGAAATGTCGACCGTCTTCTGCCTTCAGGCCGAGCCAGCGTGCGGCCATGACGCGTAGTAAATGTCCGCTTGAAAAAATCAGGGTCTTGCCGGTTTGGGTTCGTAAGCGCTGAATCAAGCGATCGACCCGCGCGCCGACCTGAGCAGGCATTTCGCCGCCAGGGCAACCGTCATTGAACACCAACCAGTCTGGTCGTTGCTGATGGATCTCAACGCTTCGTAGTCCTTCGTAATTACCATAATCCCATTCGACTAAATCGGCTTCCGTTTGTGCTCGTGCGCCAAATCCGGCCAATTCACAGGTGCGTTTGGCGCGCTGCAATGGACTGGTCCACACCTGAGCAAAAGTGACGTTGGTGAGGGCATTCGCGATCAGGCTGGCGGCTTCTTCGCCGGTCTTCGTCAGTGGAATATCGGTGAGTCCTGTGTGTCGACCGTTGCGAGCCCATTCGGTTTCACCATGGCGGACCAGATAGACGACGGATGTTGCGCTACTCATAAGATCAGGCTCCGAGCAGCGGAGCGTCTGATGTTACGGCGCGGAATCTACCTGATCTTGCAGCGCTCATGATGGAGCTGTGGTGGCGCAAAGGTTGAGTCATGACATATATCGCCACGGATTTGGCAATAATCATCAACTGGTCAACTGGCGCCCTCGGACGGATTTGAACCGCCATGATCAGGTTCGAAGCCTGACATCCTATCCGTTAGATGACGAGGGCCGATGTTGATGAGATGCGGGATTCAATCCGTGATTTTGCGCTTGGCAATGTTTGGTTCAGCGGTGGCAGAATAGACGGTGACAGAGATGTAAAAGATGTGAAAGCGTATGCTTTTCGCTCATTTTTTTCCGAACCATTAGGGCACTAACTGCGGCGACTCCGCTTTCGTTTCCGGCTTCGCTTCTGTTTTCGTTTCCGGCTTCGCTTCCGTTTGCGTTTCTTCATTCGATTCCGGCATACTTTCCGGCTTGGTCACCGGCTTCTTTCTTTTTCCCATGTGGCTGCGGATTTCTTCCGCATCTCCCTCGGGCAAAATCTGATCAAGGCTTGCTGGGACGGGATCGTCAATTCCTTCGATCCAACTCTTCGCGAAATCAGCGCGACGATTTTCCGGCAAGAGACTCAGGAAGGTCGTATCCCAATCAGAACGCGAAACCACGTCACCGGAGTGCGTGCGATACCAGTTGCGTAGAGCCGTAAAGAAAATCTCGTCGCCGACTTCGGCGCGCAACGCTTCGTATAATAACGGTCCTCGATGATAGACCAGAATACCAAATTGCATGTCGTTCATTTTATCCCCGGCGCTGTTGAGCGGGACCATCGATCTTGCGAGCAGGGGCAGTGCCGAAAGGCGGGTAGAAGCCATATTTTTCATGACCTCGCGATCACGCAGGCGTTCGAAGACGTACATCGAACTCCATTCGGTCAGTGATTCGTCAAGCCAAGGTTCATCGCCGGTATCATTGCCCACTTGATCGTACCACCAGGAATGCATGACTTCATGAATGACGGTATGCATGAGCGGAACGTCTTGATCGGTGAGTGGATCGCGCGCACGCCAATGTATTTGTTTGAGCAGAGGTTGATGCACAAAGGTTAAGCCACTCGCCTCCATGCCGCCAACGGCTTCGCTGAAAGTGGTGAAGACCACATCATAGCTGCGTCGTGGATAAGCGCCGAATGCTTCGCTGGCGATGGCGAGCGTATCGCGTGCAGCGCTCAAACAGAACGCTGCTTGAATGGTATATTTACCGAGGAATGCGACTCGGACCGTCGGTCCAGTAGTCGGTGTCAGGCTCATGATTTGTACCGGCTGATCGCTGAGCCAAGCAACCAGATTGCGTGTTCGTGGTGCACGGACGAGCCATGAGCCATCCGCTTGGCGAGTTTCCAAACCGCCCGCGACCAACGTAAATTTTTCGGGTAGGTGAAGGCGCCAACGATAATCGCAGGCGCGCACAAAGGATGGATCTGACATCACTGGAATAGCAGGAAAATGCCAGTTTCCTCGGCGAATGGCGGGTTCGGGCAGCCAGCTGTACAGATGGTGCGCTTCTTTATCGCGCGTGAGTAAACCAGCGCGACCACCGCCTTCAGGAACTAGCGTGACGAAATCGAGTTCACATGTAGCCCAGGCACCTGGCGCGAGTGGATGTGCCAGCGGTAACAACACTCCGCGGCCATCCTCTACCAGCTGGTTATCAACTATTTTCCCATCCACGCGAGTCTTGCCAATAGTGATAGAACTGCCGTGATATGATGCCGCATTATTTGCGTGTAAAACAAAACCGATATCGGGCCACGGCTCGGCCGAGTCGTTGAATAGGGCAATGCGCATGGTGCCTTGCATGCGGCCCAAAGCAGGGTCGTAAGTACTTTCTAAGTCCACGGCTGGTTGCTGATGCGCGAGCGGTAAAGCCTCCGCCGCAAGTTCTTCGCGCACGGCGTTGCGAACATCGGTGACCCACGCGGGTGCGTTTTCTGCTGACAGCAGCGCGGTCATGACGAGCGGAATAATCAGGCGAAAAAGACCGCCGAGACCTGAGCGGGAAGCAGGGGAACAAAACATGAAGGACCTCGCACGGGGATTGCTAATAGGGATACGTTTGCTGATCACGCAGAACAGACCTGACGGAAAGATCCCATCGACTCCAGGATCTTCAATTGAGAAAATCGAGACGAGCATTCGGTTCCTGTCATGACCGAAAAGAGGTGAATGGTCGATTTTTCAGGCAATAGAGTCGTTTCGTATTTGGCTCGCGGTGTGCGTTGTTCTCGGCCTATGAACCCGCTCTCTCTTGAATCTGAGCTGCCCTTGACCTGCACCCGTTCGGGAAGCTGTTGTCATGGCCACCGTATCGCGATGACCGCCTGGGAAATTGCGATTCTGGCCCGTGATATGGGCATCAGCCCAGCGCAGTGTCGCGATCGACACACCGAAGATGGTGCCACGCGGCTGCGTTTCGATGGCTTGCCGGATCATGTGGGGCGTAGCTCGTGCACGTTCTATAGTGCTCAGAGCGGCTGCACCGTTCATCAATCCCGTCCGTTGGCCTGTCGCGTTTATCCGTTGGCGCGGCGACGAGATAAAGAACAGAGCACCTTTACTTTTGCCGGTGGAGCGAATCCCTGTTTGACGCGTTGCCCCGATGTCGAGCAGTTACCCAAACAGCGGCTTGGCGATTGGCTGGCCTCTCAGACGTTAGCACCTGGTCTTGCCGCGCACGACGCCTACGGCGATTTAGTGTGGGGACTTCTCGTTACGGCGGCGACGATTGCTGCATCAGGCGACATCGCGATTGGCGCGATCGTTAGCGAAGCCGAACGGCGGATTTTACTCAGTGGCGATGAACGTATTCCTTTCTTGCCACCGCCGTGGTTCGATCTTTTAACCGTGCCCGAATTGCCGGTCGATCCGTCAGATCCGGTTGCTTTCGTCGGCGCCCACGGACGCCGTTTGCAACAAGCCATCGCCAATGATTTTGCTCTGCCACCAACGCTTGAAGAAATCACGCTCCTCATTTTGACCATGGCCATTCATTTGTCCCCCATGGTTGGAATCAACGAACGCACGGTGATTTCAGAGTTCATTAACCAAGTCGCGGTATGTCAGGCATCGTCACGTTCGTTGGCTAAATCCATCTAAGGATAATGGGCAGTTAAGGATTCTATGTGAACACCGTCCGGTCGAGTCGGAACCAAGGGTTCATTATCGTCTCGACCGGTTGGCGCACTGGAGACCCATCAGGCGGGCTTGCGCAGTATCCACGTGCTCATAACGCGCAATTCTTCCACCAGCGTAGTCTTGAGCGGATCGACGCGAGTGGCACGCCAGCGATTTTCACAGGACACCATGTCGTCAAGTGTTGGGCGATACGCGAAATGGGTCGCCACCTCAGGCAAAGCAATACGGGTCGAGAGGCGAGCGAAGAAAATTCCGCCGGGCAGGATTCGCTCCCAGCAGGCATTGGCCCACGTATGGAAGCTCGCTTGGTCTGGCGCGAAATGCAAAACGGCTACGCACGCCACGGCGTCGAAGCATTGCTCCAGTCCTAAATTTGGCAGACTTGCGATTTTGCAGGTATGAGTTCCGGGCATCTGCGCCAACAATTGCGAGCAAGAATGGACAGCGGCAGCGCTGGTATCGACTGCGGTAATCGTCGCCCCAGCGTGCGCTAAGAGCGGTAAATTTCGTCCAGCACCGCAGCCAATATCAAGTACGCTCGCGTTGGGCTGAATGATGCCACGTAGCACGAGATCGAGCAAATAGATGTCGGCGCCTTTGAGGGGCGACCAAGCGTCGGGCAGCATCATAGCGAGACTTTAAGTTTGAGACTAAGTGCGAGACAAAGCTTGAGGCAAGGCTTGAGACAAGGCTTGAGACAAGGCCTGAGACAAGGCCTGAGACAAGGCTTGAGACAAATCTTGGGACATAGTGCGACGAGTCAGATTCGAAATTCCATCACAGGAAAATGCGAAGAGTCACTATTTTAGGTTCAGGTTCAGGTTCAGGCTTTTCCGCATTCTTCTTTCGGTCCGAATACACGTAAGACGGCGTTAACCGCCGCTTCACGTTCATCTGGCCGTAGCCGAACGGCCATGGATTGCACCAGTGCCACTTGTCCACTATCGCCAATACGAATGGCATTCTCTAAGCGCTCGCGAAGGAGGAGCCCTTCGCTGGTCGTTGGCGGTGCGATCGATGAGAAATCGAAACCAGCACTGGGAGTGCGCTTCTTTCGTTTGGGAAGTTCATCGCGTACTAATTTACCTTCGCAGACCAGTTCGCGGATGGTCTTGCCGTGCGCGATGCGATCGGCAACCCATTTGAGATCTTCAATGAGCGCAGGTTTATAGATGCGGTATCCATTGGACTTACGCGCTGGCTTGGGCCAGTGATAGCGCAACTCCCAAATGCGAAGTACCGACGGGGACAGTCCTGTCATCTGTGATGCTTGATTGATGTTGAATTGTTTAGTGCTCATGTGGTAGTCGCCACATGCTGACATCAGAAAACGAGGAATCCATCCGCGATGTCGATGAGTCTCAACGCGCTCTTTCACACGGACGAGTTGAGACCAGCGTAGAGCAGTCAGCGTATGGAATGTTTTGGTAAGTCGGGTGTTTTGATCCGACATGATTCACCATTCTGCATCAATTATCTCTGTGCGTTTTTAAGTGCTCAGTAATCTTCGGAGAAGAGCGAAAAGATCGGATAAAAGTGATCTTTTTCGTCTTCTCTGGGTTGATTCATTACCCGTCGCCGTTAGGCGACGCTCCTGACGGCGAAGTTCAATGTTGGCCTATTTTTGGGAAGCATTGGACTCTAGGCCGTGATGATCAGCCGCAGCGAGGTTGACCATGGATATCGCATCCATTTCCGGTTCGGGACTCCTCAACACGGCTCAAGCCATTCGCGCTGGGCAGACTCGGTATGATGACGCCGCCGCGCAAGTCGTAGCTGACACCATGTCAGCTACGAGCGAAGCTCCGTCGTCGTCGGATTCCCTGCCCGCAGATTTGGTCAGCATGCAGGCGGACTCGATTATGAATAGCGTCCTCTATGGACTTTTTCGCCGACAAAGTCAGCAGCAACAGGACCTCTTACAAATGATTCCTCCATCGGATGGTCGGTAGATGGATGGACACGGATGGAAACCGTCTAGATGCGATTCCATCTGAAAGCTGCCATTTTAGGCCCTCATTTACAAAAGATGATGCATCAGATGGGCAAGGTACTTGTCAGGCGCAACCTGGGTATGGTTGTGGGTGCATAAGAAATGTTGAAGACGTACTCGTTAGCATAATGCGTCATCCGCGTCGCTATGAAGCGGTCTGAAAAACTCAGAATTGGACAAGGGTGCGCAGAGCCGCAGAGGGAAAAAATCTGCGAATTCGTCGGCACATTCGGATCTTTCTCACTTCACCTCCTAATTGATGACCCATCTGCGCCTCAGCGTCCTCATGTAAAAACGGCCTTTCCAGACAGTAGCTATGGCCATGAGGGCCGATTCCATGAGCTGAAATGGTATCGGCAAATTTACCCTCTGGCGTGAGTTCGATGTTGTTTATCTCTCAGCAGACCTACAGATGTTCCCATGAAATGTTGCAATATGTTGGCGAGATTTCGTCACAATGAGATGATCCCTCAAGGATATGTGGCGTCGTTCGCATTGAATTATCCATGATCGCAACATTTTTGGCAGTTGGATTTTTTATTTCTTCGATTTTGACGTCAGCGCGCGCGGCTCGCCACCTGGGCGGCATTAGCGCCAACATGGTGCGTTTGGCCATCGCTTTACCGCTGTTAATGATGTGCGCGGCGTTGGTCGGTCATTCTCCGTGGGCGCCCCATCGCGCAGGCGATGCGTGGTTTCTGTGGTCGGGTGTGCTGGGCATGGGGGTGTGTGATATTTTTGTGCTCTCGGCGTATGCTCGAATTGGCCCGCGCGTGACTTCCTTGATGGTGAATGCGTTTGCTGCTCCCGCTGCGGCTGTCATGAGTTGGTGTTTACTTGGTGAATTTCCGGACTTTCGTCATTTGGCAGCCATTGCGGCAATTCTTACGGGTGTGTTGTTGGTTTTGCGTCCGCGCCGTGGCGATCGTTTTGATGGTATCGGTATTCTTTGCGCATTGATTGGTGCGGCGAGTTTTGCTTGCGCATCGGTGATGAGCAAGGTGGGCTTCGAAAATGCAGTGGCGGCTGGCGATCCGATCCATTGGCTCGATTCAGCGGTGGTACGGGTAGCGGCTGGTCTGGTATTGTCGTTGATCATATTTGTTTTGGTCGCTCCCTTTGCACGCGTGTGGCGTGATGGCCCTGGCCGTTGGCGACAGGCGTTTCCGTGGCTTCTCATGAATGCTTGTCTGGGTCCGTGTGCAGGAATGGTGTGTTATCAATGGGCGCTGACGACGACTTCTGCGGCTGAGGTGCACGCCATGGTTGCCGTGATTCCGGTGTTGGTGTTGGTGGTCACGTGGGCATTTGGTGAGAAACGGCCAGACATGGTGTCGGTATTCGGTACGGTTTTCGCCGGAGCAGGAGTGGCAGCCTTAGCGTTAATGCATCCCTGACGAACGGATGGCGTGCTATCAGTTGCACGCGCCGAAGACGATTCGTCTTATATGTGCAATAAAATGGTACATAAGGGCACCTTTCTTCGATGAGTGAGGCGCTGTCACTCAATCTGAATCATCCGTCTTGCAGATTTTATTGAGCGAACAAATTCGACAAC